>JANOQR010000257.1:0-8677 GCA_031414935.1 Luteolibacter sp.
AAGACGCCCTCCTATCGGAACAGCAAGCGTCTGCTGACACACTCTCTTCTTCGTGGTCTCTCGTGTGTTTCGTGGTTCCCATCTTCCTGAATCGCTCCCCCTCCCAACAAACATGCCACGAAAAAATTCTGGGAAAATTCCCGTGTCATTCTGCCAGAGTTAGGGTAACAGATAATCCGTCTAAAAAACCAACATCATGCCCGACACCAACCCAACGCCAGTCACTCCCGCCCCTGCCACCCCACGCACTCGCGGCTATTTCAACCAAGCGCAGATCGACGACTTGGAACTCGCCGACACCGTCCTCGCCGCCGCCCTCAGCCACCCCGGCGAGATGACCGAGCAAGACATCACCCCCGCCTACCTCACCGATTTTTCCGACGCCCTTCAGGAAACCCGCAGCCGCGCCACGGCCAGCGGCGAGGAAAACGACGAGTCCAAGCAAGCCACCGCCGCCGCTGAACTCGCCGCCAAAAAACTCACCACCGCCCTTCAGAAAATCCAAAGTGCCGCCAAGCAAAAACACAAAATGCTCGCGGAGGACGGCGACCCGGAAACCAATTTCCCCCTCGACGGCTACCTCATCGGTCTCCGCCTCGATGCCAACCGCGCCGCCCTGCTCCAGAACTCCGCCACCCTCATCACCCGCGCCAAAGCCGACAGCCTCCCCGGCTTCAAGACCCCGGAGAAAATCACCGCCGTCGATACCCTCCTCACGAAATACACTGGCGAAAAAGACGAGCAAACCGTGGCCAACCGCGACAAAGAACTCACCCGCCTCGACCGCGACAGCCTGCTCCACCTCATCAACACCCGCCGCTCCGCCATCCAACACGCCGCCGATTCCATCTGGCCCGCCTCCGAAGAACCCACCCGCCCCATCCGCAAAACCTTCGGCATCCCGCAGACCCGGGCCATGGGAGTTTAGTCACCTGTAGCGGCGGTCTGCGACCGTCGCTCCGCTTCTAACACGTCGTTGCCTCCGAGCCTCATGATCCAGTCATTTTCAGATCGGGATACAGAAGCCCTTTTTCTCATTGAGTCCAACAAACGCTACGCCTCCATCGCCCGAGTTGCCTTGCGGAAGCTCATCCAGATGAACCAAGCTCGACAACTCACCGACCTATCCGTTCCACCCGGAAATTGTCTTGAACTTCTCAAAGGCAGCCTCGCAGGTTGCCACTCCATCCGCATCAACAACCAGTGGCGCATCGTCTTCCGTTGGACCGACTCAGGCCCCGCCGAGGTCGCCATCATGGATTACCATTGACGCCTTATCATAACGCCATACGTTATAGCCATGAAACATTCCATCACTCCCGGTGAAATTCTTTTGGAGGAATATCTCCAGCCCATGGGCATCTCTCAAAACGCTATGGCCCGCGCCATCGGAGTTCCTCCCCGTGCGATCAATGAAATCGTCCTCGGCAAGCGCTCGATCACTCCTGCCATGTCGATCCGTTTCGGTGTCTTCTTCGGCCAGTCCGATACCTTCTGGCACGGCATCCAAGTCGAATGCGATTTCCGCGCCCTCACCCGCAAACGCAAGCAGCTCATCTCCGGCATCCAGCCCGCCCAATCCATCGCTTCCGTCGCCTGACTCTAATCCAGCATCGAAGAGAATCCTATCGCTGAAGCTGCCGTAAGTATCCACCCACAGATCATCGAAAAACACGGACGCAAGGAATTCGCTGAATATTAGACAAGGACCAAACACGGGTGCTTTCGTACTAACAAAAAAAGAATCCAACCATAAATCTGATGTCCTTCCAGACGCCAATCACAATTGCAAATGCGCTCGATAATATTGAGCAAAACCGTTACTTGCTTCCAGCGATACAACGAGAATTTGAATGGCCATCCTCCAAAATCGAATGGCTTTTTGATTCATTGATGCGAGGCTACCCGATTAGTTCATTCTTATTTTGGAATGTAGAGGGTGCCGCCGGCAAGTCCTACAAGTTCTACCGATTTTTGAGGAACTACCGAGAGCGATACAATATTCATAATGAAGACGCCAGTGTCGAAGGCTTGGGAAATTTCACGGCAGTTCTTGACGGACAGCAACGTCTTACATCGCTCTACATCGGCTTAAAGGGTAGTTACGCCTACAAAGAGAAACACAAGCACTGGGCGAATGACGAATGGAGCATGCCAACGCGGCACCTCTATTTAAATATCGAAGCCTTACTCGATGATCAGGATGAAGAGGATGGTCGCCTTTACGAGTTCTCATTTCTAGCAGACTCAAATACCCAGAGGGAGGAAATCCACCTTGGGAAATGGTTTCGAGTCGGCAAGATCCTAAATCTTTCAAACATTGGCTCATTCAACAGATACGTTACCGAAAAGGGACTTTCTGGTGAGTCTATTGATATTCTAGCTAAATTGCAGGAGATTGTATTTTCTAAGTCGGTAATCAATTTCTTTTTGGAGCAAGAGCAAGATCTCCAGAAAGCCCTGAATATTTTCATCCGAATTAATAGCGGTGGAAAACCTCTAGATTTTTCAGACTTAATCATGTCCATAGCTATCGCAAATTGGAAGAATAAGGATGCTCGCCAAGAAATCCACGCACTTGTTGATCGTGTCCAAGATATGGGTTTTAGCATATCAAAAGACTTCATTTTCAAAGCATATCTTTATCTTTACAGTCGAGATATCCGTTTCAAGGTAACGAATTTTACAGCTGAAAACGCTCACAACTTCGAAGAAGAATGGGAAAAAATCCGAGATGCGATACAAGCTGGTTTTGAACTCATACACAGCTTCGGCTTCAATGACCAGACACTGGCTTCAAAAAACACTGTCATCCCAGTGATCTACTATATCTTCCATCGGGATATCTATCGCGACTTCGCTACCAGCGTGCGTTTCCGTGATGATCGAACCGTGATTCGCAAATGGCTCCACGTCATGTCGATCAAGCGAATTTTCGGAGCCGGAAGTTCCGATGGTATTCTTTCCCAGGTCCGTCGCGGCTTCACTGTAGATGCTACCGGCATGGAAAAAATCTCGCCGGACGTGACCCTTTTCCCATCAGAGCGGATCAACCTAGAAATCCGCCGGGACACTAGCGTTGGGGAAGATTTCGTAGATGAGCTTCTCAAAACCCAGAAAGACAATCGATATGCTTTTAGCATCTTGGCATTGCTAGCCCCCGCCCTGGATTATCGAAACAATGATTTCCATAAAGATCATCTTCATCCAATTTCCTCCTTTGAACGAAAGAAACTGGATTTATTGACTTGCTCCCCAGAGGACAAAGCGCGTTATCAGTCTAGTGAATTCAACAACAGTATTCTGAACCTCCAGATGCTCGACTCTAATGAAAATATGGCGAAGCAGGATCGCTGTCTTGAGGACTGGGTTGAGTTTGAATGTAGAACCAAGGATCGAGATCTACTTCTGGACCGTTGTTTGATACCACGGGGAGTAAGTCTCGATTTTGAGAACTTCTGCGAATTCATTGAAAAACGGAAACAGCTTCTCAAATCAAAGCTGATCGAGATTCTTAATTGACCCTCAAAGTGAATGGAGTGAATAAGACCTAAGGGTTTAGGCGATGATCCTCGAATAATTTCCCTTATGTATCCAGCAGCGGCAGGTTTTGGTGAACTTGAGCCAGAATGGATGAGTTCAGTGAATGGGGTCAGAATACTCCGGTTCACATCTACGCAACGATGCAGCGTCTCCAGCAACGCCTGTGGGTGGGATTCGGTGACGGGCACTGAGAACATCGAACATCCGTCTTCGCCAAGGCTTAGCCGAACAAGTCGAACGTTTAATCCCGCGCTGAAGGGACTTATCGAAGTGAAGATTGGCGGAGTTAAGTGGGGAAGAATTGGCTTAAAAACTCAAGAGGTGCGATTGCAGGCACGGGCGCACCGTCAAAGTCGTCGGTGTTCCTTGTAATGATGAGTGTGGAGCCGGATGTTTCCGCGACAGTCGCGACTACGGCATCCTCGAAGTCGGTGATGGGAAGGGAACGGGCACGCTGCCATCCATCGGGATCCAGATTTCCGATCTGGAAGTGGTTCAGCACTTTTTCCAATGCCGCTTCAGCATCCGGGCGAGTGCCGTGTTTACGGGCCAGATAGTAGAGCGTGGTGATGCCGTGGGCGGGAAAAACAGCCTCGATTTCCCGTTCCTCGACCATTGCTATCACGCGTGCGGATGCGGCGTAGTGAGGCTCGCGTTTCTGGAACACGTCGAGCAGGACGTTGACGTCCACCGTCACTTTCACCGGTGTTTGCGCTCGATGTGATCCGAATAGGCCTTCGAGGCTTCCACGTCACCCGAGATGATTCCGCTAGCGGCGGTGGTTGTGGGCGGGAGCGGTCGCTCCAATTGCCGGCGCAGGCTGCGTGCCTGGCGGGCGAGGATTTCCTCCGCAGAGGTTCCTTGTGCTTTGGAAAAGCTTCGCAGGAATGCGAGATCGTCATCGGGCAAGGTTACCGTGATGATGCTCATGAGTGAAAGACTAGGCCCTGCGGATCGGGATTTCAAGAACGGGCTTCGCGGCGGATTTGGATACGTTGGGCGAATGCGGCGCGATCCGCGTCGTCGCGAGTGCTGAAGATGATTCCATAAAGATTTCCCTGTGTTTCCTGATGAAGGCGGATGAAATCGAGGCGGTTCAAGGTGATGACGGCCCGGTTTTGCTCCTTCGCGTAGGTGAGCACTTGATCGTCTGGAATTTTCTGGTTTGCCCGTCCGGCTTCATAAGACGTGAGAACATCATGCCCTAGACGCCTGCCCCGAAAATCCGACCTCAACCTCGCGTTCAAAGCTGGCTTCTGCTAGTGGAGTTGTCATCACTTTGGACGATAGCCAATAAAATGAAAAACATACTCGCCGCCATATTTCTGATTTCAAGTGCCGCACTCCCCTTGCTCGCTCAAGCAGCGAAGTAAGCACTTATTGTGGAAGCTCCAACGACTTGGAGGGTCGAATTCAAGGGCGGCAAAGGAATGCAGTTCTACACTGTCACTCGGAAGGAGGGCGATACGGCACTCCTCATGTTTTCCAGATCGCCCGTGCCCGGCAATGTGAAGCAGATCCCGGAACAAATTGAAGCGATGGCCAAGGGCTTCGTTGGTCTTGTGAAAGACAACAAGGCTATCAAACTCAGGACCGATAAATACAGGATCGAAGAGATTGATGGCGATACGTTCTCAGGCAGTTTTGTTCAGTTTGAAACTGAGGAAAGTATCACGCAGACAACGTTCATGATAGGCGATGGCGAGAGTATTTGGAACGGCCAATTCACAGGAACAAAAGAGCGGTGGGCTGAGGCGGTTTCAATCCTCAAGAAAGTAAAAAAGAATGGCTAACAAAAAACGGAACCCTATCAGCCGTCCTGTTTTTATGCCCATGCGTAGTTTCAACCCAACCCCGTGATCGACGCTCGCTCTCGCTGGTAGGGTTGCCTGCGCTCATCGTTCCACATTTGTGGGTAACGGATAGGACATGTTCCTGCGGTCCGAAAGCCCCTCATCTTCCACCCTTTTTCACCCAAGAATCTTTGAGCGCGACGGTGCGATTGAAAACGGGCTTGGTTCCCGGTTGGTAGTCGATGGCGTCTGCGATGAAGTAGCCGATGCGGTCGAACTGGCAGGAAAATCCTGCTACCTCGGTAGCAAGGGCTGGCTCGATTTTTGCGGTGATTGTCTTCAACGAATCCGGGTTGATGACGCTGAGAAATCCGCCTTCAGCCGCGTCTGGATCTTCCTCGGTGAAGAGGCGGTCGTAGATGCGGACCTCGGCGTCGGCACCCGTAGCGACATCGACCCAGTGGATCGCTGCCTTGCAGACGACGCCTGCCGGCGAATCCGCGCCAACGGTGCCGGGAAGGATTTCCGCACGGATGAGGGTGATGTTTCCTGCGGCGTCTTTTTCAAATCCAGTGCAGCGAATGATGTGGCCACCCTTGAGCCGGACGTGACGATCTGGACCGAGGCGAAAGAACTTTTTCTCCGGCTCTTCCATGAAATCTTCACGCTCGATCCAGACCTCATTAGAGATGAAAACGTGGCGGTTGCCCATTTCCGCGTTCTGCGGGTGATTGGCAATCTCGACCGTGGTGAGAGGCTCGGCAGACCAGTTTTCCAGCACGACTTTTACCGGATCAAGCACGGCCATGCGGCGCGGAGCAGAGGCATTGAGGAAATCCCGGATGTCGAATTCTAGCAGCGCAACATCCGTCGTGCCGTTGAACTTGGTGATGCCGACGCGCTTGCAGAAATGCACCACTGCTTCCGGCGGATAGCCACGGCGACGAATGCCAGAAATGGTGGGTAGGCGTGGATCATCCCAGCCGCCGACATGGCCTTCTTGCACGAGCTGGAGTAGCTTACGCTTGCTCATCACCGTGTAAGTTAGATTCAGCCGCGCGAACTCGATTTGGCGTGGCTGAGACGGGACCGGGCAGTTCTCGATGACCCAATCGTAAAGCGGGCGGTGGTTTTCAAACTCCAGCGTGCAGAGCGAGTGGGTGATGTTTTCCAAAGCGTCCTCCAACGGATGCGCGTAGTCATACATCGGGTAGATGCACCATGCGTTTCCGGTGTTGTGGTGCTGCGCGTGCATGATCCGATAGAGCACGGGATCGCGCAGATTCATGTTCGAGGATGCGAGGTCGATCTTGGCACGGAGCACGCATTCTCCCTCTTTAAACTCACCGGCTTTCATGCGGGCAAAGAGGTCTAAATTTTCTTCCACGCTGCGGGATCGTCCGGGCGACGGTGTGCCGGGAGTCGTGAGATTGCCGCGGCTGGCACGCATTTCCTCGGCGGATTGTTGCTCAATATAGGCTTTTCCCTGCTGGATGAGATGCACGGCGCAGTCGTAGAAAAACGTGAAATAGTCGCTCGCAAAGTAGAGATCATTTCCCCAATCAAACCCCAGCCATTTCACGTCTGCCTTGATGCTCTCGACGTATTCGGTTTCCTCTTTTTCTGGATTCGTATCGTCAAAACGCAGGTGGCATTTCGCCCCAGCATGTTCACGCGCGATGCCGAAATTCAGGCAGATCGACTTCGCGTGGCCGATGTGCAAGTAGCCGTTAGGTTCCGGCGGGAAACGGGTGATGGTGGTGGCGTGTTTGCCGGTGGCAAGGTCATCGGCGATGATCTCGCGGATGAAATCGAGCTTGGGTGTGATGGGATCGGACATTGGGAAAATGAAGAGTAAGATGAACCACGAAAGACACGAAGGATCACGAAAAGTCAGAGGACGACACGTCGTGTTTCAAGGCGGCGGTTCTTAAAATTGATGATGAAGCCTACACGAAGCTGCGTGAGGCGGAGGTAATTGAGCATTTGAGCGATTTCAATATCGCCAATGTGATCGATGGTTTTGGTATCGACCACGATTGCTCCGAATACGACGAGATCAGGGATAAATTCACCAACGAATCGGCCCTTGTAGTCTAACTTATAGCGAGGTTGTTGCACGTAAGAAATTCCACGGAGTTCCAGCTCATAAACCAGCGCGTTTTCATAAGGCTTTTCAAGTAGCCCGTGGCCAAGGTGACGTTGAACTTCAAATGCGGCATCTAAAATCCGTCCAACCTCAGCGTGAAACAACAGTTTCTCTTCCTCCATTTCGTGCTCTTTCGTGTTTTTCGTGGTTCTCTTCACTTTGCCAGCTCCGTGAGCAGTGCCTGATTCAAACGAATCCCGGCCTCGAAGTTCTCTACCGGGAAATTCTCGTTAGGTGCGTGAATCTGCGCGTCAGACAGCGCGAGACCTAGCAGCAGCGTGTCTGCTCCGAGGATGTCGCGGAAGGTTTGGACGATGGGAATGCTGCCGCCTTCGCGGATGAGCACAGGCTCTGCCTCGAACGAAGCACGCAGGGCGGCTTGGGCGGCGAGGCCGTATTTCGAGTGCGGATCGGTGACGTAAGGTTTGCCATCGTGGCCGGGCTTCACCTCCACATCGACACCGGGCGGGCAATGCCACTCGAGGTGGCTTTTGACTTTTTCCATGATGTC
Source organism: Luteolibacter sp. (assembly GCA_031414935.1). Lineage (GTDB taxonomy): Bacteria > Verrucomicrobiota > Verrucomicrobiia > Verrucomicrobiales > Akkermansiaceae > Luteolibacter. Next base: position 7,997 of record JANOQR010000257.1, read on the forward strand.
CTTCGGGTTCTGATCCGGGACGAGCCGAAAGGACAATTTCGCGAATGCCTCAGCGGGTAAAACTGTCTTCGAGCCTTCGCCCTGATAGCCGCCGCCGATGCCATTCACCTCCGCTGTAGGCCGCGCCCAAGTGCGCTCGGCAGAAGTGTAGCCCGGCTCGCCAAATAGTCCGGGTGAACCCGTGACTGATAGGAAATCGGCATCGCCCACGCCGGGAATGTTCGCCCACATTTCCCGCTCCCACGCTTCTAGCGGACGCACTTGATCGTAAAATCCATCAATCGAAATTGTGCCGTCCAGCGCGTGCAAACTCGCCACCAGCCGGGCGAGAGCAGCGGCGGGATTTGCCACCGCGCCCCCGAAAAGCCCGGAGTGCAGATCCCCCTTGGGTCCGCGTAAAATCACGTCGCAGCAGGTGATCCCACGCAGGCCGTAGCCCAGCGTCGGCACTCCTGGAGCCACCATGCCCGTGTCGGAAATGGCAATCACGTCGCATTTCAAATCATCGCAATGATGCAGCAAAAACGACGCGAGATTCGGGCTGCCGATTTCCTCCTCACCTTCAAACAGGAAAATCAAATTCACCGGCAGCTCGCGATTTTCCCGCAGGGTTTTCTCCACGCCTAACACATGCGCCAACATCTGCCCTTTGTTGTCGGCAGCACCCCGCGCCCAGATTTT
>JANOQR010000258.1:0-2439 GCA_031414935.1 Luteolibacter sp.
TGTTGACGGTCGATACAGCAAACAGCTATTCCGGCTCAACCGCCATCGTCGCTGGATCCGTCGTTCTTAGCGGCTCCAGTGCGCTGGGAGATACCACCTTGGGCACCAGTGTCACCAGCGGCGCGTCGCTGGCACTTGCAGGGGGAAGCACCTTCGGCACCGGTGAGACCCTCACCATCTCTGGAGCGGGTGTTACCGTTGCAGACCATTTCGTCATCGGCTCCATCGGCTCACGCGGTGCGCTTCAAAGCGTCAACGGCTCCAATACCTACGCGGGCAATATCGAGCTGGGTGCCAATGGCACATCCCGCATCGGTGCGCAAACTGGTGCATCGCTGACCCTCACCGGAGCGATCACCCAGGCATCGGGAATCACCACCGCCAACATCCTGTTCCGTGTAGGCGACAGCAATGGTGATTTCGTGACTCTCTCAAATGCAGCCAACGTCTTTGGGGGCGATTCTACGATCTTTACCAGCCTGGCCTTGGGTGTTGGAAATTACGCAGGTGTTCGCCTCGGGATTACCAATGCCTTGCCGATAGATTGGACCGTCTGTGGAGCCTCGGGCAGCGGAAGCGGGACTGCGCTCGATCTCGCCGGCTATGATCAGTCATTGAACGGCCTGATCAATGGGGCCGGGAGTAACGATCTGAGAATCATTAACACAAATACGGGCACGCCCTCCATCCTGACGTTGAATCCTACGGCGGACAAAGTTTCAAGCAACACCACCATCGTCGGCGGTGGAAGCCTCGGAGTCATCAACGTAGTGAAGGATGGCACGTTCTCCCAGACCCTGGGAGGCATCAACAGCTACACCGGCAACACCACCGTCAACGCAGGCACACTCGTCCTCGCTGACAACGCCCGGCTCAACTTCGTCATCGGTGACAGCCCCGGCACTAGCAACTCCATCACCGGCGTGGGCACGGTCACGCTCAATGGCGACTTCGTCATCGACACCACTCAAACCGATTTCACTGAATTGACTTCCGGTTCATGGATTATAGTCAATACCGCCACACTCGCCGCAACCTTCAACGGGTCATTCGCCGTCCTCGGCGCCGGATGGACGGAAAACGCTAACATCTGGACCAAAACCGTTGGTGCCAAAAAATACACTTTTAGCGAAGGCACAGGCATCCTCGTTCTCAGTTCGGCCGCTTCCTACGCTTCCTGGATCGACGGATTCTTTCCAGGTGCAACAGACCCCTTGATCATCGGTGCTGACGCAGACCCCGACAATGACGGCATCGACAACGGCGTGGAAATGGTCATCGGCGGGAATCCAGCCACCGGCATGGATACTGCCCTGCTGCCCACCCTCGAGCTGGTGACAAATCCAGTCAGCACACCCGCCATTCCCGCCGGAAACTACCTGCTCTTCACCTATCGCCGCAGCGACCTTTCCGTTGCTGGCGGAGTGACGGCGGCTTGTGAAACAGACACCGACTTGGTCGGACCATGGACCACCGCCATCGACGGAGCCTCCGGCGTGGTGATCCAAGTGGATGACGACTTCATCTTCAACCCACCGGCAGCGGCCGCCACCGACCAGGTCCGCGTTTATGTCCCACGCGGTGCGAACACCAAGCTCTTCGGTCGCCTCGATGTCGTGGTTCCCTGAACCCTAAACTCTACCCACAATCCACAATCATGAAATCCCAAAAAACCAATCGTTTCAATCCGTTGCTCGTCACCATTACCAGTTGCGCTGCTCTGATTTGCCACTTCACCGCCACTTCCGCATCCGCTGGCATCCTTTACTGGGACGGCAACAATACCGGTGCCAGCGGCAATCCTCCGACAGCATCAGGTGTTGGCGGTGCCGGGGCGTGGGCCCCTGCCGCCGACGCGACCCCGAACTGGTGGAATGGCACGGCATACCAGCTCTGGAATGGCGCAGGCGGACAGGACGTCGCGGATTTTCGGGGAACCGGAGGCGCGGTGACACTCGGCGGCAACGTTGCCGCTACCAAACTGAATTTCCTGGCAACCACCGGCGTGAATTTTAGTACTGCGGCTTCCACTATTGGTTTGGGCAGCACCGGAGTCATCGATTTCAACGATTCGGTAAATCATGTGTTCACCAGCCTTCTGAGTGGCAGCATCACTCTCAATGCCACCGGCAGCACTCGCAGCCTCGCCACCTCGACGCATGCAACCATCAACGGCAACAATATTGGTCTCACCTCGACCGTGGTGAATTTCGCTGGGAATGCCAACACCATCCTCTTGAACCACGCAGGGGCTCTGGGCGCTGCCGGTGCCGATGTCAAAGTGACCAGGGGGCTGATCCTTCTCGGCAACGTAATAGCTGCCCCGATCAGCTATAATGCCTGGGATTTGGAGCTCAATGGTGGAATCCTTCGCGCCCGCTTTGGAATCAGCACGATCAATGGCCCCGTGACCCTCACGGCCAATTCCAGTCTGATGAC
>JANOQR010000259.1:0-13837 GCA_031414935.1 Luteolibacter sp.
GCCAGCGACCGTGTAGTTGATCGTTAAAGCCGAAGTGGTGTTGCCAACCCGATTAAACGTCAACATCCCGTGGTTGTGTGGCTCACCGATACTTGCATCCGTTACAGTCACAGATACTTTGGGAAGACTAGAACTACTATCGGTAAAAGAGGGTATGCTGACGTTACCAGATAGGGTAAAATAGTCTGTGTAGTTCGTAGAGGTCACCGTTGTGCCGCCGATCTTGAGGTTGTAAAATTGCAGGTTTTGAATCGACCCGTCTCCTAGTGCTTTAAGAAAATTCTTTTTATCTGGGTTGGGATTCTCATTGGTCACCCACTTGGAGTGGTTGGGATTTGCAATCGTTATATTCTCGAAGCGAACTCCCGCGAAGGAACCTGCTCCCTGAGTAATATCAATCGCACGGTTGCTCGGAAAGGGATCTGAAAAGTTGATATTCTTAAACACAACACCAGCCCCATGGACTCCAGTCGCATCACTGGGCATTTGCAAGCCAGTAGATCCACTCCACCACGCACTCCGAGTATAAATCACGTCGATGTTCTCGGCTGTCAGAGGATCAACTGTGTTATCTGTTAAGAAAGAGAGGCGCATATTCGCTCCATTGACATCGGTCCACATCACTGTGTCTCTCACCGAGCGACCTGAGAGGTAGAGGCCATCATCCTGTGTGCGAATAAAGCAATTGCTCACGTCGCTTTGGGCTGAACAACCGCCGCCGTCGCCATTGACTCGCCAAGTAAATACTTTCACCCACGACACTGTATTCGTGATGTTTGGGTCGTAAGCGTAATACGCTTGCATGATGATGGTGTGAAAAGCTGAGTCCGCAAAGGTGATTCCTTCCACCTTAGTATTCTTACAGTTTGCGATGTCGAGAGAGCGCCACTTATTCGCTAAGTCTTCGGTAGCGACCTCCAGCGTCCAATGATTGAAGCGTTCGCTTGAGATTGTTCCATGTCCGAAGATGCGGATGTTGCTTCCGTTTTGCGAGTTGCCCGCTCCTACATTATTTAATGTAGCGTGGACGATCGCATCACCTGGAATATAGTATTGTTTATTACCATAAATTTGAAAGTCCTTACCGAGATCATGGATACCCGGTAAGAAGTATAAGGTTTTCCATGGACCCGTGGTGGGCGGAATTACTCCCGGCGTAACTGTGAGCACATCCGCTGCATTTGGATTAGGCTTATCGGTAATTGTTGCGTTTGCGTGCAGCGAGAGCGTGTGGCGGATTGGATTTTTGCCGGGAGCATTTGGATTACCCTCCATTTGGCCATCGATGTCTATAGATACGTTGCAGGGATTAGATAAATTTACTGTCAGTGTTTTTCCATCTGTGGAGAACGAATGAGTTCCCTTTGCCGAAGGCCGCACAATGACTGAACCCGCTGCATTGTTGGTGAATGATGAGCCATCGAGTTTTTTAATTTCAACGACTACAGGAGTGCTCATTTCAAAGTTCACATAGCTATGAGACCAGTCCTTCACTTGGTCGTAGTAGCCGCTGGGTGATTCTTTCGGACGGGCACGAGTTTGGAGCACAAACGCTGTATTCCATGTGCTTGTTTGGTCGGAGCGACGGATCCTCACAGCGTAATTTGTCGAGCGCGCCAGACCTGGCACGGCGGGATAGACATTAAGGTTAGATATTGTGGTGTTCGACGGAATGCTGGTTACATTTAGAACCAGCATTCCGTTACTCTGGGTCAACAAGCCCTTTGCGTTGCTGGCAAAACTGCCACTCTCCACTTCAGGAACGATGTGAAAGTTACCACTGCTTCCGGCCTGAGTATAGGTTGCAAGTGTGTAATTACCTACACCTACATTATTTCCGAGTCTCAAACGCACGGTAGAGCCGTTGGCTACCGTTAAGGTTCCGGTAATGTTGAGCGTTCCGGTGTTTGTGAAGACCGGAATCGATCCAGCCATGTAAATAACGTTTCCATTGATCGTGCCTTTGCCTCCGAATTCTGGGGGGACCTTGCCAAAGGTATAGCCATTTGACACTTTTACGGCACTTGTATTCAGAGTGCCTCCGTCCATCCATAGGGTTCCGCCCTGGACGAGGGTTTCTCCCTGAACTGTGAGGGTCTTGGTTGCCGCAGCAAGGCTCTGGAAACCTTTACCGAGTTTCACCAATGTGACATTATTTCCAGTGATCGATCCGGTGAAATTTTTGGAGCTATCGATCAGATTTGAGAATCCTGTGGTGAGGGTCACTGCGGTGGACGGTGCATTGTTAATTGTCCCGTTACCTTCGAGCGAACCGACGAGTAGATTATTGCCAGCTAGCTGCTGTATGGATGGCGAATTCAACACTAACGGGGTATCGATAGCGGGAGTTGGGGCTACCAAACCTTGGTTGAGCAAACTGGAGACTTCAGTCTTGTTTAGGGCGCGACTGACGATAATCAAATTATCTAGGTAACCCTTGAATCCGTTCCCATTACTTCCGACTTTGAAGTTAGTCGGTTGTGCGTCTATATCCGCTTGAGATGCAGTTAATGTGGTCTTTGCCACTAGCATACCGTCGATATAAATTTCTCGGGTTCTGGTAATCTGATCCCAAGTTGCAACTACTAGATGATATTTGCCGTCGAAAAGACTGCCGCTACCAAGAGAACCGTAGAAATCAGAGTACCACCAGTAGTTATTGATCTCATCGCTATTTTTTAAAAAGCGTAAGAAGTTTCCCTTGCTTGGATTTTGGTCACCCCAACCGAGAATTTCGGCATCACCGGGACCATCTAGATCCGGCTTGATCCAACAGGCGATGCTGTAAGAGTTATTGCCTGTAGGTATTCCATTCGGACCCGTGGGGAATGTGGGGAAGATTAGGGAGCTATTTCCATTTAGATACAAAGCCCCGGTGAACTTACCGCTGGTGGAGTGGGCAGGTGTTCCTACGCCTGTGGTCAGGTTGTTGCCTTTACCGCTACTGTCCGCGCCGAGATTTGCGGCATCATCAAATTTGTAGTGTGCTTGTAGGTTTGAAAGAATCTGTGCGTCTGCGGATTGGAAGATCGAGGTCAACGCGATCACCGGAATTGCGGTGTATGCAAGGCCGCGTGGACGCAGTGCGAGGAATCTCGATGCTAGATGAGCGAGATTGAACAGTTTGGTAGGCATGACTCCTAAACAATCGGTATTTGTAGATTCCTTATCATTGTTTTTTTGCATCTGAGTTAGTTGAGTTTGTGGTTATCGGGACAGAGCTTGCGGAAAAATTGTGGCCGTTGAACGGCTTATCCCGTTTAGCCTTACAATGACGAAGCGTATTTCACTAAAAATTTCCCTCAGTCAGGCGAATAATAATCACGATTTAAATGGAATTCGTAGAGGCTGCTGCGGCTGATAAACTATAGGGTGGGGTCATGACGCAAACACCGTGGAACATTTCAGAGAGCCGTTGGTCAATTAGATGTCGATGACTTTGGTATGTTTTCTGATTTTTTCTCTACTGTATCCTGTGTGACCGACGGGGTGGCCATGCACCAAATCTGGGTTCTCGAGGCAGATCAGGCAGTCGTCCGAATGAACATAGCTGAATAATCCTGCTAGAAGTTTATGAAGCAAACTGCCTCATGCTGGAACGAGATTTCCGTTGTGGTGATCTACTTCAGCGTTCTTTCCGCTTCTTTTAGCAGAATCCGGGCGATTGAGCAGTCTTGCCAATAGCCTTGACCCTGCGCGTGGAATGTCAGTGGATCTGGTCCGGCAGTCCGACTTGAAAATTCCTGTGAGCGTGCCAACTCAGATTGGGCCAGCTCGGATTGCCCGAGTTTCTTGGCGGCCATGGCACTGATCGCATAGATGGTCGTGCTGCGGGCATCGTTCTCATCAGGGAATTTCAGGCATACGTGGCACCATTTCTGGGCATCCGAGTAGTTTCCTTTGCGATATTCCATCAATGCCATGCTCATGGCTGCGAAGGCACCTTGTTGTGCATCGATGCCATTGGGGAGGGTCGATGTCAGCTTACTGGTCACCAGATCGGCAAGTGGTTGAAGCCCGTTGAGGATGTCTGAGTCAGCAGGGAGGAGCAGGCAAGATTTGAGGACGATTGCACTGAAAATATAGTTCGAGGAATTTGTATAATTCGCGATGCTATGAGTGATGAGTTGATGATATGCCGCATTTTCTCCGGCTTCTACTTGAGTGACCCCGACCGCCATTAAGATCCATGACACTTCTCCTAGGGTAACCCGCCCGAAGCCGTTCGCCTTGATAAAATACTCGTAGCACTCTGCGGCCTGATCCCAGCGCCTGCGGATGGCATTCCAGTCGCCGTAAGAACGGAATACATGAAGTGCCTCCGAAGTCGGTTCAATCGAGGAAAATGGAGTATTTACTAAGAGTGCGTCCGCTTTACTGACTTTGCCTTCAGCAAGTAGGACGGATGCCTGAGAGATCATTTCGCGTGCCTGCGATTGTTGCAAAAGGCGGGCCTCGTTCGCGCGGGCCGCCTCGGCGACATGGCGCGCCTCCCGCTCTCTGACATAGAACCAACTGGATACTGCGCCGCCGGCGATGAGTGCCAGAGTGATCGCCATGGCCGCCGCGAAGGCGATTTTGTTGCGCCGCACGAGTTTTACGAAAAGATAGAATTTCCCCGGAGCGCGTGCGGTAACGGGTTCGTCATTGAGGTGGCGGCGCACGTCTAGTGCTAGCCCTGTCACCGTGTCGTAGCGGTTTTCACAATCTTTTGCCGTCGCTTTCAGGATAATCCCGTCCAGATCCCCACGCAGCATGGGAATGATCGACTTTGAATCAGTTCCTCGGTTCGCCACCACGGCGGAAAGTTCAGAGCTTTCGAGTTGTCCCAACATCGCGGACGGTGGGAGCGGTTCTTCCTCCCGCAAGATTCGCATCATTTCCAACATGCCTGCTTTTGCGAGACGCTTGCTATCAAAAGGCGGCCTCCCAGTCAGTAGCTCATAAAGTAGCACTCCTAGACTGTAAATGTCTCCGCGCGTGTCGAGATTCAAGCTGCCCTCCGCCTGCTCGGGGCTCATATACGCCGGGGTGCCAATGAGTTGAGAATGGCCCGTGATGCGGGTGTCGTCGGAAAAGCGGCCCTCGATTGCCCGGGCGATGCCGAAGTCGATCACCTTCGGGGCAGCTTGCCCGTCCTGAGTGGTCACGAGGATGTTGGATGGCTTGATGTCGCGATGGATAACTCCCTTCTGGTGAGCGTGTTGGATCGCGTAGCATACCTGAATAAATAGCTTCAGTCGTTGCCTGATGCCGAGGCGGCAAGCATCGCAATGCTCCGTAATTTTCTCCCCATGGACCAGTTCCATCACGAAAAACGGACGCCCTGCCTCTGTGGTCCCTGCATCGAACACCCGCGCGATGTTTGGGTGATCCATCATCGCCAGTGACTGGCGCTCAGACTCGAAGCGGGCGATGACACTCTCCGTATCCAAGCCGAGGCGGATGATTTTTAGAGCCACTTTGCGGCGCACAGGCTCGCTTTGTTCTGCCAGATAGACCACGCCGCAGCCACCTTCGCCGATGCGCTCTAGTAGCCGATAGCGCCCGATTTGCGAGCCGGGGCCGTCCAGATCGAGAGATTCCGCCCGCACGCTTGGAAAGTGCTCCTCATCCATCGAGCCGATCACATCGCCTCCCACCTCTGCCCGCGAGATGCTTGCTTTATAGAAAAATTCCTCTGCGGCATCTTGTGCCTCGATCCAGCCTGAAATGCGGGTCAGCATCGTATCATCGCCAGCACAAGCCTTCGCGAGAAACTCCAAGCGTGCCGGGGAATCATCGATTCCCACAGTGGCATCGAATAGCGCCCTCTCAATCTGCCGTGTGGAATTGCTGCTCATGGATCAAAATAACTTCACAGAGAAATGCGTATTTTCGGCGGAAATTGCCTCATCAATACTTCATGCCTCCTCGTATTGCTCGTCCTGTGATTTCCGAATCATCTGAAACAAGCGAACTTTTGCAAAGGCCCAGCGCCGCTCGACGGTGGCCTCACTGATTCCGAGGGTGCGTGCGGCGTCTTTGTTTGTAAGACCGGAAAAAAACTTGAGCATCACCACCTCAGCACTTTCTGGGTCTTCCCGCTCGAGGATTTGCAGGCTTTCATCGATGAGCAGCAAGTGCTCGTCAGGGGATGCAGCGGCAAGATCCATATCCGCGATATTCATCCGTTGCCATCCTCCAGCTCGTTTCAGGGAGGATTTCTGCCGTGCGCGATCGATCAAAATCCGCCGCATGGCCAGTGCTGCCGCGCGATAAAAATGCGCCCGGTTTTCCCAGGTGCGTCCGCCATCGTGGACCAGCTTCAGCCACGCTTCGTGGACGAGTGCGGTGGGCTGCAACGTCTGTCCGGCAGACTCACGCGCCATCCGGGCTGCCGCCAGTCTCCGCAGCTCATCATACACCAGAGGCAGCACCTTTTCCGCCTGCAACTTTTCGTCGTCACCGGCGGTTTGCAGCATCAAGGTCAGATCGTTCATGAAATTGGGTTTTTGCAAATCTCAGCAACAGGGAAGCACACGTGTTATAGCCTGCTCATATCCCGACTGTTTCGAATCAACAATACAAACGTAACGTCTCCCGATGAGCGGTCCAGCACAAGTTCCTCATGGGGTATGATCTAGCTGCTTTGACCGGTTCTTTGCCTCGTAGATGAAATTGATGCGACTTTTAATGCCGAGGTCTTGGGGCGAATGGCGATCATTTCCTCGCCGAAGAAAATTCTTTAATTGATCTTTTTTAAGTGGATTTCGCCGAGATCGAAGGTGCCTTTTACCGCTTTGGGTAAATTGAGACGCAGCGTGGTGGAGTCCTTAAATTCCGTCTGGATCTCGAACTCGATGCTCTGCTCTTGCCACTCTTGGGTGAGCGGAAATTGGGTTTCCTTTGAGACGCTGCGCCAATCGTCAGCTAGCTCAAACCCGACGTTTTGGCCAGACGTGCCACGCACCCGGCAGGTGAAGCGGTAGCGCCCGCGATCGAGCTTGAGGTTGTTCTCAAAATCGTAGTTGAGGTTGGAGCTGTCTCCGAAGTCTCCGGTCACGCGAATGACTCGGGACGCCTCATCGAGAATCTGTTTTTCCACGTTTTTGCTGCCTGCGCTGAATGTCCAGTAGCGTGCGGGATTGATGAGTTCCTTTTTCGGATCAGAAGTCCACGGAGTCACCGATGTCACTCGGGGCAAGGGCGGGGCTTCCATGGCTCTGAACTTCTCTGGCACCTGATACTGGAGGCTATCATCGAAGGCCGGACTGTCGAACTGCGGATGCTGGAGTGCTGGATTTTTCGGGATTTCGCCCACGCCGATGAAGCCCAGTGGATGCCAGCCGCCACGGAAATAATGGGAGGTGGCGAAGCGTGCGCTCGGCATCATGCCGCCTTGGCGGTCTAGGATGGCGAGAGCGACGATGTATTGGCCGTTTTTAAAATCGGCGGGCAGTTTGCTTTCACCCGTTTCGCGATAAGTCTCGGCGGGGCGGCGGTAGGCGAAAGCATCACTGTCCCAATCCTGGCCCGGGAACCATTTGCGGACATCGACTCCTGCGAGCGGAGCTGACCAGACGGGCATCAAGGTTGCTGGGTCAAGCAATCCAACGGCAACTGGCCAATCCACGTAAAATGGGGCGCTACCCGTGTTTCGCACGGCCAATTTCACCGAAAATTTGGCCCCCGGCTGGATGGCGGAGGGATAGGATACGGAGTCGAGGACAAAGCGGTAGCCAAAGGCTTTCTGGACCTCTCCTGCACCCGCGAGAACCTCGTGATTCGAGTCGTCGTAGTTGTCGATCCAGCCCAGGTAGCTGGTGTGGTAGCGCCGGATTTTATCGATCATGAATCGGCGGTAGGCTGGCACTTTCATCGTTTCATCCGGCGTGCGCCCGAAGGTCTGCTCCGGCTTCGCGCTCTCACGCTGGATTTGCCAGTTGTATTCCACCTCACCCTCGACGGGGCCATGTTTCCAGAGGTCTGGATGGACCTGCGAGGCTTGCCAGGGGAATTGATCTTTCGGCCCGTGCGGTGGCTCGCGGTCGATGTTGGCAAAGGTGTCGTAGTAAAAACCAAATCCCGCCGCGACGAACTCGGGATCGTGGTGGCGGACGAGCACGGGCTTGTGCTTGAAGGCTTTTTGAAATGCGTCTGCCAGCAAGCGGCGTTGCTGGGCGGTGGGTGCGGGATTGTGATGCTCTCCCCAATGCCCGATCAGGCCCATCTGCACGGCGAAAATTCGTGGATCTTCATCCCATGCTTGGCCCATTTTGGCGATCAGAGCCTTGAGCCGCTGCTGGAATGCGGGGCTGTCGTAGTCGAAGGTATGCAAGTCTGCCGGCCAGTGTTGGAGCGGGCCTTTTTTAGGATCGATCTCGCCGTTCCAATCCAAATAGACCCGCGGCACGAGCTTGAGGTTTAGCTCTTCGAAACGCTTGCCGTTCTTTTGGGTGATCTTGTTGGTGTGGGCGATGATGCGCCCGACGGAGTCACCCGCACCGTGCTCGATGTCGCTCCATTTGATATAGGCGCGTTCGAGCAGGCCGTAGCCATTTTCTTTAAATTCCCGGAAGCCTTTCAGCGGATTATTGATCGCACCGGGGAACTCGGGCGGAGTGACCGTGACCCAGCCATTTTGAACTGATGTTTTAACGGCTGGTGGACTTTGCTTGTCCTCACCCACAAGATGCTCAACCGGACACAGAGCCAAAAAAGACAGCACTACAAAATGGAGACGTTTTGTTTTTGCGTGGCTCTGACGCGAGGGATGAATGGTCTCAGGATTTCGTTCGCTGAGGCGAGTTAGTTGTCTCATGATTCCGTGCGATTCTGACTCATCCCGATTTTTCAGGCGGCGATGTTTTTTACTCTTCGGGGAGAAATTAGGGCGTTGGTGTTTGTGGACTAGGCAGAGTAAGATCTTGGTAGGTTTTCACGCTGGGCCGTCCTGAAATGGGATCTACAAAGGCGATCATGAGGTAGCGTATTCCGGGAAGAAATCGCAGGGCACTCTCGCTCGCAGGGCGCCATTTTTCGCCCTGAAGGAATTCGAAGACTACTGCGGCCATGTTGAACGTGTCGCGCTCCGTAGGCATTGCATAACCATGTGCTCCGGCGGGTTGGAGCATTCCCTTGTGCTCGCCGATGATGAAACGAATGTCTTTGTTGTAAAAGTTCACAATATAGGCACCGCCTTTGGGGAAGTTTTTTTTATCATCGTCGATGATGAATACCCGCCAAGCGGGTGGTGATTTCGCATCAGCTCCTGAAGAATTGCGGACGAAGACGAGCAGTGCGGAGTTGACGCCCGCCGGGATGGTAGCGGTGGCGAGCGGTTTTCTATCAGTAGCGGAGAGGAATGAAATTGCGTTGTTTTTGGCAAAGCAAACGACTTTGGATGAAATGCGAGTCTCAGAAAGCGGGCAGATAATTTCCTCTCCCTTTCCAGATAGTGCGATGGCGGAAGCTAGCTCGCCGTTCCCCCCGAAACTCAGGAAACGACAATTTATTTGACGGAGATCCTCCGCTCCAGTGAGAGCGGAAACGAGGAATAAGGTTGAAAGCAAAATAGAGCGCATAGTCCAAATGATGTGGCTGTTATCAGACTTATATTTCGTTCGAGTTCAGCCAGCGGAAAGAGATCATCTGAAAGCGGCGTCCGAAATTTTTGTTGGCCGTGCTGGTGAGCGCGGCAGGAGCGACTTCGACTCTATCCGTGGGATCGATGTAGTCGGGAACGCGCTGCATGACGGCCTCACACATCGCGGTAGCCGTCGGTTTGTTTGCGGCGTCGCGAGCTTCGCCATAGCCACGGATGGTGAATGTGTCGGAGCGCGGGGTGGCGGCATTGCCGAGAACACTCAGCAAGTCAGCCTGACTGAGATAGCCGGGAGCACCTTGGTAGCTGGGGCCAGTGCCAGCTTCCACATTTTTGTATTGGTAGTTGCTCACTTTACTCGCGGGAATGTCAAAGCCAGCATTGGCTTCTGTTGCTAAATCTTGATTAAGTTCGGCGTTGTCGATGGCCTGTTGGAGTGCCCCACGTTGGGCGGTGTCTCCGGTGCCAAGGCGGCGGTTGACGAACTCGGACATCGAGAGGAACGGGCCGCGCAGCCGGACTTGTTCGACGATGTTCTCTGCGAGGATTTGCAGTTGGGCGTCAGAGTATTCGCGTGGACCGAGCCAATACGCTTCATTTGCGATAGCACCGTCTTGTGCGGATTGGCTGACAGGCAGACGGAGACGGCTGATGCGGGTTTCGTTGTTGCCAGTGTCGGTGGGAGAGAGGTTGGTAAAGGTGGATTTCTTGCGGACTTTTTCGATAGAATTGAAGATGGCTTGTGAGTCGTGAATGGAACCCAACATCGCTTTCCATGCTGCGACGGAAGTGGAGTTGATATTGAATGCTCCGTGCATCAATTGCCATGCTGCAACGCGAGAGTGGATATTGTCGGCAGCAGAGGTGACCTCCTTGGCAAGAGTGGCCGAAGTGAGTCCCGCAGGGATGTTCAACTTGAGGCGAGGGTCAACGAGAGATTTACCTGCAATGAAATCACTCACCAAAGCAGCGGCTGTTTTGGTAGTCCCATATTGCCCAGTCTGGTCGGCAAGGCCGGAGAAATAGAAATGATCATAAAGGGCGAGGTTGAGCAGGAATGAATGATCGAGGAGAGTCGCGGAGCTGCCAGGTTGAATTGCTTTGCTAGAATCTAGCAATGGATGTGCCCATGAATTTCCAATGGGTTGGGCAAACCTTGGCAGATAGCCCGAAGAGCCGCCGGGGTTGGCACCATTCAGACTGGAGAGCGTCTGGAGAGGGGTGAGAGGGATGTCGTTCATGACCCCGAACTTCAGTCCAGTATTGTTGGTATGGCCGGTGATAAAATTACCGCGCCCTGTGTTTAGTTCATACTGGATCACGTTATCCGTGCCACTGATGTCCAAACGCTGGAGTGTGATTTCATTTGGATGGTTCGCGGGATGTTCAGTGACAAATTTACTCGATGAAGCAGCGACTTGGGCATGTCCGAAGCACCAGGGTTTTGTAGCGTTTCTTCCGTCCTTATCATCCACGTTTGATCCACCCAATGTCGCTTTAGCCTGTGCGCTGATCATCGCAAATGGCTTTGCTGATAGAATTTGTCCAATCGCCGTGCTCGAGTGGGAGTGCATTTCCATCGCGGTGAAGGTATCACTGGTCAAGGTGCCATCTGGGCCGAGTAAGGTGTCCTGAAGTCCCTTGGGGGTTTCGTAGTCCATCTCGATGATTCCCGAGGAAATCTGTAGATCCGTGGCACTGGCACCCGGACGCCTGATGAACATCTCCACGGTGAACTTGTTTTTACTCAGGTCCGGCACACCAAGAGGCGCGAACTTCACCGAAAATGTGTCATCCTTCCGTGCCGGGATGCAGCCGCCCCGCCACATAGACCTGCCATTTTCATTCTCATATTCTGAAACGCGAAGCCCGTTGTAACTGGGGCAAAACCAATCGAGATCGAAGCCAATTCCGTTACCGCGCCAACCGGGGAGCGCGTTGATGCTGATCGTGCGTTGATTGCCAGTTTCCCAGTCTGCAAAGGTGCTTTGGGAGCCAGGACCTCTCTCGGCATACCAAGTGCGATTTGGATCAATGAAGGGAGAAAACATCATCACTTCTCCGGGTAGTAACTTAAATGTAGATGAACCCACCGAGGGTGAACTGCTTGAACCACCATTGTTCTTCAGCGAAATACCAAAGCGTTTATTTTCATTACCAGTCTCAGCATTCTGATGAAACATGGTATCTAGGGGAGCGAGACCATTTGTTTGAGCCTCTCCGTTTCGGAAGACTTGGAGAGCGAAGGGGACATTTCCGAAGACGACTTTCAGGTCATTCAACTCCAGTGCCACGTTGTATGGATTATGCAAAGTAACGACTGGGGTGTAGAGGAGATGGAGTAAATAATCAAAAGATGAACCTGCGAAAGATTCGTCCCAAGGGTGGTGAAGCTTTTGTAAAATTTCCTCCGCATTCGTCCCCGGAGTTTTGGGGACATTATCTGCCGCGTCTCCCGAGGGTCTTGGATAATTATAAATATCGCGAGTGAGCAGGCTGAAAACGATTTGCACTTTAGCAACCGTCGGCATCAAGACGACACCGGGTGGCGAGGCAAGTTGTGGAATACCGGGTTTCCCGGAAACGAGGTCTGAGCCACTGGCCGCCACCCAGCCCGAAGGACCTTGGGCTTTGAGAACTGGGACACTGGCCGAGCTGCCGAGCCGCGTGGAGTCTTTGTAAAGCCCTGCAAACTGCTGCAACGACTCCCAACGCGGATCGGAAGGTCCAGTCATGCCGAGACGCGAGTCATAGACACCTTTTCCACTGTAGTTCGTCGGCAGGGATGCGGCGTTGGCGAGAAGGCTGAAATCCTCTTTCAAGCCACCGATGGCAGTATCTGTGAAAATACCAGCCGCCGTCGATGTCACGTCATGAGTGAGAGGCTTGAGCTTGGCTCTGGTCCCGGCTGCCAGAGTCTCCGCCGCAAGTTCGAAGTTTTGCCGCGTGACACCCTTGTCGATTGTTTTTATCCCGCCTGAACCTTCCAGATAAAGCGAGCGGTTCAGTTTTTCGAGTCCCGGAATCGAAGAAGTATTCGGACGTTCGCCCGAGCCGAGTTGAGCGGTCTGCATCCCTCTGGTGCCAGCACTGTCTTCGTAGGGAGTGTTGATGCGGACTTTGACGCCCTCGTCCATCACAGCCCACGCGAATGCCCCACGGGATTTTGCGGCAGTTGGGACTTTCGCCGCAGTGACAATATCACCGGGGAAAGCGTTTTTACCAAGAGTGCCCTCGCCCAAGAGTGTCACGGGAGATTCAGTCGAGATTCCTGCAAAAGTAATCTTTTCCGAGCCGACTCGATCCACACTCGATGCCAGCCAGCCGAGGAATTTCTGGTCGCGTGCAGGCTTTTCGTAGTCCGCCGGAGAAGGAAGTGATGTCGCGTTGATGTCCCAAGATTTCCACACTCCAGTCAGACGTGGATTGGCGATGTTTTGACCCAGCACATCCGCGCGGGCGGTGACTCGCTGATCTGGGCCAGCGTATTTCTGAAGATCGCCAATAGCCAACATCAGCGCCATTCTCGCATTCGAGCGTGCGACAGCCATCGCGTCGTTCTGGCTCGCAGAACGGAGCGAAATAGTCGCCAGACTGAGCAATCCTACCGCGATGATGGTCAGCAGAATCATCAAAGAGAGGGTCACCACAAGGGCGAAACCACGCTGCTGTGCGTAGTGGGCTGGCCGAATCTTGGAAATTGGCTTCATGAATGGATTTTTGGGTTTTGAAGAAAAAACGGGTTTGGAAAAAGCGGGTGTGAGGGCCGTAATTACATGGATTTTACTGGCCTCAAGCTTTACTGGAAATTTGGTTTTTGGGTAGGTGGTATGACTTCACATTGTAAGTGCGAATTTCTCCATCAATTTCCCTCAATCAATTAAGAATTTTTTGTCGGCCCGCTTCATGAGGCTGAATCTGCCATGGGATTTGGCGGCCAAATCATGCGTCCTGCGCTCGCCTGAGCCGCGCTACACTCCTGCTAATCGCAACCTCGTCGCCTCATCCACCACTTCACAGAGGCGGTATCCCTCCCCCTGACGCGGGATGGTCATCAACAACGCATCGCGCTCGTAGGGCGACGGAAAATCTAACCCAATCAACGCCCTACCGATCCGCTCACCCGATTGGCGGTAATTGAAATAACACAAACTCGCGTTTCCACTGATACGCTGGCCGAGGAAATCATGCAGTGCTCCCGGACGCTCATAAAAATCCAGCCGCAGAAACGCCGCGTGCGATAACAAATCA
>JANOQR010000260.1:0-21926 GCA_031414935.1 Luteolibacter sp.
CTTGACGTGATTTTCGAGCGTCATGGAGACTCGGCGGCTGAGGATGACGCCGCAGCGATTTTCGAAGGCTTACTTTTTCACATCCAGTTTTTCGCGCCATTTCCGATAGCCTTCTTCGCTGCCTGTGGCCTCGAAATTGAATTGGCCTTGGTCGAAGTTCATGGAGTCGGTCTGATCCTCATTCTCAAACGAAAACGCCCCGGGACTTTGCGGTCACGGGGCGTGTGGATTTAAATTTTCTCGATGGCCAAATCAGGCGATGGAGTAGGTGCGGCGGAGTTCGCGCATGAGGTTGCGGGTCTCGTTTTGCCAATCGTTCATCACCTCGCGTGATAACTGCACGCGGTTGGTGACGGCTTGTTCGAGTTCGTGATAATTCGCGGAAAGTTTTTCAACGAGTTCGTGCAGGGCATCGGCAGCGCGGTGGGCAGTGACGTGCGGTTGTCCGCGCATTGCTGCGAGGTGGAGTTGGGCTTTGCGGCGGGCTTCACCCATTTCCGCGAGGAGGATGCGACCGTCTGGCACGCGGCGAAGACCTTCGACGAGACCGAGCTTGGAGAGCGTCCAGATCGTCCATTTGCTGGGATCCCACTGCCATGGCTTCACGCCGTTGCGGTAGTCGTGCTGGAACTCGTGGTGATAGTTGTGATAGCCCTCGCCAAAGGTGAGAAAGGCCATGATCGCACTGTCGCGGGCACTGTGGCTAGTCGAGTAGGGTTGGCGACCGAGCATGTGGCAGAAGGAGTTGATGAAAAAGGTGCAATGTTGGGCGACGACAATGCGGGCGACGCCAGGGATGAGAAATCCACCGAGCACGCCGAGCCAAGGATCAAGACCCTGCGAGGCGTTCCACAGGTAGCCGAGGGCCATCGGAAAAATGACGCCGACGACGAAGCCGATCCAGTGAACATACTTGTGCTGCCACATGACGAGCTTGTCCTTGCGGAGATCGGCGACGTTATCCATCGGCGGCTCGGGGTTGAGTTTAAAAAGCAGCCAGCCGATGTGCGCCCAAAAGAAGCCTTTGGAAATATCGTAGGGATCGCCCTCGTGATCGACGTGCTTGTGATGGAGGCGATGATCAGACGCCCAGTTGAGGCAGGAATTTTCAAAAGCGCAGGCTCCGAAAATCAGGGTGAAAAGCCGCACGGGCATTTTCGCCTTGAAGGAGAGGTGAGAAAATAGGCGGTGGTAGCCGACGGTGATGCTCATCATGGTGGCAGTCACGTAGAAGGCGAATAGGGCAAACTGGAACCAGTCGAGGCCGACTTTTACCAGATAGATGGGAACGCCGATGAGGGCGACGAGGGCGGTGCCGATGAGAAATGAACTGGTGACCCAGTTCACTCGGTCGAAGGGAATACGGTGCATAATTTGTGTTTTAAAAGCCTCACACAGCCGGATGTTTAACCGGACGGTCGGAGCAAGAGCACTCCGATAGCGGAAGGACGCGGGTGCTTAACTGACATCACGGGCCAGTGCAAGCCCCCCTTTTTTCAGACCGAGCCGGGTTCTGTGTTGACAAAACAAAGTCGCTCCCGCATCAACCGCGCCCCGAAGAAACTGCGGAACCAAACTAACCAAACCAATAATTATCGCATGCGAGGAGTGACCATGAAAAAAGGCGAGCCTGTTGACCGGGCTCTCAAACGCCTAAAAACCAAGCTTGATACCGAGGGAATCCTCGAAGAAATGCGCCGCCGCCGCGCGTTTGAAACCCCGACAGAGCGCAAACAACGCAAACTGCGTTCCGCCTCGAAGCGTAACAAAATCCGCTGGCGTTATTCGAATGCTCCAGCCGCACCTGCTGAGTCGGCTGATTGATTTTCCGGGTTCCGCAAAAACTACGGTGAAAAACGGATGCTGCGAGGCATCCGTTTTTTTTATGGGGAAATGACTTTGATTTGGGGATTTTTTCAGCCGCAAAAAGGCGCGAGAAGGGCGCAAAAAATTGGATGTGTCTGATATTCGCGAGCGATCACAAGGAGTGTCCACTTTCCTTATTTTTGCGTCCCTTTTTTGCCTCTTTGCGGCAAAAAAATCTCTGAATGCCTTTGATGCTTCGGACTTGAATGAATAGGGATCTGGCGATGCCGTTGCTGACTAAGGATTTCGACTACCACCTGCCCGAGGAACTCATCGCTTCGAGGCCGCTGGCCGAGCGTTCAGCTTCGCGGATGATGGTGATCCATCGCGACACGGGGCGGATCGAACACCGGATGTTTCGTGACTTTCCTGACTACCTTCGCGCGGAGGATTTGCTCGTGCTGAACGACACCAAAGTCATTCCTGCGCGGTTGTTCTCGGACGATGGGAAAACTGAGCTGCTGTGCCTTGATCGGCTCTCCCCGCTGGAGTGGCGTTGCCTCGTCAGGCCGGGAAAACGCATGAAGTTAGGACGCGGTGTGAGCGTCGGCGGGATCGCTGGAACGGTGATGGAGGTTTTTGAAAATGGCGACCGCCTCATCCGCTGGGACACGCCCGTGGATTTGGAAAAACACGGCCACCTCGCGCTGCCGCACTACATGGGTCGCGAGGACGAGCCTGCGGATCGAGATCGCTATCAGACGGTCTTCGCTCGTGAGGATGGAGCCATCGCCGCGCCGACGGCTGGGCTGCATTTCACGCCGGAGATGTTGGAGAAAATTTTTCATACCTTCCTAACTCTCCATGTCGGCGTCGGCACTTTTCGCCCGGTGAGCGTGGATGTCGTCGATGACCACATCATGCACTCGGAGCGGTTCGTCGTCAGCGCGGAGACGGCGGGGAAAATCAACGCCGCTGGCCGCATCGTCGCCGTGGGGACGACGGTGACTCGGGTGCTGGAATCCATCGGCAAGCCCGTATTTGAGCGTCGCGGAGAGACTGACATTTTCATCCACCCGCCCTACCAGTTCGGCGTGGTCGGAGCGTTGTTGACGAATTTCCATCTGCCGCAAAGCACGCTCATCATGTTAGTCAGCGCCTTCGCCGGGCAGGAATTGGTGATGGAGGCGTATCGCAAAGCGGTCGAGGAACGCTATCGGTTTTTCAGCTATGGCGATTGCATGTTGCTGGTCTGATGTGGAAACCTCGCGGCGATGAAACTCATTTCTTGGAACGTGAATGGCATTCGAGCGACGATTGGCAAGGGTCTCGGCGATTTCGTGACGGCGGAGAAACCTGACATTCTCTGTCTCCAGGAAACCAAAGCTCGCCCAGAGCAAGTCCAGATCCCGTTAGAACTCGGCGGCTATCACGGCTACTGGGATTCAGCGCAAAAACCCGGCTACTCGGGAACGGCGGTGTTCACTCGTGAGCAGCCGCTCGACGTGCGGATGGGACTCGGCATTGATGAACACGACAAAGAAGGCCGCGTGCTGACCCTGGAGTATCCCGATTTTTTCCTCGTGAATGTGTACACGCCGAACGCGCAGGACGGCTTGCGACGCCTGCCCTATCGGCTGACGTGGGATCAGGCGTTTCGACTGCACGTCGCTGGATTGGCGAAAAGTAAACCCGTCATTTTCTGCGGCGATCTCAACGTCGCCCATCAAGAAATCGACCTCGCACGGCCCAAGGATAACCGTTTCTCCGCCGGTTTCTCTGACGAGGAAAGAGCCAGTTTCACCGAGCTGCTAGACGCTGGTTTCACCGATAGTTTCCGCCATTTTCATCCCGACAAAAAGGACGCCTACAGTTGGTGGTCCTTCCGTGGCGGCGCGCGGGAACGCAACGTCGGCTGGAGGATCGACTACTTCGGCGTCTCGTCGTCATTC
The DNA here is from genome assembly GCA_031414935.1 of Luteolibacter sp. GTDB lineage: Bacteria > Verrucomicrobiota > Verrucomicrobiia > Verrucomicrobiales > Akkermansiaceae > Luteolibacter. The sequence continues at coordinate 3,759 of JANOQR010000260.1, forward strand.
ATGGATCGCGTCGCCTCGGCGGAAATTCTGCCGCACGTCACCGGCTCAGATCACTGCCCGGTGGGGATCGTGCTGATGTAGTTCTAACCGAGAACCAGTAGCCGAAGGAATCGCGCATTTCCTTCTGCCCCTTCTGAGGTAAGTTGATTGAAAATTTCAGCTAAACGAATCTGTATCCTGCGCCCATCATCATGTTTCCTCATCGCTTGCCTGCTATCGCCCTTGGCTACTCACTGATCGCTCAATCTCTGTGGGCGGTGGACTTCGTGCATGAGATTGCGCCCATTTTGAAAAAGAACTGCGCGGAGTGTCACATGGAGGGAAAGCACAAGGGAGGTTTCTCGATGAATACTCGCGAGGAGTTGATGAAAGAAAATGACGATGGCGTCGCGATCGAACCGGGCAACAGCAAGAAGAGCCTCATCATGCACCTCGTCACCTCGGACGATGAGGACGAGCGGATGCCACCGAAAGGCGATGGCTTGCAGGAAAAAGAAGTAGCCCTCATCGCGGCGTGGATCGATGCGGGAGCTGCGTGGGAGCCAGGATTTTCGTTTAAGAAAAAAGTTTATGAGCTGCCTTTGAAACTGCGCCGCCCGGTCTTGCCGCCTGCAGTGGATGGGCGCGATCACCCGCTTGACCGCATCCTCGATGCCTATTCGGCGAAACACAAAATTTCCCGCCCGCAGAGTATCGACGAGGCGACTTTCGCGCGGCGTGTGCATCTCGACATCACCGGGATGCTGCCTGCGCCTGCCGCATTACAAACTTACATGGCCAGCGAGAGTCCGGTGAAACGTGCGAAGCTGGTCGAGATACTGTTAGCGGACCATCAAGCATACGCGACACACTGGTTGACCTTCTGGAATGACCTGCTTCGCAATGATTACGTGGGCACAGGCTACATCGACGGTGGCCGCAAACAGATCAGCGTGTGGCTTTATACTTCTTTGTTAGAAAACAAACCCTACAACCAGTTCGCCTCGGAGTTGATCGCGCCGACCGATAAAAGCGCCGGATTCGCCAATGGCATCAAGTGGCGCGGCGAAGTGAGCGCGGGGCAGAAAGTCCCGATTCAATATGCTCAGTCAGTGGGACAGACCTTTCTCGGCATCAATCTCAAGTGCGCGTCGTGTCACGATTCCTTCACGGACAACTGGAAGCTCACCGACTCTTACGGTCTAGCAGCAGCGTTTTCCCCAGAGAAAATCGAGATCGCCCGCTGTGACAAGCCGACGGGAAAAATCGCCGAACCGTATTGGCTGTATCCCGAACTTGGGGAAATTGATCCGTCACTCCCACCCGCTGAACGCCTGAAGCAAGTCGCGCAGTTGACCACCATGCCGGAGAATGGTCGTTTCAGCCGCACGATTGTGAACCGTCTTTGGCATCGTTTGATGGGACGCGGTATCGTGCATCCGGTGGATGCGATGAGCAGCGAGCCATGGAACGAAGACTTGCTAGACTACTTGGCCACCTACTTGGTCGATCAAAACTACGATTTGAAGAAAGTCATCACCCACATTTGTAGTTCAAAAGCCTATCAATCGAAGACCCAAACACTGGCGTCCGACGACGAAGCGAAGTGGCAATACGCGGGTCCACGCGCCAAGCGGATGACCGCAGAAGAGTTCGTGGATGCGATTTGGCAAATTACTAACACCGCCCCGAAAAAGGCAGATTTCGCCGCTCCCACTCTAGCCTCCGCCAGCAGCGAAGCCGCTCCACCCGCCTCATGGGTCTGGAGCGATGGCGGCACGGATGCGAAAGCGGGCGAGACCATCGCGTTGAAAAAAATCATCGAGCTCAAGCAGGAACTCATTCGTGCCAGTGCGATGATTTCCTGCGACAATCAGTTTTCCCTCCGCATCAACGGCAAAGAAATCGCGACTGGCGAAGATTGGACGACACCCACGATGATCGACCTACAGCCCCATCTCCGCAGTGGAACTAACGAGATTCATATCATCGCGACGAACGGAGGCAGCGAACCGAATGCCGCAGGTTGCTATTTCCAAGCGAGACTCACACACGCCGGAACCAGCACCTATCTCGGCACCGATGAGTCATGGTTCGCCACTCCCGCGCCGGGCGGAAACTTAGCCGCCGACGCTGCGTGGCGACCCGCTGTGAAATGCTCTAACTCGCAACTTTGGGAATCCGCCGCGCCTGCATTTGCCAAGGCACTGGCCAGCTTGGCCGATGCAACGCCGCCGCAAGTGCGCGCGTCGTTGATGAAATCCGATGAACTCATGCGCTCACTTGGCCGCCCGAACCGTGAGCAGATCGTCACCTCCCGGCCTAACGATTTGACCACTCTGGAAGCCATGGACCTCAACAACGGCAACATCCTCGCCACCATCCTCGCCAAAGGCGCGAAGCACATTCTCGCCACCCATGGCAACAATGCCTCCACGATTGTTGAGCAAATTTACCTCCAAGCCCTTTCCCGCCCACCTTCCGCAGAGGAAAAAAATATCGCTCAGGAAATCATCGGCACTGTCCCGCTTCCCACCACCGTCGAGGATTTTCTCTGGTCTATCCTGATGCTTCCCGAGTTCCAACTCATCCGCTGAATCATTCCTAACAAACTTCACCATGAACAATCGCCGCGATTTCCTCAAAGCTCTCTCAGCCAGCACCGCCGCCGCTTGGGCCGCCCGCGCCCCGCAGTTGCGAGCTGAGGAAAGCCTAACCCAACCCGTGGCCAAGGCCGATAGCTGCATCCTGCTCTGGATGGCTGGCGGCATGGCTGCTCCCGAGACTTTCGACCCAAAACGCTATCAGCCGTTTGTGAAAGGCACGCCCATCGCGAACGTCCTCAGCACTTTTCCCTCCATCCGCACCGCCGTGGACAACATCAGCATTTGCCAGGGCTTAGAAAATATCGCTTCGGTCATGGATCGCGGCACGCTGATCCGCTCCGCCGTTCAGGCTGACCTCGGTGCCATCCTCCACTCCCGCCACCAATACCACTGGCACACCGGATACGTGCCGCCGCAGACAGTCGCCGCGCCGCACATCGGCGCATGGATGGCGAAGGTGTTAGGCCCGAAAAATCCCGTGATGCCCGCTTTCATCAACATCGGCCAACGGTTGGAGGGCGTGGGTGAAAGCGAGGAACTCAAGGCATTCACCACCGCCGGGTTCTTCGGCTCCGAGTTCGGCCCGATGAATTTGCCCTACCCAGACAAAGCCGCCGCCGCAGTCCGCCCGCCCGGAGGAATGACGCCTGAGCGATTCCAAAGCCGCCGTGCTCTCCTCGCCAAACTCATCGCCCAGTCACCGCACCGCGAATACATGTCCGACCATCAGCAGGAGTCGATGCTGCGCTCGCTCGACAACGCTCACCGACTGCTTTCCTCGAAGGAGCGCGATGCCTTCGACATCACGACAGAGCCAAAAGAAAGCTACGACGCCTACAACACTGGGCGCTTCGGCCAAGGTTGTCTGTTAGCTCGCCGCCTCGTGGAAAACGGCGCTCGCTTTGTCGAAGTCACCACCGAATACGTGCCGTTTTTCCAATGGGATACTCACAAAGACGGCCACGCCGTCGTAGAGAAACTGCACAAGGAAATCGACATGCCGATTGCGCGGTTGATTAGAGATCTCGAAGCAAAAGGTTTGCTAGATCGCACTTTGGTCATCGTGGCCAGCGAGTTCTCGCGCGACGCGATGATGGAAGGCGGTCCCGGATCGACCGCCAGAGACCAAGCCACGGTAAAAGGTGACACGTTAGAAAGCCCTGCTCACTACGGTCTCCACCGCCATTTCACCCAAGGCTCCAGCGTCCTCATGTTCGGCGGCGGGGTGAAAAAAGGCCATCTCCACGGCGCGACCGCAGATGAGCGTCCGTTGATCGCAATCAAAGATCCGGTGTCGATTGCCGACCTCCATGCGACGATTTTCACTGCGATGGGGATCAGCCCAAAGACAGCATTCGATGTCGAGCAACGTCCATTTTACGCAACGCTCGATGGCACGGGTAAGGCGGTGGAGTCGATCTTTGCGTGATCTCAAAGGGGAAAATAAGAACCACGAGAATTTAAGTGTTTCTGAGACTTGGATCACTCAACAGATGAATGGGCATTCTCTCCAGCTCTTCTTACTTTCGTGAGTCTTCGTGTCCTTCGTGGTTTAGATTTTCCCATCTGAGGCGATCAGCAGCGGAGTCTATCCCTTCCCGCCCGGACTACTTCCCACCCTCTTTTTTGGCGAGAAAAGCCGTCTCATCTTCGTGCGAGTGGATTTGTAAAAGAGCCTGCACGCCATTTTTCTCCGCATGAGCCTTGATGATATTTCGTAGCGCGGCAGCCGTGTGGCCTTCCCGCCCGATGAGGATCGCCACGTCCTTTTTCACCAGCACCAGCTTGAAACGCAGACCCGTCGGCCCCAGCTCGCTGATCTTGATTTGAGCTTGGTCCGGGTGGTCGATGAGATTGACGACGACAAACTCCAGAAAATTTTTCAAACGTAGGATGATCGCCTGCATTTCCTCGCGCCTAACACCACTCTCCGCTGCCGTTGCCGAGTGAGACGGAAGAACGCTTCTGAAATCCCAATCCATCACCTTGCAACTGGCCGCCCGATGAAAAAGTTTTACCAAATCCACCTCCCGATCCGCCGTTTTCTTCACCACCGGCAGAACCGAGCCGTAGTCCCAGTCGATCACCTTGATACTCCCAAACCGTCTCAGCGACCGGCCAATCTCAAGCTGCTGAATGTCCGTGTTGAGCAAACCCATGAAATCCCACTCATTGACCTGTATCTCGGCAAGCTGTTTGAGAGAGCTGGATATTTTAGAAACTCGTTTCGGCATAAGCGTAGGTGAATTACTACCCAAAAATCCCCACTGCCCAAACCAAAAAACTGCGATCGCAAAGTTCTAGCGTAAGTGATTGCTGAGATAGCGGAGATCACTAAACTCACTGCATGAAATACTTCATCATCGGTATCTCCGCCCTTTGGATTTCAGCAGTCTCACTCGTCGCTGAGGAAACGGACTCTCCCAAGCAAAAGATCGCAGTCTATGACCTCGAAGGCGTCATCTCAGAGTCGGGACAAAGCTCTGAATCATTTCTAACACTCACCATGGATGCCGAGCGTCCGCTGACCATGCTCGAGCTCACTCGCAGTTTAGAAAAAGCCGCTACCGACCCGGAAATCAAAGCCGTCGTGCTCGATGTGGACGGCGCGCAAATCAGTTTCTCACAGACCCAACAAGTCCGCCGCCAACTCCTCGCCCTGCGCGCCGCCAGCAAAGATGTCTGGATCTACACCGAGAGCCTCAACACTCGCACCGCGTTGTTAGGGAGTGCGGCCAATCACTTCTGCCTCATGCCCGAGGCCGACTGCTCGTTCACCGGCATCCTCGCCGAGTCGATGTATTTCAAAGGAATGCTCGATCACATGGGAATCCGCGCGGATGTCGTCCACATCGGCGATTTCAAGAGCTTTGGTGAAAATTTCTACCGCACCGGACCCAGCGAATACGCGCTGAAGCAAGAAGAGCAGCTCATCGACTCGATCTTCCAACAGATCATCAACCAAGTCGCCGAAGGACGGAAATTAACACCAGATGCAGTTTCTAAACTCATTGATGACGGTGCCCTAACACCGCAGAAAGCCATCGCTGCCAAACTCGCCGACCACCTGTATTACCGCACTGATTTCGTGGCGAAACTCAAAGCAACCTACGGCGATGACGCCGACTTCGACCGCAGCTACCATTTGCCCGATCTCAGCGGCCCAGAAATCACCGGCATGATGGACATTTTTAAATTGATGTTTAGCGACGACAGCAAAGGCACTTACCGGAAAGACTTCATCGCCGTCGTCGCGCTGGAGGGCGACATCACCGATCTATCCGTCGCCCCCGTCCGCCGCGAGATTCTCAAACTGGCCAAAGAAGAAAAAGCCAAGGCTCTCGTCTTGCGCGTCAATTCCCCCGGCGGCTCCGCGCTCGCCAGCGAAGTGCTGTGGGAAGCCACCGACGAATGGAACGCCACGGGAAAACCTTTCGTCGTCTCCATGGGCGACGTGGCGGCGAGCGGCGGCTACTACGTTTCCAGTGCGGCGGATCGGATCTTCGCAGAGACAGGCACCATCACCGGCTCCATCGGCGTAGTCGGCATGAAATTCGTCCTCGGTGAAGGCATGGAGAAAATCGGCATCACCACCCACACCACCCAGCGCGGAAAAAACGCAGGCATCATGAGCGTCGTCAGAGGATTCTCCGAAGACGAAGCCAAGCTCGTCAGAGAGTCGATGAGCGAAGTTTACAAAACCTTCAAAAAACGCATCACCGACGGTCGCGGCAAAGCCTTGAAAAGCGATCTCGAATCCCTCGCAGGCGGGCGCGTTTTCAGCGGAGAAGACGCGCTGAAAAACGGGCTAGTCGATGAAATCGGCGGTCTTCAAGAAGCCATCGCCCACGTCGCCAAAGACGCCAAGTTAGAAAACGCCGAGGTCAAACTCCTGCCGAAACCGAAAAGTCCATTTGAAGGCCTCTTCGCCCCGCCCAACAAAAACAAAGACGAAGAAATCATCCGCGCTTCCATCACGCCTTCAAGATTTCAAGCCGCCATCAAAGCGAGCGGGATGCTCAACACCCTGCCAAACTCCGCCAAGATCGGCGTGCAACGCTTGGTCTCGCGATTGGAGGCGTATCAGAAAGCCCGCATCTTAATGCTAGGGCCGGACTATAAGATCAACTGAGGAACGGCATTTGAGACAAAGCTCATGTTCTAGCCCGGCGGTAATCAAGAAGCCTCCTAAGCACCGGAGTTCTTGCCATCCCATTTCACCTAAACTATTCTGCCGCCATGACTGCCAGAGACGCTATCATTGATGAAATCAAAACCGCCCCCGAATCACTTGTGCGGGAGGCCTATGATTTCATCTTATTTCTCAAGCGGCGGAGAGGATCCGAAACCGGGAAACAGCAAACAGTCATCGCCATCCCTGACTTCTTGGCACGCCAGCAAGCCATGTTTGGGAGTCGGGTGCTAACCGACTCGCAGGTGATTTTGGATGAACTGCGGGCCGAACGCTTCTGATGCGCTATTTCGACACTGGCGTCTTGCTGAAACTCTATCTGCCAGAACCCCGCGCTGCAGAGGCGGTGGCTTTTGTAGATGCCAGCACCAACAATCCGCCCGTCACCTGCCTGCACGAACTGGAAATGCTTTCCGCCCTGCGACAAAAAGTGGGCCGTGGCGAGCTGATGCAAACCGAGTGCGACGCATTGATTGCCCAAGTGGAATCCGATCTCACCACCGGCGTGAATGAGAGAGTGACAGTTTCTTGGCCGGATGTTTTCGCCACGGCAGAAGCTCTTTCCGCCGCTCACGGGGGCGGAACGCTGTGCCGCTCGCTGGACACCCTGCATGTCGCTTTGGCGTTGGAGCTTGGAGCCACAGAATTCTGCACCTTCGACCAGCGGCAGTCACGCATGGCGGAAGCCGCAGGATTGGTGGTCATTTCTTAGCTTCCTTGAATGAGGAATGAAGCGCAACTCACCCAATTACTGATTTTCTTCGGGCTAGATTAACGAAGAACGATAGTGTTCAGTATCTTACCATATTGTCTTAACTGCCCCAACTCCCTCCCAATGCCAAATCCAAAAATCACATGTAAATTGACAGGTGCGGTGGGTCCCGGTGTGGAGGCGCACATCATTCCGCGTGCGTTGTATCAGTTGGGCGGAGAAATGGGGACGATTGTCTACATTGATGGCGACAATTATCGGGAGGGCCGTATGCCGATGGGAGAATACGACACGACAATTGTGACGATCGAAGGGGAAAAATATTTCTCGGATTGCGATGCTTATGCAGCGAGATTTTTTCTCAATTCTCGCGGAGAGAACGATGGGAAAGTCGGGCACTTGATTTGCGGTGATGACGGAGCACCCTTGGCTTGGACCTTGGGGCCAGAAGTTGCGGACAAGGACTTAATTCGGAGATTCTGCATGTCGATCCTCTGGCGTGCATCTGTTTCAAATCGTCCTTTTTTCGACGGTGTAAACGTCGGAGTGCATGAACCCCGTTTGAGGGATTTGATTCTAAAAGGCGAGGTTGGCGACCCTTCGGATTTCTCCATCATCTTGGGTAGGTGGATTGATACTCCAGAGCATGGCAGGCCGATCCAGAAACCGCATATTGACGGGGCCGAGGACGTATCGGGATATCGGTTCTACCTGCCTCATTTTTCTTTCTTCATTAAAGTCGATGATCGCCCGCTTCCAGAAGACCTACTTTCATGTGCAGCGGGGGGAGATGAGTTGCTCTTGATATTTATGATGGGCCGGTTCGTTGATAGTTTATCTGGCAGAACTGTTATAGCGGCTCTCAAAAAAAACGCGCTCAGAAAGGCTCGGAAGCAGGGGCTAACACTGGAGAAGTATTTAGATGAAATTCAAAACCTTCGCAACGATAGGCACCAATAAAAATCCTCCGACGGCGGATACAGAATAATTTCCCGTCTTGGGCAAGCCAACATTGATGACGTCAGGAGTGTCCCCAGCGCGGAACTCAGCGGTTGATTCTCACGAAGGAGATTTGCATCATGCCGAAGTCACGCGAAACACATGCTCTCCCTACTCAAAATCCGCAATCTTGCTTTGGTCGATGAACTCGTTTGGGAGCTAGGATCGGGCCTCATCGGCGTGACGGGCGAGACTGGCGCGGGGAAATCCGTGATCGTTGGCGCACTCAAGCTCGTGCTGGGCGAGCGCGCTGAGAAAAATTTAATCCGCACCGGCGAGGAAACCTGTTCTGTCGAGGCCGTCTTCGAACTCAAAGATCCGGCGGAGGTCAATGCCGTGCTCGAAGACGGCGGACTAGAAATCTGTGATGGCACACAGTTGATCGTCCGCCGGGTGATCGGGCAAACGGCGAACCGGCAGTTTGTCAATGACTCGCCCGTCACGCTGGCCCTGCTCAAGCGGCTAGGCGAAAACTTGGTGGATTTGCACGGCCCACACGACCATCAATCGCTGCTCTCAGTGGAGCGTCAACTTTCCATGCTAGACGCTTATGCTGGAGCAGATGGCAGCGTTTCAAAATACCGCGAAACCTACCGACTGTGGCGTGAAAAAGCCTCTGAACTCGAAGAAATCCGTCATGCGGAAAACGCGAGCGAGCAAGAGCTGGATTTACTTCGCTATCAGCTTCAAGAAATTGACAGCGCAAATCTCAAGCCCGAGGACGAACAAGATTTGGAGGACCGGTGGCGGCGAGCATCCAACGCGAGCCGCCTCGTCGAGGCCGCCGCCGCCGCGACTGCCGCACTCAACGGCGAGGACGGAATTTTAGAGCGACTGACCGAAGTGCAGCGGCTGGTGAGAGATTTAGAAAAACTCGATCCATCCATCCGTGAGCGCACCGCCTCACTCGAAACTGCGTGTCTGGAACTTCAGGATTTGGAAAGCAATCTAGCAGACTACTCCGATGAGCTAGACATCAATCCCGCCGAAGCCGCCACGCTGGAAGAGCGCGTGAACATCATCGAGACGCTGAAGCGGAAATACGGACCATCCCTCACCGACGTGCTGGCGCGGCGAGACGCGGCGGCGGCCAGATTGGACACCATCGAGAACCGTGGTGAGAAACTGGAGACGCTGGAACGGGAATTATTGGCCTGCCGGGCCGCTTTGGACGCTGCGGGCAAGTCACTCGCCACACTCCGCAAGAAAGCTGCTCCTAAGCTAGCGAAGGAAATTTCATCTCAACTCAAGGATCTCGGTTTCAAGCAATCGTCGTTCGAAGCACCGCTGAAAACACTCTCAGAACCGGGTCCGCAAGGGCTGGAGTCCGTCGAGTTTCAATTCGGCCCAAACCCCGGTGAGCCACTCTTGCCGCTGCGCCAGATTGCCTCATCGGGCGAAATCAGCCGCGTGATGTTGGCCGTGAAATCGGCACTCGCAGATCAAGATGCGACACCGTTGATGGTCTTCGACGAGATCGACGCCAACGTCGGCGGCGAAGTCGCGAAGGCCGTCGGACGCAAGATGGCGGCACTCGGCACGCGCCACCAAGTCGTGGCGATCACCCATTTTCCGCAAGTCGCCGCCATGTCTGCGCATCATTTTGTGGTGGAAAAAGAAGTCTCCGGTGGCAGGACGCGTTCCCGACTTTTCGCTGTGAACGGCGAGACTCGCATCCAAGAGCTCGTTCGAATGTTAGGCGGTGGCGGCGAACAAGCCCGCGCCATGGCCGCATCTTTGCTGAACCCATGAAACCAATCTACCAAGCCGCTCCTGAGCCCATCGAGAGCCCTTCGCTCGATCTCGCAAACTCGCTCGGCTTGCCAACTCTGGGAACCGAAACACCCCGTTTGGTGATCGGTCGCCGCGAGTGGGTAGCACTGCCAGAACTCGGTGTTTCTCCGCTCAACGCAAAGACCGATAGCGGTGCTCGCAGCTCTTGCCTCCACGCGGAAAATGTCGCGCTCTCGGCGGATGAGAAAACCGTCCGATTCACCACCACCAATCATTTCAATGAAGTGATTGTCTGTGAATGTCCCGTGGTGCGAACCGCACGCGTGAAGAACTCATCAGGAAAAGCAAAGAAGCGAATTTTCATCGAAACCACCGCCGTTCTTGTTGGAGGCTTTCATTGGAAAATCATGATCAGCCTGGCGAACCGCTCGGACATGCACTGCCCGATGCTCCTCGGGCGGCGTGCGCTCGCTGGATACTTCCTGATTGATCCACAAAGCTCGCGCTTGCTAGGGCCGCGCAAGTCATTGCCGCAGTGAGAGAATCCCCGAGCCATGGACGGCTTCGACATCTCCTGTTTATTACTCTGAAATCCCATATTCCCAACGGCGCATTCGTGCCGAGGCCAAGGAGAGGCGATCTCCGAATCGCCATGCCCATGGAATGACAATGAAAAGCGGTTTCCTCATCTCATTAGCTTCTCATGGGCATGGCGGATCGGAGTCCACCACTCCTTGATTTTTCAGCCCTCGACTTGTGGGTATCGGGCGAGACATGTCCCCGCAGCCCCAAGATAGAAACCCGCTCTAGCCATTTCATTGACTAGCGCATCTCCATTCGTGAGTTCTGCAAGCGCGTAACATCATCTCAGCTCGACACTTCCGGTTTCATTTTAATTTTCCCCTTCCTTCGCTAGCAGAAGTATTTACAGCTCATGCATGAGAAAAAATCTCTTTTGCCTCTTTCTGAGTTGTGTGGTGCTTCATGCGGACGAAGACGACTTCCGCGAGCGTTTTGCTGATTCTGCCACGCGGACGGCGTCGTTGGCAGAGCTGATTCCGGGGAGCCGAGAAGCGTTTTTCCGCACCGCGCTCGATCACCAACTCGCGGGACGCGAGGCAGAGTTCACGAAGACGATGGCGGATTGGAAAGCAGCTTCAGAGCGGAAGGAGAACTCCATTTCTGCAAATGGGATGACGGTGTTAGAGAACCGCCAGTTGCTGATGGATTATCAGAAAAATCACGTCCAGTCGCTCAGTGCGCTGATTCGGAAGCTGGAGCTGAGTTTCGATGACGAGCGCGCGGATGCTGCCGCAGCGGCGGAAAGTTTGCCCACGCGGATCGATCCCGGGCTGATTTCCGAAGCCGCGTTCGAGGCGGCAGCGGCAGAAAATTCACCACAACAGCCCTACTCAGAATACCAAGGCGAGCGTCGGCTCCGCGAGCTGGAGCGCGTGGAAGAATTCGACGAAGCGAAGATCCGTTGGTTTCTGGAAAACCTCGACCGCGCCGACTTACCGGGCGTCGTCCCGCTCATCGACCGGGCGATGAATCTCAAAAAACCGGTGAAATTCAGCGACATTCCCCTGCGTGAGAAGCTCACTTCTAATCAGCTTTTATCGCTCCTCGAACTCCATCCCCAGTTGCGCGGAAATCAGGAATTCACCCTGCTCTATCTTGGAAAACTCCGGCCCGGCGCGGAGGTGGATTTTGAGCGCGATCCCCTCGCCCACGCGGCGCATCTCGCCAGTTGCCGCGAGTTCGCGCTGAGCTTGCCGCCTGCGCTGAACTCGCTGAAGGCCCATGTGTTTTTCCAGCATCTGCGGCTGCAAGCGGATCTTGGAAATTACCTGCTAGACGATTTCCTTACCTTCATCGCACTGCCTCGTGGCCGTCATCCGCTTTTAAAAACCTCTGAAACCCCGGATCAAACCCGCATCCAACTCGATTCCGATTTCGCCGCCGCCACCGCTTGCCCGCCCGTCAGCGACGACCTGAAATTGCTCCAATCTTACCTCCAGCATATCCTCGGCACTAACGACTCCGCGGCAGATTTCGCGCCATTCATCGAGGCCCGAGAACTGGCCAATCTCCACGCTCGGGCGCGCTTGTTAGCAGGAGCAGATTCCGCGCGCTGGGGCGCGGTGATCGATCCAGCGGACTACAAATCGCTGCAAGAAGAAGCCCGCATCGACTTCGCGCCCGGTGCGCCAGTCTTGCTCGATGCAGACGCCGCCGTCGCGCTGAAGTTGGACTTAAAAAACACGCCAGACTTGCTGATCCGCATTTACGCGCTCGATCTCCCTGCCCAGCTCGCCCGCAATGGAACTGAGCCTGATGTCGGCATCGACCTCGACGGACTCGTTCCGCATCATGAGCGACGCCTCAGTTTTTCCCAGGCTCCCATCGTCCGCCATCGCCAATCCATCGGCCTGCCCGAACTCACGGGCGCGGGCGCGTGGCTGGTGGATTTCGTCAGCGGTCAGGTCTCGGCGCGGGTGCTGGTCAGAAAAGGCCAACTGATTCCCTTCATCGAGCGCACCGCGACGGGCCAAGTCGTCCGCGTCTTTGATGAAAAAGGAAATGCCGTGATGAACGCCACCGCCAAACTCGGACGCGAAACTCTCACTGCCGACGCCACGGGCCGCATCACCATCCCGAACGTACCGAACGATCCTCTCACCACCGGCATCGTGCAGGCTGGGAAACTCGCCGCGCCGCTTGAGCTGAAATCCCGCGCAGATCGCATCGAGATGTACGCCCGCTTTTTCCTCGATCGCGAGCAACTCCTCGCCGACCAAGAAGCCAAGCTTCACCTCCGCGTTCGCCTCACCAATCACGGCCACGATCTCCCGCTCGACCGCATCACCGACCCGACGCTGGTGCTCAAGGCCGAGCTGCTAGGCGGCGTCACCACCGAGCGTGTCATCGCCGAGGATTTGAAACTCACGCCCGTCCTCGAAATCCCATTCCAAGTCCCAGCAGACTTGTTGAAACTCACGCTCACCCTGCGTGGCACCGTCACGCCGAGCACCGGCGGCGAGCCTGAGAAATTGAGCCAAGAAACGACTTACGAAATCAACGGCGACCTCAAACAAGCGCGCATCGGCACCGCGTTTTTCTCGCCCACCGCAGAAGGACATCGCCTCGAAATCCGGGGAAGAAATGGCGAGCCGCTGCCATCACGAGCGATCACGCTGGAGTGCGCCCACAACGATTTTCGAAATGCGAACATCAAACTTGAAGTCCGCACCGACGCGAATGGCCGAGTGGATCTTGGGAAATTGGATGGCATTTCGATGATCTCCGCCAGTGGTGTCGATATCGGGTCCACTTACCTACATCCGGCGAAACCCTTGATGGGCGAAATCGCTCTCCAAGAGCATTTTCAAGAACTCTTCCTTCCCGCAGGCAGGGAGATTCGACTCCCACTCGATGAGCAAGCCGCCACCGCAGATCGCTTGAAAATTTCACTTCTCGAAGTGATCGGCATTTCTCCGATCAGAGATCATTTCGATAAAGTCTCCGTGGACGGCGGCGAGTTGGTCATCCGCAATCTTCCACCCGGCGATTTCCAGCTCACCCAAGGCAGTCACTCACAAAAAATCTTCATCTCCTCCGCCATCGAAAAAGACGGCCTGCTCGTATCGAAGAGCCGCATTCTTCCACGCCGCGCCCCCACGCAGCCGTCCGTCGCATCCGCGAAATCGGAGAACGACCGCATCGCGATCCAACTGCGTGGCCACGGACCGAACACGCGGGTTTCGCTCATCGGTAAACGCTACTTCCACAAGCAGACGCCCGCCTCTCTGGGCCTCTTCCCCTTTCCTCCACCGCTTCCAGACTTTTTGATTCCCGGCTTCACTGGCAACGAGTTCCTAACCGACCGCCGACTCAGTGATGAGATGCGCTACATTTTGGATCGCCGCCTAGCGAAAACTTTCCCCGGCTCGCTGCTTCCCCGTCCCGGAATGTTGCTCAATCGCTGGACCCAAGATGATCTTACGCAGGAAAGTAGATCCGGGCAGGAGGGTGGTGCCGGAACTAGCAGTCCACGAAAACGCCGCGAAAACGAAAGCATCGAATCAGGAAACGACCAGCCGCTCAGTTCAGGTGGTGGTCCAGAAAGCACCGTCTGCGATTTCCTCCAATTTCCAGCCGTCGTCCGCTTCGATCTGAAACCCGAGGCCGATGGCTCGCTCAAGCTGCCGCTGGCAGAATTCACGGGCTGCCAGTTCATCGAAATTTTCGCGACAGACGCCTTCGCTTACGACGTGCACGTTTTGCCGCTACCTGCGAACGACACGCCACTCCGCGACCGCCGGATCGCCCGTCCGCTCGATCCGCAGACGCATTTCCTCGCCACTCGCAGTGCGGCGGTTTTGCAGAAAGATGCTGAGGCTTCGATTGAAAATCTGCTGGATGCCGATTGGCGGGCCTTCACCACGCTGACCGAGGCGCAAGAATTTCTCTACGGCATGAGCGGCGAAGAGCGGTTGCGGGAATTCGCGTTCCTGCCGGATTGGCCGGATTTCTCGGAGACGAAAAAACTCGAACTCCTGACCACGCACGCCTGTCACGAGTTCCATCTATTTCTCGCCCGCAAAGACACCGCGTTTTTTGAAAAATACGTCAAACCGCTGCTCGCCCAGAAACCCGAGCCGACCTTCATTGACGATCTTCTACTCGCCCGCGACCTCCAGCCCTACCTACGGCCTTACGCTTGGGCACGCCTCAACGCCGCCGAAAAAGCCCTGCTCTCCCAAGCTCTGCCCGCCGCACGGGAGCGAATCTCCCGTGAGCTTTCCCTCCGCTGGGAACTCGAAGCCCCCGAGCCGGATGCAGAAACCCAGCTTTTCTCCCAAACCCTGCGTGGCAGCGATCTAGCAATGCTGGATAGTCTGGGGCTGGCGAAGAGCGAGTTTCAGCCGTCTGACGATCCCACCCAGTATGGCAGTGGCCCGGAATTAGACGGATCTTCTCTCATCACCGAAAAACTCCGACGCATCGTCATTCCGCAGATCGACTTTGAAAACACGACGGTTGAAGAAGCTATCGACTTTCTTCGCCTTCGTGCTTCGGAGTTGGACTCAACGGAACTCGATCCCAGCAGAAAAGGACTGAACTTTGTCATCAGTCGCCCACGTTCGGCCAAGGGAGACAACACATCAGCACCATCCGTTCGTAACGCTGGGGACATACGCATTAGAGAACTTCGCTTAAAAAATGTCCCGCTAGCAACCGCTCTGAAATACATCTGCGACCAAGCAAAACTCCGTTACAAGGTGGATGACTATGCTGTCACGCTGGTTCCACAAACGGACGTGGGTGAAGAAAACATCACTCGAGTTTTCAACGTTCCTCCTGATTTCTTTTCGGCTCTCGAATCTGATGAAGACGGTGCGGTTGATCCGTTTGCGGAGACTCCCTCTAAAAACGCCAAACTCGCCGCCCGCTTACCGATCACTGAGTTGCTCAAGCAAGCTGGCATCAATTTACCTGAAGGTTCATCTGCCACTCTCAGCTACAATGGCAAACTCATCGTCACCGCAGCACCAACGGAACTCGATAAGGTTGAGCAACTGACTCAGGCAATTTGCAGCTCCAAACCGCCGCCAGGGCTGCCCGAAGTCGCTGACGGGTTTGCGGATACAGGCATTTACGCTTCCAGTTGGAAAAAAGACTCTCGGGCGGATGTCGATCCGTTCGCGGAAACCAGCGATGTTGGCCTTTTACCACCACTGCCCGGCGACGAAGACGAATCAGACCTGCAAAAGAGCGTGGGCAACAGTCCGTTTCCGATGACTCCCGCAACACCAGCCGATCCATTCGCCGAACCAGCCGCCGGACGCGGATTCATCCCGCCCACACTCACCTTCCCCGACCGCACCCGACTCTGGCGCGAGGCGAACTATTTCAAAAACACCTCGCCCACCGACGAGTCCCTGATCCCGCTCAATCGCTTCTGGCTGGATCTCGCGGCTTGGGATGGCAAAGGGCCGTTTCTTTCGCCGCATTTCAATGCCTGCCACAGGACGGCGAATGAGGCTTTGATGTGTCTCGCGCTGCTCGACTTGCCGTTCAAAGCAGATCGGCCAGAGGTGAAAGTGGATGGCAGCACGCTGCGAGTGAAAGCACGCGAGCCGATGTTGTTGTTCTACAAAGACACCCGCCGCACGGAGAACGTCGCTGCGGAATCGCCGCTGCTCGTGAGACAAACTTTCAGCCCGCTAGCAGAGCCGTTTCTCACGGTGAACGGGCGGCAAGTGGAAAACCCAGTGACCGGAGATTTCCGGCCCGGAGTTCCTTATCGCGAGGCACTGGTCGTGACGAATCCGACAGGGATTGGTCGCAGGATCGACGTGCTCGCGCAAATCCCCGCCGGAGCGATTCCATTGCAGGGCAGCTTGCCGACGCTCTCATCCACTCACGAGCTGAAACCTTACGGCGTCGTCATGTTGGAGCTGGCATTTTACTTCCCAACTGCTGGGGATTTCGCGGTCTATCCAGTGCAAGTCAGCGAGGACGGTGTGATCCTCGCCGACACGAAATCTCGCACTCTCCGCGTCTCGAGCGATCCCGCGCCAGTCGATGCCGCCTCCTGGGGCGTGCTCGCGAACGAGGGTTCCAGCGAACAAGTGCTCGAACGACTCCGCACGGAAAACCTCAAGACGCTCGATCTCTCCGCCATCTGTTGGCGGCTCAAGGATGCCGCATTTTTCCTCGATACCACGCGCATTCTCCGTGAGCGATTGCACTTCTCGCCGGAAGTCGCGGCCTATGGATTCCGCCACAATGACGTGGTGACGATCCGCGAGTATTTGGAAAACTCCGAGGCCGTCAGACAGCTCGGCGATTGGTTGGATAGCCCGCTGCTGGAAGTGAGACCGCGCGTGCATCTCGACTGGGCGACGCTGGAATTCGACCCGCTGGTGAACGCCCGCGCCCATCGTTTCGCCGACGAATCCCGGATGACTCATGCTGCCGCGAAGCAGCACTACGAGGCGTTCTTGGATCAGCTCGGCTGGAAGCCCTCGCTGGACGCCACGGATCAGCTCACGCTCACGGCATTTCTGCTATTGCAGGATCGGATCGAGGAAGGACTGGCGAGGTTTGACCAGATCGACCCCGCGAAATTGCCGGGCCGCGTGAACTACGACTACCTGCGAGCTGTCGTGTATTTCCACCGCGAAAAAGCAGAAGACGCCAAGGCAATCGCCACTCAGGCCTTGCCCACGCTTCCGCCCGGACTCTGGCGCGATCGCTTCCAAGCCGTCGTCGATCAAGCAAACGAGATCGCCGCGCTCGACAACCCCGCAGAAAACACCCAGCCAGAAGCCGAAATCCCAGAACCCCAGCTCGACCTGACACTCGCGGGCGACGGCAAGCTCGTCATCCAACATCGCTCGCTGGAAGTCGCGAAATTGCGGCTTTTCAGCGTCGATCTCGAAGTGCTGTTCTCCAAAGATCCCTTCCTCCAAGGCGAAGGCAGTCAAGGCGGAGACCCCGAGATCCTCGCGAACGCGGATCTCGAAGTGTCGCTCACAAAAAACGCCACCGAAACCAGTTTCGAACTCCCAGCCTCCATGCGAAAAGGCAACGTCCTCGTCTCCGCCGAGTCAGGAACCAAGAAACTGCTCAAAGTGCTGGATTCACGGGCCATCGAGATCCGGCAAGCTCCCCTCACCCGCACCCTCCAAGCCCTCGACTCCGCCACCTCCAAACCGCTGCCGAAAACTTACATCAAAGTCTATGCCGAGATGAACGACGGCCAAATGAAGTTCCACAAAGACGGCTACACCGACCTGCGCGGCAAGTTCGACTACCTCAGCCACACCGCCACCGATCCATCCACCATCAAGCGAGTCGCCATCCTCGTCAGCCACCCAGAAAAAGGCGCGCGGACCGTGATTTATGATCGGTGAGCGAGGAAAAGTAAGCCCCAC
>JANOQR010000261.1:0-31623 GCA_031414935.1 Luteolibacter sp.
GGCGGATCAACAATTTCAGCGAGCTGCGGCATCCTCGTCGCTGGTGAAATCTTGCGCGTGGATGCTCATCGTTTCATCACTCGCGATTCCTGCGTTTCATGCCGCCGAGCAACAGGCGTATGAGCAGGAAAAACTGATGAAGCTGGACCCAGAGGGCCCCGGATGGAGCGTCTTCGAGTCCCGAGTGGCGGCTCAAGCCCGCCAAGAACTCCGCGCGGTGATGGGATACGAGGACTGAGGCGGCTCGCGGGCAGTATGGTGAAAACGGTGTCCATCTTGCGCTGCTGGAAATTTTAAAAACTTTATTATTTACATATCCGTAATAATTTATAGCGTTTGCCCAACCTCACGCCAGCGCGCAAGCAGATCGGGTTCCGGGGGGAAACCATCTGCAAGCATTGCCGCTATCCCTCGCGTGGGGGGATATGTATAAGGCGCGGAATTCGGAAACGATTCCGCGCCTTTTCATTTTCTGGAGCGGGCTAGTAGAAAATCCTGCCGAGAGCTGGAGGCTGGATTTCAGCGGCGGCATGGAGCATGGGGCGAAGTGTGTCCAACAGTTTGCGCGCGCTGAGGCTGTCTCGGCACAGCGCACGGATCACATGCACCCCGCCGATCAGCGGACCGTGGCCGAGATAGACGTCCTCGCCGTTTAGCTGATCCAACGCGTCAGCCGGCCAATTCGCGGCCATCATTCCGGCGGCATAGACGGAAAAATAGTGGGCGGCGGGAAACTTCGCTCGCAAGGCTTCGAGGCTGTCGTCATCCGGCTTGAGGTCGTAGCGTTCGCGGGCAACGAGATTTCCGCCCAGTGTGAGATCGAGTTCCCAGCGGAGATTCTGATAGGCGAAAATTTCTCCCATCGCCACCCGGCCCGGCGCGATCCAGTCGAAATAAAGCAGACTGGCCGACGGATGGAGGTCGATACTCGTGCGCTGGACGTAGCGGGCGCCAGCATGGGGAATGAACGGCTCGGGAATCCACTCCAGCGAGGCATTTTCCGCGATGGAAAATCTCTGACAACTCACCGCCGCCGCACCGGAACGGGCGCGATAGACACGAGATGCCGACGGCGTGCTCAAGACGAGTTTCGCCCCGGCGGTGACTTCCACATTGATTTCTAACGAGTCGCCATCGAAGAAACCTGCCGTGGGATTGACGATGCTTTGGACGAGGCATCCTTGGTCCAGATGGGATTTGCTGAGGTGGATCGGTGCGCGGAAACTTTGGCGTGAAATGAAGGGCACGCCGTCCGCGCGGACCTCGCAACGCAGGTCCAGATGGCCGCTGAGTGCGGTGCCGGAGACCGGGAGCGCGGAATTTATTCCGCGCGAACCTGTATCTTCGGGCGGAATAAATTCCGCGCTCCAGTTTTGTCCGGCCCCGGAAAACTCCCACTCTTCCGGCTTCTCACACAGTCCTGCTTTCACCGGATTATTGCGGATATAGGCCTTCGCGTCATGAAAATGATCCAAGTCCCGAATCAACCGATCATAGTAATCCGCCATCCAAAGTGAGCCGCTTTTCCCCTCCGCGCGATTGATCAGAATCGCCGACGGTGCTTTCCAGTGTTTAATGATTTTTCCCAAGGAAATCTCATCCAGCAAGCGAACTAACACGTGCACATGATTCGGCATGATGCACCAGTCGATGAGCTTATATTTTGTGCCGTGTCCCTTGATGAGAATCTCCTGAACGACTCTCGCGTGCTCAGACTTGACTAACAGACATGCGCCGTGGCCCGCGTCTTCGTAGCAGGAAATGCGCTGATGAAGTTCCATTTTGGCCTTCAGGGAAATTTGGGAATCGGGACTTTCCAGCGCATCACGCAACTCCTCACGCCATTCTTTGACCACATTCGCAGGTAACGAATCCGCCAGTCGGAACGTGATTCTCTGGACTGATCCCGCGAAATCCCAGTGGGGAAGATAGCCGCGTGAATGGATGCCTTTGTGCATGGAACGGACCGCGAAATTTATTTCGCTTGGTGGATTAACAGATTGGAAGGGAAGAGGAGAAATGAATTTCGCAGTCCGTCAGACAAATAAATACTCATGCTTCAACCACGCCAGCAGCTCGTCTTTTCCCTTTTCTGACTTCAGATCCGCGAAAAGAAACGGCCTGTCTCCGCGCTGAATTTTCGCGTCGTGGGCCATGACTGCTAGGTCCGCGCCGACATAGGGTGCGAGTTCG
Source organism: Luteolibacter sp. (assembly GCA_031414935.1). Classification (GTDB taxonomy): domain Bacteria; phylum Verrucomicrobiota; class Verrucomicrobiia; order Verrucomicrobiales; family Akkermansiaceae; genus Luteolibacter. The sequence goes on from JANOQR010000261.1 coordinate 2,194, forward strand.
GTTTTATTGATGAGTAACAGATCGCTCGTGCGGATGGCCGGACCGCCTTTGCGCGGGATTTTATCTCCTTCCGCCACGTCGATGACGTAAATGTAGGCGTCCACCAGCTCGGGAGAAAACGTGGCGGATAGATTGTCGCCGCCGCTTTCGATGAGGATGAGCTTTAGATCGGGATGGCGGTTTTCTAAGTCGATGACCGCCGCCATATTCATGCTGGTGTCGTCGCGGATCGCGGTGTGCGGACAGCCGCCGGTTTCCACGCCGATGACGCGGTCCGCAGGAAGCACGCCTGCACGCAGGAGAAATTCCGCGTCCTCGCGGGTGTAGATGTCGTTGGTGATGACGGCCAGCGAAAGCTCTTCCTTGAGCCATTGGCTCAGGCGCAGGACGCACATGGTTTTCCCAGAGCCGACGGGACCGCCGACGCCGAGACGAAAGGGACGTTTGTCAGGAAATGAAGAGTCGGTGGTTGGCGCGGGCATGGCGGAGTGAGGCGATTTCGATGAGCGGATTAAACCAGCCGTCGGGCGGGCTTGAGAGAGATTGGTCGATTTTTTCCCCTAACAAAGAGAGCGTCCGGCGGGCAATCGTCTGGCAGGATGTTTGGCCGATCCGCATCAGTTTCATGGATGCGGCGGTCAGTCCGGCGATGGTCTGAAAAGCAAAGGCTCGAGCCGCTTGCGCGACAGGCACACCTGATAGTTCCAGCGCAGTGACGACGAGATGATGGCAGCGCGGCGAGGCAGCGTGAACTCGAAGAACGAGCGGCGTAGGATCGAGCCGGACAAGAAGATCCAGCCGCTGCGAGCCGATGCGCCGGGACGCGTCTCGCAGTTCTGCGGGGATCCGCCAAGCATCCAGCTCCGCGTCCAGCGCGAGCAATTCCTCCGTATCTACCGCCACCGCCGCCGCATGAGCACGCGCGAAAAACGGGATCTCAAAGGTCAACAACGCGGGCAAAATCTGCTTTTCGAGAAAATTTTCCAAATCCTGCGGACTCCGCACCACGCCGGATTCCACCAACTCCTCAAGGCCGAACGAATGCGCGTAGGCACCCGATGGATAGGCGGTGTCGTTAGCCTGCAGCAGCCACAGCCATGGGTCTGCGGTCATGGGCTGTGAGCGATGGCTTTCATCGGAGTGAAAATCATTTCTGGCTCGGAAAACGCCCAGCCCTCGCGTGCGAGCAACTGCGTCATCGCCTCGTCATGGAGCACCCGGATCGCGCCGCCGAGAATCTGCGCGGGCAGATGAAGATTTCCGACTTTCCACCCGACGAGCGCGGCGAAGGCAGGATCAGTTAGCGGAATTTCATAAACTTTCTCGGGCAACTGACGGACGAGGTAATCCTTTCCATCCGCGTGGAAAATGACGCCGCCATCGCTGAGGCGGGTTTCCAGATCGAAGCCGAACTCGACGCCATCCTCTGCGACGCCGCGCCAGCGACGTTTCAAGAAATTCCGCCGCTCCGCGAAAAGCGTGACTTGCTGCGCGGGAGGCAACCCGGATTTTTCTGAGAGAAGGTGGGAAATGAGATGCATCAGTGCGCGGCGTCATCCGCAGGCGGCGTACCAAATTTCTGATTCATACCAGCAGGGTTTCCGATGAGCCGGAATGTGATGAAATCGTCACATGTAATTGCCTTGTCGCGAGTGACGATTTCGTCAGGGTTTCACGCTTGAAAGGCCGACTTTCTGGGCATTCCGCGTGCTTACTCACCCACCATTTCCCTCCTGATGCACTGCCGATTTTCCATTCGCCTCGTTGCCGTGATTTCTCTGGTGTCCGCCGTGCGCTTGATCGCGGATGAAACAGCGCGGCAGGGTGGGGAGATCGTCGTGGCGGAAAACCAAGTGGACCGCTCACCGCCAAAGGCCGCGTGGGTTGCAGCCACACCGGGCGACAAGGTCCGCTGGGAAGAACAAGTCCGCACGGGCGAACTCAGTCGAGCCGCCATCGAGCTAGCCACCGGCGGCGTTCTGCGTCTCAGCGAGCTGACCAGCCTGCGGCTCCAGCCGCCGCCCAGCGGACAACCGAGTGGGCGCAGCAAAATCGACTTTGGAACGGGAATCGCCTATTTTTTCAGCCGCGCGGAAGAGGAAGCCGACATCAAGACGCCCACCGCCAGCCTCAACATCCGAGGCACCGAGTTCGTCCTCGAAGTGGGCGGCGATGGGAAAACTACCGTCACTTTGCTAGACGGCGCAGTCGGACTTTCTAACGAACTCGGCTCAGTCGATCTCGCAAGCGGCGAGCAGGGAATCGTCGAGCGCGGACAAGCACCTCGGAAAACGGCGGTGCTCGATGCCTCGGAGCGCATCCAGTGGTTCCTGTATTATCCCGGAATCGCCGATCCGGCGCGGTTCTCGAGTTTGGAAAAAGGAAAATTCGGTAAATCACTCACCGCCTATCAAAATGGAGATTTGTTAGCGGCTTTGGAGCTTCTCCCCACGGCGACCTCGCCGCAGGAACATGGATTTTCCGCCGCCGTGAAATTGGCCAGTGGCAGGATCGACGAGGTGAATTCCGATCTCGCGCGGTGTGGAGATTCAGCCTTCACCAAGTCGATTCAACTGCTCATCGATGTGGTGCGCCTGACGGAAAAAAACGGTGACACGCCGCAGGCACCCGCGACATTCGAGGGCAGGATGGCACTCTCTTACGCGCTGCAAGCTCGCGGCGATTTGGACGGCGCACTCACCGCCTCCAAGGAAGCCGCTGTTAGCTCGCCGCAGTCCGGCTTCGCGTGGGCACGCATCGCGGAGTTAGAGTTCAGCTTCGGTCGCAACGACCCAGCCATTGAGGCGGTGGATCGTGCGCTCGAACTCTCGCCCCGGAATGCCCAAGCCCGCTCGTTGAAAGGCTATCTGGCGCTCTCGAAAAACCGCCGAGCTGAGGCGCAACAGGAATTTTCCCAAGCCATTGCCATCGACCCCGCGCTGGGCAATGCATGGTTAGGCCAAGGACTCGCGCACTTTCAGGATCGCGATGAAAGCGCTGGCTTGCGGTCCATGACCATCGCCGCCGCCGTCGAGCCGAACCGGGCGTTTCTCCGCAGCTACCTCGGCAAGGCTCTGGCAGAAAATCAGCGCGATGAGCGGGCTGCGAACGAACTTCAAATCGCCCGCCGCCTCGATCCGGGAGATCCGACTGCTGCGTTCTATCAAGCACTTCTGAGCCAACGCCGCTCTGCGTATAACAGTGGCATCGCTGACTTGGAAAAATCCATTGAGCTAAATGACAACCGCGCGCTCTACCGCTCCACTTTCCTGCTCGACAAAGACCGCGCCGTCCGTCGCTCGAACCTAGCAGCCATTTATGAAAACGTCGGCATGACGGAAGTCAGCCTTGAGGAAGCGCGGCGGGCGGTCATCGACGACTACGTGAATCCTTCCGCGCATTTGTTTCTCTCCAACAGCTTCAATTCCATCCGCGATCCTCGGCGAGTTTCCCTGCGGAATGAAACGCCGTGGTTCAATGAACTCCTCATCGCCAACTTGCTCTCGCCCGCTGGCACCGCGTTGCTTGCACAAAACATTTCCCAACAGGAATACACCGATCTTTTCGCCACCGATCACTTCAGTTTCTCCTCGCGGACAATGTATCGCGGTGACGGTGAGTTTCTCGCCACCGGGACGATCCAACAGAATTTCGCGAGAACGAGCGTGGCCTTGGACTACGATGTTTTCACCTCAGACGGACAGGATCGAAATCAGGACATCGAGCGATACACTGGCTATTTCCAGATCAAACACGCACTCACTCCGCGCGACAGTTTCTATCTGAATCTCAAGTTTGAGGACATCGACCAAGGAGACAGCGGCAGGCTCTACGATCCATCGACACGGGACCCAGATTTACGAATCCGTCAGGAGCAGGCACCCGTAACCATCATCGGCTATCAGCATGAGTGGTCGCCCTCCAGCCGCACGCTGATGTTGGGCGGACTCCTCACCGAGAAAGCGGAACTGAACAATCCAAGTGCCTCTTCCATTATTACGACGTTGGATCCCGTAAATCCCGAGAAGTTAGATCCCGCACTATTCACCAGCGATCTCGGACAAATCCGCGAGACGGAAATTTACTTCGGAGAAATCCAACAGATCTGGAGCGACGAACGCCAAACCTTGCTCGTCGGCGCCCGCTTCGACACCGGCAGCTTCCCGACGACTAACACCTTCACCAACCAGACGACCATCGTCAGCAACCCAGGCGATCCAGATCCGATCCGCAGTGATCCCGATTACAATCGCTGGGTCGCCTACGCCTACTACACCCGCGAACTCATCAAGGGTCTTCATGCCACCGCCGGACTCGCCTACGACTATCAGGAAACGCCGTCCAACATCAGCATTCCACCGGTCACGGATGAGTTGGATAAATTTTCCGGTTTGCTGCCAAAAGCGGGACTCGTCTGGACGCCCAACGACGATCTAACTATTCGGCTAGGCTATGCACGCTCTGTCGGCGGCCCAACATTTGACGAGAGCGTCAGGCTCGAACCCACCCAAGTCGCGGGATTTGTTCAGTCTTACCGGACATTGGTTGGTGGCTCAGACTCGGAAATAGGCGCACTGCCCTCACCGGAGTTCGATACCCTGAGCGCGGCCATTTCCTACCAACTCCCCTCACGCACTTATTTTGGGGCCGAGGGCTTTTTCCGCGCTGCCAAATCGGAACAAGACTTCGGGGTCTTCACCATCGACTCAAATCAAAACTACACCGCTCCAGTTCAGCTCCAGCAGAACATCGAGTATCAGGAATTGGGCGGCTCGGTTTATGTGAACCAGCTCCTCGGCGAGCAGTGGGCGGTCGGCGCACGCTACACCTACACCGATGGCGAAGTGGATCGCGCTTACCCGGAACTCATCGCCTCGGGTCTCACTAGCTTTTCATTTTCGGAATCCTCAGATCTTCATCAGGCAGAAACTTACCTGATTTGGAATCACGAGAGCGGCTGGTTCAGCCGACTCAACGCGCGGTTTTTCTCGCAGGAAAATGCAGGCTACACCATTGCGCGGCCCGGTGATTCGTGGAACCAGATCGACTTCTCCGTCGGGAAACGGCTCTTCGACAACCGTGGCTCTTTGGAATGCGGCGTGCTCAACCTCGCGGGCGACGACTATCAATTTAACCCACTAATTTCCCTCCCTGAGTTCCCCCGCGAACGCCTGTTTTTCGTCGAAATGCGAATCGACCTGTGACTAGTCACGCAAGTTTCCCAAAGCGGCTCGTCAGTAAATCAAACCCTCTTTAAAACATGAAACTGATCCAAAAGTGGCTCCTCGCCGCGATCGCCACGGCCATGATCTCCCATGCCCAAGCCGCGCCACCCGTCGCGAATGCTGGGCCAGATTTCACCGTTGCAGACTACGATGGCAACAACTCCGTGACCTTGAAACTCAATGGGTTTGGCTCGACCGATGCCGATAGCGACATCGAATCCTACGCTTGGACCTGGGCGGGTGGCAGCGCGGATGTCGTCATTTCAGAAGCGGTTTTCCCCGCCACGGACTCGCCGATCACCGTTACCTTAACCGTGACGGATGCCATGGGAAATTCATCCACCGACACTCTCGTCGTCACCGCCTACAAGAAGGAAACCGCGCTCTTCACGGATTTTCCTAACACGACCTTCGATCCGAGGACGAACGCGACCATCGCCGGAGAAACCCTCGTCCTCAACACCCAGATCGGTATCGGCGGGATCTATCGCAGATCCGCCGGAGCCTGGATACAGACGACCGCTCCGGGGGTTGGCATTGACCATCTGGCGGTGGATGCGGACACCATCTTCGGCGGCAGTTTCTACAATGGCAGCGAGTTCCGCGCTCTTCGCTTCGTGGGAAATGAGTGGGTCGAATCACCGCTGACTCACCCGAGTCCGATCATGCCTGCGGACGGGAGTTTCGGGACATTTGGCTACGCGGTTGACCCGCAAACCTTCGTCGTGTCCGACCGAAACAACAGCTTCCATGCGGCAAGTGCGGGCCGGGTGTTAGTTTACGATTGGGTGGGAAACAACTTGAACCTCGCCACGGAAATTTCCCCGCCCGGCGGTCATGTCGTGGGCAACGAGTGGGGCAAGGAAATCGCGGTCAAGGGAGACTTGTTAGTCGTTGCTAGCAATCTTCCTTCCGGCTTTGGCGACGAGCTGCACATCTACCGGAAAACCGGCGGAAACTGGCTCTTCGAGGCCAACATCACCGCAGATCCTATCAATCCCTTTTTCGGCGACCCGGTTTCCACCAACTACTTCATCGCCTTCAATATCAGCATCGGCGGCGGGAAAATCCTGATGGCGCGCTACTCCCCGTTCCAGATGGTCGTCATCGAAAAAATCGGCGCAAACTGGGTGCAAACTCCGATCTCTGGCAGCGAGTTCACTCAAACCAATTTCATGAGTTACGAAATGAATGACGACGGACAGTCCTTCGTCGTCAACGATCAGGCCGGGAAATTCGTGCTCTATAAAAACAGTGCTGCGCCCGCGAACTGGCAGGGTTCATCTGTCAGCACCCGCCGCTTGTTGACTCGCGATTTGACCCCGACGAGCGGCACCAAAGTCACCGGATTTTCCAGCGGCCTGATCGCCATTTCCGACTCCATTCTCGGCAAGGCGCGGGTGATCGACAGCATCAACAGCATCCACCCGATCAACGCGGAACCCACCGCCAATGCCGGAGCGGACATCACGACCACCAGTTTCGACGGCGAGCCAGTCGGGGTTTTCCTCAATGGTGCCGCCTCTCGCGACTTGAATTATAATTCCCCGCTCTCCGCCGTCTGGACTTGGGCGGGCGGCAGCGTGAACGGGCTTCAAGCCTTCGCGAACATCCCAGCTTCTGTGACCTCCATCGAACTCAAAGTCACCGACAGCGGCGGGGCCATTGCGCGGGACACCCTTCAGGTCAACATCGAGAGTCCGCCAGTCATCAACGCCGGGCCGGATGTCAGCGTGGTGGACGCGGATGGAAATGGGACGGTGCTGCTCAACGTGAGCGGCAGCTTGGTTTCTGCGGACAATCCCATCGTTTCTTGGAACTGGCGTTGGCCGGGTGGGACGCTCAACAGCCAGTCCGGCACGATCAGCTTGGGCGCGTCCGCCAATGGTCAGGCGATCATTTTGGAGGTCGTCGATGCCAACGGACTGTTCAGTCAGGATGAATTCATGTTCCGCATTTCGACCGCGAATCCCGCGCCGTCCATCGTGGAAGCGGCGGACGGAGCTGCGTTGGATCGTTTCGGAAATCACGTCGCCATCGAAAATGATACCGCGCTTATTTCCGCGCCGGGCGTGAGGATCGACGGCGATACTACCGGAGCCACCTACCTTTCGCAAAACGTCAACAACGCCTGGCAGCAAGTGTCGCTCTCGCCGGGAACTCAGCAGGGATCGGGCGTGATCATTGATGGCGACACCGCGTTTGTCGCCGCAGAAAATCTCAGCCGTGGTGGCTTCGAGTCCGTCGGCGGCGTGTTCATCTATCAGCGGCAATCCGGCGTCTGGAACCAAACGGGACTTCTCGTCTCGCCTGACCCGCTGAATTTCAACAACTCGACGGGTGCTCGATTCGGCAGCTCGATGGCGAAAAGCGGCAATTGGCTTATTGTCGGCTCAATCGGCGCGCACGGAGTTTTCAGCCGTCAAGGCGCGGCATTCCTGTTTGAGAAAGTCAGCGGCACCTGGACATTTCGCCAAAAACTCATCTCGCCTGACGCGGAAAATTTTAGCGGATTCGGCCTCGCCGTCGCGATCAGCGGCGATGCGTTGGTCGTCACCGGTCAGCTCTATCAAGAAAGCTACGAAAAACACGTCGCCCACGTTTTCACGAAAGGACCGACGCAATGGGACTTCGTGCAACGACTGGAAGGCGACCTCAGCAGCGGCTTCGGCATTAGCGCGGCGATGAATGGCACGGAACTCCTCATCGGCGCGTCCGCTGAATTTAACATGGTCGATCCCTCGGGATTCTCGCGCGGCGTCATTTACCGATATACCAAGAGCGGTCCCATCTGGACAGCCGCTGGGAAAATTCTGCCTACGGCGGTGGCAAGCTTTGCAAATGGATCGTTCGCCAAAAGCATGTTTCTGCGTGATGGCATTCTGCTCGTCGGCTCGCCGTTGGACTCGAGTTTCCTGCAAGGGACTTCCACCATTATCAGCGGTCGGGTCCATGTTTTCAAAATGGGCACCGTCGGCTGGGATTTCGTCGATGACCTCTACGTGACTAGCGCGATTGATCCACGATTCAACTCTACCGCGCAGTTCGGCTCCTCGATCAGCCACGATGGCAGGGACCTCATCGTCGGAGCACCGAACGCTCTCAATTCATCCAATCAAACCGCAGGGAAGATTTACATCTATCAAGACTACGCCGCGCTGGCCACTGGCGCAAACTACGAGCCAGTCGCGAATGCGGGCATGGACATTCAAGTCACCGACACTCTCGTGCGCGGGCCAGCACCATCCTATCTGATCACCGAGCCGCTCGGCTCCGAGATGGTCACGCTCAATGCCGCCGCCTCGACCGATCCCGAAAATTCCATCACTTCCTACGCATGGACTTGGCCCGGCGGCAGCGCGACTGGAGCCACGGCCAGCGCGAGATTTGCGGTCGGAAATACAGTGGTGACGTTGACGATCACGGATAGCCAAGGCGTCGTGGATACGGACACGGTGAACGTCGCCGTTTCCCTTTCACAAACCAGTCCCGCAGCACTTCCCGTGGTTTCTGGAAACACGCTCACGCTCGACCTGCCCTCGCCCGCTGCGAAATGGCGGCTTTCCTCCGAGTTCCTCTGGCACGGCGATGGGGAATTCGCGACCGGCATTGTTAGCGGCGCGACTTATCAGATTGAAATCATCGCTTTCCCCGGCTCGACGGAGGTTCTCACGACCTACATCACCACCTCTGGCCCGAACTCCACGGAGCTCATCGAACTCGAATTGGTGGAGCCAGAAACGATCACCAGCACCGTTTCATTTCCCGAGACCAGCCAAGGTTACGCTTGGCGGCTCGTCGGTGAAGCAGCTTGGCGCAACGTGACCGACGACGGTGACCTTCTCGCGGAAGACATCGTTTTCACGCTGCCCGTTGGCGATCACCGCGTCGAGTTCAAGCCCGTCGCCGGATTCACCACACCGCCGTCGCGGACGATCACGATCACCACGGATGAAACTCTCGTCCTTGATTGGGTGGAATACCTGCGAATCAATAATTTCGATTCGGCGAAAACTTTCGATGTCGCCCCAGCTCCCGACCTAGCGGCAGATCCCTACCAGTATGTCGGCATGATCCGCTCCACGCTGGGCCGGGGGACTGGCACGGTAGTCGCGGAGCGTGTCGTGCTGACCGCCGCGCACTTGTTTTTTGACCCGAATGGCCTGCAATGGGCGGACTCGCAATGGTTCTCGCGCCAGCAGCAAGGCACCCACCAAGCTCCACCGATCAGCCCGCGCGGCGTGTTGTATCAGACCAGCTACGCCAAGCTGATCGCGCCAGACTTCGTCGAGGGAACGGTGGCGGATCTTCCCGAAGACCCGCAGGAAGTGGATTTCGCAGTGCTCTATTTCCCGGATCAAACGACGTGGAATCAAGGTTCTGCCAATTTCCTGCAAAGTACCCCGGCCAAGAACTGGCTGACCGGAACCGAGAACAAACGCGCCGTCGGCTACCCGCAGCGCAGCCAGTTGTTTGAAAATCGTGGCATGATTTTCCAGAAACAATTTTCCAGCCCGCTCCAGCCGCTCGGTACCGGACTCTATGAAACCACCGAAGTTTTCGGCGACGGCGGGGCCAGCGGCAGCGCGCTCTTCGTCCAGCCCGCAGGCTCCAGCCAACGCTACCCCGCCGCCATCCTGCTGGCCGGGCAGGGCAGGGCGGTTTACCGAGTCATCGACGAAAGCATCACCCGCATGATTAAAGACGGCGAGGATGCCGCGACCGGAAATGACGATGTGCTCAACGGCGATTTCTCCCAAGTCACCATCGGCGGACTGGGAGCCTTGAAAACCATCGGCGTTAAGGTTTTCCCCTCGGGACTCCGCACCAAGTCGCGCTGGACGATCACCCCGGCCAAGGGGACGGCTTCCGCGAATCTCAGACACGATGAAACCGTGGCGTTCCCATCGAGTTGGACCAATTTCACCATCACTTTTTCCGCCATTTCCGGCTACAAAACTCCGGCACCGCGCAAGGTCTTCAATGGCGCGGTCGATCCGGGTGAAAACATTTATGAGTTCACCTACACCGTCCTGCCGCCGCCCATCGATCCGCCGCCACCGCCGCCGCCGCCGCCGCTCACGCCGTTGCAAACTTGGCAACAATTCCATGGCGTCACCGACTTTTCCGCCGACAACGAGAAAGACGGCATGGTCGCGCTGATGGAATACGCCCTAGAGCGCAACCCGAACGCCCCAGACTACCGCAGCGGGATTTTCCCCACGCCGAATCCGTCGCAGGGCGTTTTCGCCGAGTTCGAGGTCTATGTCAGTGCCAACGCCCACGGCATCACTTACCGGGTAAAAGCATCCAACTCCCCGGACCGGACTGGCCCCACCACCACGCTCGCCACCTTCACCAGCGCCGTCGGCGTATCCGGCTACCGCAGAGTCACCGATACCCAGCCGATTTCCGCCTCGACCCGGCGCTTCGCATGGCTCGAAGTGACCGCGCCATGACCGTGCCGCGAATCCTCGGAACCCGATTTCGCAAACGGCTGGCCGCCGCTCTCGTCGTCGGCACCATCGCCGCGATCTGGGGGCTGATGCTGCTGAATTTCACGCTGGGAAAGAGCCTGCGTGTCGCGAGCTACGACCTGCCATTTTTGTTCGGCGAACATCCACCGCCTGCTGAAATCGTCCTGATCCAACTCGACGAGACCGCCCATCAGCAACTCGACCAACCGCTGGCCCAGCCGTGGGATCGGCGGTTGCACGGTCGGCTGGTGGATCGCCTGACCGCTGCCGGAGCGAAAATGATCGTTTTCGACATCCTTTTCCATGACTCGAATCCCGAGCAAGATGCCGCCTTCGCCGAGGCGATCAAGAAACACGGCAACGTAATTTTGGCTGGCGAAATCCTCCGCAAACTCGACAGCAGCCAGCAGCAAATCCTACTCCTTGCCACTCCCGAGCTCCGCCGCGCCGCCGCAGGCTGGGGGTTGACGGAGGTTCCCATCGACTCCGACGGCGTCGTCCGCCGCATTCGCCAGGTGATCCCCACCGATTTCGGCGACAAGCCGAGTCTGAGCGAGATCATCCGGCAGAAGATCACCGGGAAACCGCCCGCACCAGTCGGCGAGTCGAAGCTCATCAACTTCTACGGACCAGCGGGAACCTTCCCCAGTCATTCCTACGCTGCGGTATTGCAAGGAAGAGGCATCGCGCCGGATGCATTCCGCGACAAGATCGTCATCATCGGAGCCAGCCAGAAATCCGGCCTGTCCGACGCGGGCAAGGACGTATTTCCCACGCCTTATCTTCCGATGCCGATCAAAGACGAGTCAGGAGAAAAAGCCCGGAAACTCACTCCGGGGATGGAAATCCAAGCAACGGCGGTGGCGAATTTGTTGCAAGGACGTGGTATTCACAGCCTCGATCCTGCGAAGGAAACTTTAGCGATCGTCGCAGCCGCATTTTTTCTAGCTGCCATCGCCTGCCTCTCGCCACCGGTGCGCGGCGTGTTGTTGTGTTTGCTGCTGGGGCTTGGCATCGCCACCGTGGCCATCCTTGTTAGGCAGTCTTCTGGATTTCAATTCACTTGGACCATCCCGGCCTTGGGGCAAATGCCGCTAATCGCCGGGCTGGCTCTGGGCGGCCATTATTTCATCGAGTATTCCGCCCGCTGGCGACTGAGACGCGCCTTCAAGTCCTACATGTCCGAGGAACAGGCGCGACAGATTGATGAAAATGCGGTCAGTCTCGAACTCGGCGGCAAGGAAGTGGAGGCGACGGTGCTTTTCAGCGATCTAGCAGGCTTCACCGCGATGTCGGAAGGTCTGCCACCGCAGGCGGTTTCCAAGGCACTCATCAGTTATTTCGAGCGGGCGACCGAGGGCATTCTCGACAATCACGGTACGATCATCAAATACGTCGGCGATGCGGTCATGGCCACTTGGGGCGCACCGCTGAAGGTGGACCGAGAGGCGGATCGCGCCATCGCCGCCGCCATCCAGATGCAAGTGGCCAGTGCCAAACCCATCTCGCTGGAAACAGCAGATGGCAGCATCGAGCAAGTTTTAGAAACCCGGATCGGTATCAACAGCGGCCTCGGACTTGCGGGAAATCTCGGTAGCCGCCGCCGTTTCGACTACTCCGTCATCGGCGACACCACGAACACGGCGGCGCGGCTCGAAGGGCTGAACAAAATGCTCGGGACATCGATCCTCGTCTCCAAAGCCGTGCTGGATAAATGCGTGGAGCCAGACCGCTTCCTGAAACGACAGATGGGCAGCTTCGTGCTGAAAGGGAAGAAGCAAGCCATCGTCGTTTACGAAATTCTCGGTTTCAGCGAAGAACCCGAAAACGCCATCCGAAAACGGCTTCAGGACTATCTGGAAGCCTATCAACAAGGCATCGAAGCCACGATGAACGGCGACGCGACCACCGCGCTCGCCTGTTTCGAGAAATCCCTCCTGCTTCATGATCGCCTCCCGCGTTGCCCTGCTTCACAGCTCCATCTCGACGCCATCGCATCCCAAGACTGGCGAGGGGAAGTCGTGCTCGATTCGAAGTGATCCTCTGAACGGACCGCGAAATTTATTTCGCCCGAGCAGCCGAGAAACTCCGCGCGAAATAAATTTCGCGGTCCGTTTAACTCAGGCGGAAAAATAAAGGGATGATTTTCTCCGCGCCTCTCTCTGCGAACTCTGCGTCCTCCGCGTTTCGCTTTAGATCGTTTGCCAAAAGTCATTTCCGAAACATAAAGCTGCAAGGAGGGGCGGACTCCGATCCGCCCGAGCCCATGGTAAGCCAAAGAGTAGAGGATCACCGCTTTTCTTTGGCCATTCATGGGCTTAGGCGATTCGGAGATCGCCCTTCCTTGTTACCAGCAATGCCATCGCGCAAACTGGATGAAAGAAGCAACTGTTGGCAAACGGTCTATCTTCGAACGAGCTGTCAAAAACCGATGCCCCGCCGATCTGATCTCCGCGTGTTCTCGGAAACTCCGCGCGAAATGAATTTCGCGGTCCGTTTAGCGACCACTGCGGAAAATAGCCCGCATTTTCCCGAGCAAGATGGCGGTGAGGCTCGCTCGCTTTTGCTCTGGGCTTTCGTCTTTCGCGGCGGCGGCCTTGGTCTCGCGATTGAGATTTCGCTCCGCCAAATTCCGGCTGACGAGATCCATCAGCACCGGATCTGACTCGAGGATGGGCGCGATGGCCGCACGTCCGATCCGGTAGGCGGTGCCAGCCGTCCGCGCCCGGATGGTGGCGGTTCGCGGCTCGCCAGTCAGCAGCGACATTTCACCGAAATAGTCGCCCGCCTGCATCCGATCCACCGTCATTTCCCGGCCATCGACGGTGATGACGACATCCACCGCGCCCTCGATGAGCAGGAACATGTCGCTGTCGTCGGCTCCTTGGTGGATCAGAATTTCATCAGGCGAAAAATTCTGTGTCGAAGTTTTTTCCGCGAGGCATTCGAGAGTTTCGGTCCGCATTCCGCTGAATAACGCGATCTGAGCCAGCACTTCAGCAGGCGAAGCCGTGTTCCGAATGACGCGCTTGTCGCGGTGGAGGATGACGTTTTCTGCCAGCGGAATGCCTGCGAGCTGGAGATGGCGGAGCACGCTGCGCGAAACGAGATCGGTGGCGTGATCGCTGGATTGTGTGGTGGAATCCAGCCAGTAGCGGACCCAGTATTCCACGCCGGAAGCCTCCATTTTGGTGACGAGCACGTCTGGGGCTTTCTCAGATGATGGGCCATTTTCCCCGTCTAAAGTGGCCTGCACCGCTGCCAACAGAATGCGTCGGCAGCGATCGGGGTCGATTTCTGGCGGCAGCTCGACACGGATGCCGTAACGGCTGAGGCGAGACGGGCGGGAGAAATTCGTGACGACTGCGGTGCTGAGGGTGCTGTTGGGGCAGATGATGAGATTCCCGGAGCGCGTCCGCAAATGGGTGGTGCGCCAGTTGACTTCCTCGACCCAGCCGGTGTGACTGCTACCACCGTTGCGGCCCACGATTTCCACCCAGTCGCCGATGTGAAAGGCGGAGTCGAGATTGGCACTGAGGCCGGAAAAAACATCGAGAATGATGGGCCTGAGTGCGAGCCCGATGACCATGGCGATGACGCTGGAAAGCGCAATCAGTCCCGTGAACGCCCCGGCGTAGAGGATATTTACCGAGAGAACGACCACCAGCAGTGCCGAGGCGATGCCGATGAGGTGCTTGAGGATCTTCGGCACCTGCCTGCCGGTGGCGCGGGCGAGCAGGAAATCCAGTGCGATCAAGCAAGTCAGCCGGTACGCGAGGCCGATGCCAAGAAGCACGTAGGCGATGGAAACCGCCTTATCGAGATTCGGGACTTGGATGTCTCCGCTGCGGATTCGCGAATCGAGAAATCCTGCCAACACCAGCCCGAGAAGAGGCGCGGCCACGGCATGGAGGACTCGGTGGACGGGTTTGCCTTCGACTAGCTTATCCAAGGATGATTCCCCGTGATTGATACGAGAATGGCTAAGTGTCGGTTTGCCAGCGTCGGGTTGCTCCATGGGCGTTTCTCTAATTCACTTCCGCCGCGTTTTTGTAGTGCCGGATGTCGCTGTGCAAACGCTCCGCAATCAAGCGCATGAAATAGAATCCGAGCTTGGGATTCTGATAGTAGAGTTGGTAAACTTCCTCATCACTCATCCGGTAGAGTTCGCAATCGGTCTCGCAAGTGACGGTCAATGTGCGGACGTGGGTAGGCGAGAAAAGCCCGATTTCACCCAACAAGGCACCGGGTTCGAGGGTTTCGGAAATTTCCTCCAGTCGCAGTTTCCCATGGGCTAGGTAGAAGATGCAGTCTGCCGCATCGCCTTTGCGGAACAGCGTGTGCCCGGCGGAATGCTTGTGAAGGTGCATGTGGGGCAGCAGCCACTCGGAGACGGGCGAGTTGGCGTTAGCGTGCTCGATCTGGCGCGTCAGCCGTAGGATTTCAAACAGCCTGCGGGCATTTACCGGCAGCAGAATGAGATTCAGCAGGAACTCAGGCAAGGTGATGAGTTTCGCGATGCTGAAGTGGGCATAAAAAACCGCGTAAATCAAAAAAAGCACGTTGCTAGCGAGAGCCAAAACCCGCAGCGGCACCATCCGGCGCATCGAGTGACTCGCTAAGTAGAACACTCCGCCGAGCATCCCGATGAGGGTGTAAAACTCAAAATGCATGGAGTGGAAAAAG
Source organism: Luteolibacter sp. (assembly GCA_031414935.1). Classification (GTDB taxonomy): domain Bacteria; phylum Verrucomicrobiota; class Verrucomicrobiia; order Verrucomicrobiales; family Akkermansiaceae; genus Luteolibacter. The sequence continues at coordinate 17,582 of JANOQR010000261.1, forward strand.
GGAGGAAATCTGATTCAACGTGGACAACCGTGAAGCCCGGCTAAAATCTTCAGCCACGGGCATTTGATAGAGTTCTGAACTCCCGATTTCAACTGAAGTTAGAACAGGAAATGCCGCTGGGCTGGGCGGTGGATTTGTCGATGAAGAGGCTTACGGCTCGAGCGGTATGGCCAACTCGAGTCCATGAGAGGTAAAGAGTTTAAAATCTGCGGTGTTGAGTGTGGCGAGAGCCGCCTTTTGGGAAATAGCGGTGGCGGCAATCATGGCATCCACTCGCAGGCGGCGCGGGCGATCTGCCACATTAAAGAGTCGAGCCGCGACCTGTGCCTGATCGGCGGCGAACGGGATGATGCCTCCTTGAAGCAAAGCCAGCATCGTTTCGATCTGAGCAGGCGTGACCGGGCCGCAAAGAAATTCATACCAAGCAGGAGCTGGCGTGCAAAACGTCTCCCCCGCCGTAGCCCAGCCGAGAAGGTGATGGGATTCCGGCCGGGCCTCACTAACCCCGCCGATCAAGAAATTCGCGTCGAGGCAGATCATTCGCCCCTCCAATGCTTCCGGTCTTCATACACTTCCGCGATGTAGGAGGCAGCTTTTTCAGCCTCAAGCCCACCTCCCGAAGAAAAGAGATTTCGCAATGAAGTGGCCGGGTCAGGACTCTCTGCCGGTTTCAGGTTTTCCGCTTGCTCCACGGAACGTCGGACGACCTCAGCTTGCGAAACTTCCCAGCGTGCGGCGAGGCGTTTGAGGCGCTGGGCAGTCGCCTCATCCAAGGCGAACGTGGTTCGGTGAGTCATGGTTGGCATACCATCACAACACACCATTGAATCTGCGGGATCAAGGGAATTATTAGGTGAGGATTGGTCGCCGATATCGTCCCGAGAATAATCCGCGAGGAACCTGAGATCGAATTCCGAAGTTAGAATAGGAAATACCGCTGGGCCATCGGCAGGACGGAGAGCGGCTCACAGCGGAGTTCTTCGCCGTCTGCGGTGACGGTGTAGGTGTCTGGATCGACGGTGATTTTTGGCAGCGTGTCGTTGAAGGGGAGATCGCGCTTGGTGACTGAGCGGCAGTTTTTCACAGCGACGAGGCGTTTAGTTAGGCGGAGTGCATCGAGTGCGCCGGATTTGAGCGAAGCTGCGCTGACGAAGGTGACGGAGGTGGCGGCGATGGCTTTGCCGAATGCGCCGAACTGCGGGCGATACATCGTCGGCTGTGGGGTGGGGATGGAGGCATTGGGATCGCCCATGTTCGCCCACGCGATCAGGCCGCCTTTGAGGATAGTTTCCGGTTTCACGCCAAAAAACGCGGGTTTCCAGATGACGAGATCGGCGAGTTTTCCGACCTCGATGCTGCCGACTTCGTGGGCGATGCCGTGGGTGATCGCGGGGCAGATGGTGTATTTAGAAACGTAGCGGAGTGCGCGGAAATTATCGGCAGCAGGATGGGACGGGCCTTCGAGTTTTCCGAACTGCACCTTCATTTTGTGCGCGGTTTGCCAGGTGCGGGTGATGGTTTCGCCGATGCGGCCCATCGCCTGACTATCAGACGACATCATGGAAATCGCGCCGAGATCGTGGAGGCGGTCCTCGGCGGCGATGGTTTCCGGGCGGATGCGGCTCTCGGCGAAGGCGACGTCCTCGGGGATGCGCGAGTCGAGATGGTGGCAGACCATCAGCATGTCGAGATGCTCGTCGATGGTGTTCGTCGTGAATGGCCGCGTGGGATTGGTTGAAGACGGCAGGACGTTAGATTCGCCGCAGACGCGGATGATGTCGGGCGCGTGACCGCCGCCCGCGCCCTCCGAGTGATAGGTGTGAATCGTGCGGCCTTTGAAGGCGGCGAGCGTGCTTTCGACGAAGCCAGCTTCGTTGAGCGTGTCGGTGTGGATGGCGACTTGGATGTCGAACTCATCGGCGACGCCTAGGCAGGTGTCGATGGCGGCGGGCGTGGTGCCCCAGTCTTCATGAAGTTTCAGGCCGATGACTCCGGCGAGGACTTGCTCGCGGAGCGGCTCGGGCGAGGAGCAATTTCCTTTTCCGAGGAATCCGAGGTTGATGGGAAATGCTTCGGCAGATTCTAACATCCGGTGGATATTCCATTTCCCCGGCGTGCAAGTGGTGGCGTAGGTGCCGTGCGCTGGGCCAGTGCCGCCGCCGATGAGCGTGGTGACGCCACTGGCGATGGCGTGCTCGATTTGCTGCGGGCAGATGAAATGGATGTGCGTGTCGATGCCGCCTGCGGTGACGATGCAGCCCTCGCCCGCAATGACCTCGGTGGCCGCGCCGATGGTCATGGTGATGCCGTCTTGGAGCAGTGGATTTCCTGCGTGGCCGATGCCGACGATGCGCCCGTGCTTGATGCCGATGTCTGCTTTGATGACGCCGTGGGCGGAGTCGAGGATGAGTGCGTTGGTGATGACGAGGTCGAGCGAGTCCGCATCTAACGCGAGCGGCGATTGCGCCATGCCGTCGCGGATGACTTTGCCGCCGCCGAATTTCACTTCATTTCCATAGCCGCCATTTTCCGCGATCAGGTCGCGCTCGACTTCGATGAATAGCTCGGTATCGGCGAGGCGAACTTGGTCCCCGGTGGTGGGGCCAAACATGGCGGCGTAGTTCTTTCTGGATTGTTTCATAGGTCTGATAGGTCCTATGGGACTTATAGCGGTCCATTGATCAGGTTGTTCAATCCGTGGACCTCTCGCTTGCCGGCGAAAGCCACCAAAGGCACCTCGCGGGTGTCGCCCGGCTCGAAGCGCACGGCGGTGCCTGCGGGGATGTCGAGACGGAAGCCACGGGCGGCTTGTCGGTCGAAGGAGAGTGAGGCGTTAGTTTCGGCGAAATGGAAGTGGCTGCCGACTTGGATCGGGCGGTCACCGGTGTTGGCAACGACGACGTTTGTGGTGGATAGGCCGACGTTTAAATCGAGGTCAGGCGCACCGGGCAGGGTAATAATTTCTCCGGGGATCATCGGACGGGATGGTGGACGGTGACGAGCTTGGTGCCGTCCGGGAAGGTCGCTTCCACTTGGATGTCGTGGATCATTTCGGCGACGCCTTCCATGACTTCGTTGCGAGAAATCAGAGTGGTGCCGTAGCTCATCAGCTCGGCCACCGACTTACCATCGCGGGCGGCTTCTAGCAGCTCCGCAGTGATGAGGGCGACGGTTTCTGGGTAGTTGAGCTTTAGGCCACGGGCGCGGCGGCGGGCGGCGAGATCGCCCGCGACGACGATGAGAAGTTTTTCCTGCTCGCGGGGGGAAAGGTGCATCTCGCTTTGGCAGTTAGAGTGTCGGCATCAAGGCCAGTGCTCCGGTGGCTGCAACGACGGCTGCAATCCTAACCACAGGTTTTCGGCTCAGAAAAGCCGCTGCCACCGATGATATCACGATCAACGCAAGGATGTAGTCCCACGCGCCGTGCGAGTGCAAGAAGGTGGCGCGGAGGAAATCAAACTCATCGGTTTCATCCGGGTGATAGTGTCCGGGGTGCGCCATCAACAGTGAGGGAAGCAAACAAACTGCCGCGCAAGAGAGGCGAGTTAGAGATGGATGGAGGAAGTTCATCATGGGGTTAGATGGAGCGCGATGATCGAGCAATGGCCATGCCAAGCGCACACGTAAAAACCATGCCCACTGCAATGGGCATGGTTAAAACCAATCAATTACCAACAAAATTTATTTAAAGGTGCCTTTGAGGAAAGGCTCGCCATAGACGTCCTTGAACTCCTTCAGGATTTTGAACTGACCATCCGCCTTGGACTCGCCGATGAAGACATTCTTGGTGAGGTGGTGATTCTTTTGAGATGTCACCTTGCCGCCCGGGCCGTCGAAGGAAATTCCTTTTTTCAGCTCGGCCACGACTTTTTCCACATCGAAGCTGCCTGCCTTTTCGACAGCGGCTTTCCAGAGATACACGCCGTTGTAGGAGAGGACCATCGGTGAGCATGTCACGCGGCCTTCTTTGACGATGCCGGAGACGGTGGTCTTCTTCAACCAGGCTTGGAAACTCGCGACGAACTTGGCATTCGCGGGACTTTTGATCGACTGGAAATAGGTCCAGCAGCCGAGTTGGCCGACGAGTTGTTTCGCGGGAAGACCGCGGAATTCATCCTCCGAGATGGAGAAGGAAACGACAGGTGCAGTTTCCGCAGTGAGGCCAGCGGCAGCGTATTCTTTAAAGAAGGGGACGTTAGTGTCGCCGTTCAGGGTGCTGATAATGCAGGCGTCGCCGGAAGCGCAGAACTGTTTAATTTCCGAGACGATTTGCTGGTAATCCGTGTGACCGAACGGAGTGTATTTGCCGGCGGAAATGATCTTGCCCGAGCTATCTTTGGTGAATCCGCCGCCGATGTTCTCGATGGGGACTCCTTTGCTCAGGAGATACTCTAGCAAAACCAAGTTAGTAGTCTGCGGATACACATAGTCGGAGCCGAGGAGGTAGAACTTCTTCTTCCCTTCCGCGAGGAAGTAATCAACGGCAGGTGTGGCCTGTTGGTTGACGGCCTCCGCTGTGTAGAAAATGTTAGGAGACATTTCCTCACCTTCGTATTGCACGGGGTAGAATAGGAGACCTTTCTTTTCCTCGAAGACTGGGAGAACGGATTTGCGGGAAACTGAGGTCCAGCAACCGAAAGTGACGGCGACTTTATCTTGGTCGAGGAGTTGCTTGGCTTTTTCTGCAAACAACGGCCAGTTAGATGCGCCATCGACGACGACAGGCTCGATTTTCTTACCCATCACGCCGCCAGCGGCATTGATTTCGTCGAAGGTGAAGAGGAGCACATCACGAAGTGAAGTTTCGGAAATAGCCATGGTGCCGCTCAGTGAGTGAAGCACGCCGACTTTGACAGTTTCTTGCGCGATGGCAGAAGTGCCTATGATTGCAAACGCAGCGAGTGCGGAGGGGATTAGTTTAGAGATCATTGCGATATGGGAAATGTAGATGGATATGTATAGAAATTAGAAGATTCGGTAACTGGCGAGAGAGCATTGATGCCGGATGACCAATCGGACTCTCCCACCACAGCCGAGTTATGCAGGGAAATTTCTTAGAATTTCACGAGAGCTTGAACGCCGCTGAACAAAGAGTCCGTCGCAGAATCCGTGTAGCTGACTTCTCCGCGGACGAGGAAATGCTCATTGAAAGCATAGGTCGGGGAGATAGTATATTTGTAGTTGTCTGGAGCCGTTACGCCTAAGCCAGTGGATTCTACTTCGTCGATTCCGAAGCGGCCAACCAAGGAGAATTGTTCGGTAAAGGCATACTTGGCAAAGAAGAGTCCGCCGATAGCACTTTCAGCACCGCTCAGGGTGTTATCGGCATAGATGATTTCCGCTGCGATGGTCAATTGATCGGAAATATCATAACTGGCCCAGACATCCAGAGATAGATACTCATCGGTATCATCAGTATCATCGTAGGCGAATCCTCCCCAGAGTGTGAGTTTATCAACGCCTTTATAGACGATGTAGCCTTCGTAGCCTAAGCCATTGTCCCATTCGCCATCGCCTTCCCAAAAGCTAGGTCCGCGAATTGAGTCAGAGAGACTGAAGCCTCCGCCCCACACATCCGTCGAATAGTCAAACTTGACGCCGGTGTGATAGGCGGGAACACCACCAGTGGTGCTATTAGCATAGGTGAGCTGAGTCATATTGACCGTGTCAAATGCTTCGTAGCCGAGCCAACTGAGATATTTGCCCCCGCTGATTTTGAAATCACCAGTGGTATAAGTAACATAAGCATCAAGGATACCCGCTTCACTACCACCAGCGAAGGCGTTGGCATCGGTGTTCGGGGAATAGAAGAAGCTACCATAAGCCGAGAAAGCGCCGTGAGTCGCTTCAAGCCCGAGTTTCACGGCATCCAACGGAGTACCCGCGTCGAAAAAGGTATCATTACCATCGCCGTCTTCGATGTCGGTATAGGTGTAAGATGCGGCGGCATAACCACTGACCTTGAGCCAATCTGGTGTAGCGATAGGTGCCGAAGCTGGAGCCTTCATCTCTTCACCAGCCATGGCAGTCGCGGAAGTAAGTGCGAGCGCCAGTTGTGGTAAGCGGAATAGGTTGGAACGATTTTTGGTTTTCATGTCCGATTGATGTTGTTGGTGTTGATGACGGAGGTTCCGCCAAACCAGCGTTGAGCAACAGCCATGCCACGGGATCGGAGCTTAGAATTAGATTGGGTGAGTAAATTCTATGTGAAATCCGTTTGAGATGAATTTGGCTAATATCACTTTTCGCAAGTGAGTTATGGGCGTGCTGGAGCGTGAAATTCATTTCGCAGCGTGAGGCGATGGACTTCCGGGCGAAATAAATTTCGTGGTCCAATTTTGCGATCAGACGGTGAGGAACTCTTTCACGGCATCATCGGTCAGAGCCGCCATTTCACCAGAGACGGCGACGGCACCGCGTTCGAGGATGGCGAAGTCGTCGCCGAGTTCTTTGCAGAAATCGAGGTATTGCTCGACGAGCAGGATGCTCATTTTGCCCTCGGCGCGGAGCATCTTGATGGCGTCGCCGATTTGGTCGATGATGTTTGGCTGGATGCCTTCGGTGGGTTCGTCGAGGATGAGCAGCTTGGGCTTCGTGAGCAGTGCGCGACCGATGGCGAGCTGCTGCTGTTGGCCGCCGGAAAGCATCCCGCCTTTGCGATGGAGGAATTCTTTGATGATCGGAAACAGAGTGAAAATGCGGTCAATCTCGGCAGAGTCGCGTTTCCAGCTACGGGCGTTGAGGCCGATGAAAAGATTTTCCTCCACGGTGAGCAGCGGGAAAATATCGCGTCCTTGGGGGACGTAGCCGAGTCCTTGGCGTGCGCGGTCGGCGGAGTTGAGCTTGGTGATGTCCACGCCTTGCAGCTCGAACTTACCGGAGTCGATCGGATAGAGACCGGTGAGTGCTTTGAGCGTGGTGCTTTTGCCGACTCCGTTGCGGCCCATGAGGCAAAAGACGGACTGCGGGCGGATGGTGAGGTCGATGCCGCGCAAGATGGCACTGCCGCCGATGGAAACTCGGAGGTTGGAGATTTGCAGGCTTTCCTCGGTTAGGGGGGCGGGCATGGTGGTGAATGGGTGGAGGCGAAATGAATTTCGCGGTCCGTTAGGCGGCTTTGGATTTGCGGCCCAGATAGACTTCGATGACGCGTTCGTCGGACTGGATCTCATCGACTGGTCCTTCGCAGAGGACGTGGCCCTGATGCAGCACGGTGACTTTTCGGCCTTGGGAAATCTGGCGGACGAAGGTCATGTCGTGCTCGATGACAATGATGGTGTGCTTTCCGGCGAGTGACAGAAGTAGCTCACCCGTGCGATACGTTTCCTCGTCGGTCATGCCAGCGGCCGGTTCATCGACGAGCAGAAGACGGGCTTCTTGGGCGAGGAGCATTCCGATTTCTAACCACTGTTTCTGACCGTGAGCGAGGATGCCGGCCTTGCGGTGGGCACTGTCGGTGAGTTTGATGATGGTGAGAATTTCCGCGATGCGGTCCCTCTGTTCGGGAGTGATTTTTCCGAAGAGGCTGTGCCAAATGCCGCGCGAGCCAGCGAGGGATAGGACGAGATTTTCGGTGACGGTGTGGTCGTTATAGACGGTGGGAGTTTGAAACTTGCGGCCAATGCCGAGTCGATAGATTTCGTATTCGTTGAGCTTCAGCAGATCGTGTTTTCCGTCGTCCCACGTGAGGGTTCCGAGGTCGGGCTTGGTGCGGCCCGTGATGAGGTCGAGGAAAGTGGTTTTACCGGCGCCGTTCGGGCCGATGACGGTGCGGAGTTCGCCTTCGTCCAGATAGAAATTGAGGTCGTTGATGGCTTTGAAGCCGTCGAACGAGCGAGTCAGACCTTCTGCTGCGAGGAGGAATGGCTTGGATGCGAGATGCGGAGTTTCGACAATCATGGGTCGGTGGCGGGAGATTTTTTGGAAGCAGCGGGAGCTTCATCTGCATCCTTTTTCTTTCTGAGTCGGGCGATCACGCCTTGGATTTGTGCGGGGAGTCCGATGATTCCTTTGGGCATGAACATCACGATGAGGACGAAGGTGAAACCAAGGATGAGCAACCAGTAATCGGGGTAAGCGCGGGAAGCCCAGCTTTTGAGCGCGTTGACGCCGATGGCTCCGACGACTGGCCCGACGAGCGTGCCGCGTCCGCCGAGAGCGACCCAGACCACGGCTTCTAACGATTTCTCAGTCGTCATTTCGCTGGGGTTGATGATGCCAGCTTGGGGAACGAAAAGCGCACCTGCTAGGGCGGCGATGACGGCGGAGATGACGAAGATGAAGAGCTTGAAATTCGCAGTGGCGTAGCCGGAGAAGAGCACGCGGTTTTCGGAATCGCGGATGGCGCGTTGGATCAGACCGAAGCGGGAGTTCGTGAGCCATTTGCAAAAGGCAACGACGGCGACTAACAAGAGCGCGGTGGCGATGTAGAGACCGCGTTTGGTTTCGGGAAGTCGGAGATCGGCACCGACGATGGTTTTGAAATCGGTGAAGCCGTTGTTTCCGCCCATCAGCAGTTCGTTGCGGAAAAATAAGAGTGCAGCTCCGTAGGTGAGAGCTTGGGTTAGGATGGAAAAATAGACGCCCTTGATGCGCGAGCGAAAGGCGAGGAATCCGAAGATGTAGGCGAGTACGGCAGGGACCAGAATGACCATCGCGACTGCGAAGGGGAACGAGTAAAAGGGTTTCCAAAAGCTCGGCAAATACGTGTGACCGAGGAAAACAAAGAAGTCGGGAAGCTCGCTTTTGTATTGGCCGAGTTTTCCTATCATCAGCATCAAGTGCATCCCCATCATGTAGCCGCCGATGCTGAAAAACAGTGCCTGGCCGAGGCAGAGCAGTCCGGTGTAGCCCCACAGCAGGTCGATGGAAATGGCCATGATTCCATAGCAAATGTATTTCCCCCAGAGGCTCAGTGTTAGGTCTTGGATTACGCCGAATGCGTGGAGCATCGGCATCACCACCACTAGAAAGGTCGCCGCGATGATGAGCAGCGGCAGGTGGACCCGGGCGGTGAAAGGAGTCTTATTCATCGGTCAATCGAGGCTGCGGGAACGGGTGACGAAGAGGCCGGCAGGTCGCCATTGGAGGAAAAGAATGATGGCTCCGAGGACCATGATTTTTCCGATGACGGGATTTCCTAAATACTGTTGGAGCGTCTGGTCCGCCATGCCGATGCCTACCGCACTGATGACGGTGCCGAGGATATTTCCGACGCCACCGACGACGACGGTCATAAAAGAATCCACGATGTAAAGCTGCCCCATCGACGGTCCGACGTTGCCGATCTGGGAGAGAAACGCGCCTGCTAGACCGGCGAGGCCGCAGCCGAAAGCGAAGGTCATCGTGTTCACGCGCTCGGTGCGGACGCCCATGCAGGCTGCCATGTTGCGGTTTTGCATGACGGCGCGGATGAGCAGACCGAGCGAGGTTTTGTTCAGGACCAGCCAAGTGACGACGATGATAAGAACGGCGAAACCGATGACGAAAACCCGGTTCCAGCCGAAGACGACATCGTTGACCGTCCAGTTTCCTGATAGCCAAGACGGGCTGGAAACTTGCACGTTGTTAGATCCGAAGATCAACTTGAGGACCTGCTGCATTACCAGCGAGACGCCCCAAGTCGCGAGCAGGGATTCGAGTGGTCGTTTGTATAAAAATTGGATGACGGATCTTTCGAGAACGATGCCCACCAGTGCGGCGATCAGGAAGCTAGCAGGAATGGCGGCGACGAAATATAGACTCATCCCGCCCTCGCCTAGCGACAGGCCGGGAATGGAAATGGAATAGCCGAACGGGGAGAGTTTCAGGCCGTTTTCAAAAATGTTTTGGATCACGTATGTCGTGTAGGCACCGACTGCGATGAACTCGCCGTGCGCCATGTTGATGACGCCCATCAGGCCGAATGTGATGGCCAGGCCGATGGCGACAACGAGCAGAACCGAGCCGAGCGATAGTCCGCGAAAAGCCGTGCCCGCCGCGTTGATTCTGGAAATGTGAGCATCGATGGAACTCACCGCTTTTTTCGCCGCTTCGATCATCGGTTCGTCCCCCGCTTTTTCGGACTCGGCGAGGATGGTCTTGATGGTGTCGTGCGCGGAGAGCGACTTGATTTTGCCGAGTTTCTTGCAGGCGGCGATGCGCTCGGCTGGCACGGTGGACCGGAGCTGGATGATGGCGATGGATTCGTCTAACGCGCGGATGGCTTCGGGGTTTTTCTCGGTGGTGCGGAGGAGCTGGAGCGCGGGGAGTTTCTCGATTTTTTGGCCGATGGCGGAGTCTTTGATGGCTCGCAGCCGTTTCTCCAAATCCGGGTCGGCGAGGGCGGCGAGATCCGTTACCTCTTTCATCGCCCGCCGTAAACCCGAGTCAGTTTCTGCGAACTCGACCTCCTTGGGATTGATGCGGACGGGCTTACCGCCCGGGGCTAACAGCGGCGTATTGTCGGAAACTCGCAGCGTGGCGAACGCCCCCGCCGCATCCGCGTCTCCGGTCAGGACGACGGGCGTGATGACCCCTGTGCCGTTATCATTGAGAAAAATTTCGCCGGATTTCCACTTCTCGATCCAAGTGACGGCCTCGGGAGTGGGTCTAAGTTTCAGGGATAAAATGATCGCCCGCTGTTCATCCGCAGTCCCGGCAATCGTCGCCGCCGCGATGGCTTCCCGGACAGATTTTTCCTGAGCCTGCGCGATCCCGGCGGACAGTCCCACCAAGCCGATGAAGAGCATGGCGAACAAGCGCACGGATCGGTGAGTGATGATTCCCTCCAACATTGGCCGGAAATCTCCTAAGCACCGCCTGTGCCATGACTTCGGGGAAAACAGACTGTCGGCACCTAACAAACCCTCAAAGCGCCTTCGCGTAAGTGCTGCAGCGGTTGTGCCAGCCGGGTTCCCAGCGTTTTTCGCCGCGATCTGGCGGGGAGTTTGCGATCCGGCGGGATAGAATTCGTTTTGCGGAAGCGGCGAACTCGCTCGCCGCCGCCGCGCCTGCCGGGACATCTTTCATGCCGCCGAGGACTTGCATCAGCCCCCAGCCTTGGCCTTGGTATTTCTCGGTCGCTTGGATGCCCTCGCCCTTGAAATTTACGTAGTCGATGAGCGCATACGTCCCCTGCGCGGTGGTCGCGACTTTGCGGTAATTTTCCCCGATCCGCTCCTTCTCGCTGGCTGGGGCGGCAGCGAGGATCTTCGGCAAGGCAGCCCGTGACCTCGCGATGATGAAATCCGTCTGCATCGTCACATTTGCCGCGAGCCAGGTGCGGAGCGCAGTGAGTCGTGGGCCTTTGAAATCTGCCTGAAATTCTGCTTTCGTCCGCCACGGGCTGTGCGCTTCGAGTGCCACTGCTGGAAGTTTCGCGCCGCGTTCCTTCGCGAACGCCGCAAACTTCGGCCAGCTCTCCTCGAAGCGGCCTTTGAACCCCGCCGGATACCAGATGAAATGGCCGATTCCCAGCGACGGAAATTCCTCGCCCGCATTCCACGTCGTCAGCCCTGTGACCGATCCAGCACACTCATTTTGCCAGATTTTTTTCCCAATCGCCGCCTTCTGGGTCGCAGAAAGCTCGTTCGCCGGAGGTCCACCGGGCGCACATGAAGAAAGAAAAATCACGGCAGAACAAACGAGACAGGCGGCTTGCATGAGGCAAGTTTATCCCTACGTTTCGGCCAGCCGCAAGCCCACTTCCCCATGAACCGCATCCCTTGGGACAAAATTCTGACGATCACCCCGCTCGACATCGGGAAACTTTTCCTCAGCGCGCTCATCATCCTGCTGGTGAATAAAGTCCAGCTCGTCAGCGACCGCCTCTCCGCGCTCCTCATCGCCCTGCCGCTCACCTCGCTGCTCGCCATGATCTGGATGCACCGCGCAGGCCAGACCAGCGAACGCCTGGCCAACCACGCCGAGGGCACGTTCTGGTTTGTCCTGCCCACCTTGCCGATGTTCCTCATTTTCCCCTGGATGCTCAGAAATGGTTGGGGATTTTGGAGCGCCCTGGCCATCAACTGCCTCATCACCGTCGCGTTTTTCTGGTTCACCGTCGTCGTCCTGCGGCGGTTCGGTATTGATCTCATGCCGAAATGATCCAGCTCCCAAGCGTGCAAATTTCGCTGCAAAAACATCCAGATAAGGCTTGTCAGCTCGTCGAATCTCTGGTTTGACCATCGGCCCGGCGTCAAACCCGGAAACTTCTGTCCACTCCATTCTTTTGAGCGAAAAAAAACCGTCCGAGCTTCCCAAGAACGTCATTCCGTTCGAGAAAACTCAGCCAATTTCGCGATTTCCCGGTTCTCCTATGAAAAGCGATCTCCTCGATAAGGCCTCTGAAATTGTCACCGACCCACTTGTTCTGGTCAACCTAGTCTCTCAGCGCGTTCGCCAACTCAATAGTGGTCGCTCGCCCCTCATCCCCACGCGCCCCAGCATGGGAGTCGCCGATATCGCCCTTCAAGAAATCATCGAAGGCAAGATCAAGTTGATCCAACGGGAAGCTCCCTGAGCGCCCGTTTTTCTGACCACCGAGTCATCCCCATGAGCGCGGAAATCGCCACCAACCGCAAGGCCGGGCGGGATTTCCACATCCTCGAAAAATACGAGGCCGGACTGGAACTCAAAGGCACCGAGGTGAAATCCATCCGGGCTGGCAAGGTCAACATTTCCGACGCCTTCGCCCGCGTCGAAGGCAACCAAGTTTTCCTCTATGGCTGCAACATTCAGCCCTGGCAAACTGCTGGAGATTGGTACAATCACGCCGAAAAACGCCCGCGCCGCCTGCTGCTCCACAAGAGCGAAATTTTCAAACTCGCCAACGCCACCAACGTCAAAGGCTGCACCCTGCCGCTGCTGCGGATGTATTGGAAAAACCGCCGCGTGAAGGTGGAAATCGGCGTCGGAAAGGGCAAAACCCACGCCGACCAACGCCACGACCTCAAGGAAAAAGTCGAACTCCGCGAAGCTGCCCGCGAAATGTCCCGCTTCAACCAGCGGTGACTTCCCCACGGACCGCGAGATTCATTTCGCCCGAAATTTCCAGACCCGACCGCGCGAAATAAATTTCGCGGTCCATTGTAACACGATCACTCCTCCACTGGCGGCTTCACCCGCGACGGCGGGTCTGTCGGCGGACGAATCATCACCCCGCCAGATCCCACCTTCGGCGTTTGTGGATTGCTCGCCCGGAAGGCATTGTCATCCGGTAAATCCAGCATCTGCGGCAGGCGGATTTCGTTGTCCGGCAGCGCAGGCATTTCCGGCTCCGGTGCCACGGGTTCGGGAACTTTCGCCTCTTTCTTTTTTGGAGCCTCTGCCACCACTGTTGCCTTAGGGGCCACGCACGAAACCATCGCCAGCGCAAATCCCACCATCACACAAAATCTAATACCCGGCGTCACCATCTTGGATTCGTAAAAATTTCCCGGAGTCACCATCACCCCCCGCCGCAAGAAAGCCGCTCAAGCCTGCTTACGCAAGACCGAACCGCGATGGGCCAACGCATCGAAATAGCCCTTCTTCACCGGAACCAGCCGCCGAGACAGCCAAGGGTTGCGTGGGGAAATGAGGAGTGCTTTGCGGATGGTGGTGAGGGGGACGAAATCGGTATGCGGGCGTCAGGCTGGGACCGACCATCGGTCTTTGATGAAAACTCACCGCTGATTATCACTCACCACATTCCTGACAAAAAGATCCGGCGAAACACCCGTCGCCTTCCGTCTGCAAACCTCCGCCTCCAGCCTGCGGAGATTCACTTCCAGCCTGCGGAGATTTACCCCGGACGTGCGAACTTTGTCCCCCGTGTTGTCACCTATCCTCCCCGGCGTGCAGAGATTCACCCCCAGCGTGCAGAGATTGGGTTCCGGGGTGCAGAGATTCACTTCCAGCTCGCAGAGATTAGGTTCCAAGGTGCAGAGATTTCTCTCTGGAGTGCCGAGATTTCGCCTACACTTACCGAGATTCACTCCTGACAGGTAGAGATTGACTCTCAGAAATTTAACATTCTATAAGTCGCTCTTTTTTATCGAGTTGTGGCTTTCTATGTTGCC
>JANOQR010000262.1:0-21875 GCA_031414935.1 Luteolibacter sp.
AAGCTGGGATGGAGGGTTAAGGCACCACGAATCTTGCGAATCTGACGAATCATTCAGAACCAAGGAGAGCAATCATGCAGACACGGCATAGGTCTTATACCGACAGGACTTAGGTTTTTGACAACCCGCCTCAAGCGAAACGCGGAGGACGCCGAGTTCTCAGAGGAAGAAGCGGAGGAAATCAGTCATTTTACCTACTCGGCGTCTTCCTCCGCGAACTTTGCGTCCTCGGCGTTTCGCTTCATGTTTTCCGAATGAAATCCAATTGCGATTCACAGCACAAAGCGGGTTAGCCCAATTTCAAAAGCACGTTGGTATGATTCCAGATTCGCTAGATTCGTGAGATTCGTGGTGCCTTCCCTCTTCTGTTCCATTTCCAACCTCGCTCGCACCATCCAGCCAATACAGACGCTATCCGCCCAAATCAATTTCGCGCGATACTCGATTCAGAAATGAGAACCACGGAATACTCGGAACACACGGAATCAGAGGAGTTGCATTTCTGGTCATGCGTCCATTTTCCCGTTTAGGTTGATGTGCATCTTGTCGGAAACGATGGCAGGGACCGATCCTCCGGGCGGTCCTGGCGAATGAATCGAGAATGATGAGCCTGAAATGGCATTCCATTCGCCCGTCATTCTCGCGGACCGCACGGAGTGACGGTCCCTGCCGCGCCGTGTGGCGCCATGGGAAAAAGGAAGCAGGTGAACCACGGATTGCACGGAATACACGGATTTTAAAAGAGTTATGAAAATCTGTATCCGCCCATACGGTGAATCATATCGCTGTGTTTGATGGTTCATCACCCTCTTGAAATCCGTTAAATCGGTAAAATCGAATTTCTTCCCTCCATTTCCCCATCTAGGCTTAAAGGTCGAAAAAAGGCCCTCAAGTTCGAAGGAAAGGCTTTGAAGATCAGAAGAAAGGCTCTGAAGTTTGAAGGAAAGACCTTAAAGATCAGAAGAGAGACTCTGAGTTCTGATATAAAAGCCTTAAAGATCAGAAGACAGACCCTGTGTTCTGATATAAAAGCCTTAAAGATCAGAAGAAAGGCTCTGAAGTTCGAAGGAAAGGCCTTAAAGATCAGAAGACAGACTCTGAGTTCTGATATAAAAGCCTTAAAGATCAGAAGACAGACCCTGTGTTCTGATATAAAACTCTTAAAGATCAGAAGAAAAATGGGGTGTAGGGGTCAATTCCGGCCATAGGCAGCTTTTCATCCGGGTCCATTTGCGGAATACCTTGGGAGTGTATGCACAATGGCGGAGTGGGTTGAGAAGTGGTGAAGGAGGAGTTTTTTCACCGCCCAGACGCCAAGTGCGATCAAGCTAGGGATTTTTTTCAACCGCGAATGGACGCGAAGGAACGCGAATGAAGAGTTTTTTGAATGAAATTCCTGATTCTGAGAAATGCGGCTCTTTAAATTCGCGTCCATGGGTGTCGATTCGCGGTTAAAATCACATCGAATCTTCGTGGTTGCTCCCTAGCTTGATCGCCGTGGGGGTGGGATTATTCCAACAGAAACGCCCGATCCCCTGTGAAGAGAACCGAGCGTTTTTGAGAGTTTCGCGTGATGCGGGAAGCGCTGACTTACCAACGACCGCCGCCACCGCCGCCACGGCGATCACCGCCGCCGCCACCGCCGCCTTTGTAGCCGCCGCCACCACCGCCACGGCGATCACCGCCGCCGCCGCCACCGCCGCCGTAACCACCACCACCGCCGCCGCCGCCGTAGCCACCACCGCCGCCACCACTTGGGCGGGATTCTTTAGGCTCGGACGCATTCACGCGGAGAGCGCGACCGTTGTAGTCGTATTCGTTAAGAGCCTCAATGGCCGCATTGAGCTGAGATTGATCGCCGAGGGTGACGAAAGCGAATCCCTTGGATTGTCCGGTCTCACGATCGGTGATGATTTTGACCCGTTCGACAGGTCCAAAGGCGGCGAAGAGGCCAGAGACGTCTCCTTCAGTAGCAGTGTAGGGCAAGTTGCCCACGTAGATATCCATTTGATTCAATTCTAATGACGCCATGTTGATTTAACACTTCCCTCGATCATGGCGTCACCGATCAAACAAAGCGCGAAAAAACTAACTTTCGTTGTTCAATCGAGGGCTAAGTAGTCTGCGCCGGAGTCGGATGGCAAGGATTCATTTTTCATCACCGTGAGCCTGGCGGAAAATTTCGCCTTTATCCGCCGCCGTCACGGCACGGAATCTGGGGTTCCTGCACAAAAAAAGACCGACTTCGTGAAATGCTATGATTTGCGGCTCGCTCTCGCAAAAAAACTAACGCTCCCGGTATCTGATGCACGGCGATCAAGCTAGGGAGTAACCACGGCGATTTGATGTGATTTTACCGCGAATCGACGCCCATGGACGCGAATTTAAAGAACCGCATTTCTCAGAATCAGGAGTTTCATTCAGAAAACTCTTCCTTCGCGTTCCTTCGTGTCCATTCGCGGTTGAAAAATCTCTAGCTTGATCGCCTTGCTATCTGATGGCTATTACCCGCTTGCGATTTCACGGTCATACCTGAAGATGCGCCCATGAGTTTTCGCCTAGCTGCCACCCGCTTCAATACTTCCCTGACTTATCATCGCTGGAAATCTGTGATCCTAACGGGCGCGATTCTAGCGGGATGTTCGCCAGTCTCGCCCGCGCCCAAGCCAGCTCCGGCAGTTTCCGGAATTTCGAAAACGCCCGAGAGTTTCCCCGAGTTTCTCGCGGACCCAATGGAGCCTGTGAACCGTGGGATTTGGAAATTCAATGAAGGCGTGCTCTTCGGTTTTCTGCGGCCTACCGGGCAAGTCTATCGGACCATCGTGCCGCCTCCTGCGCGTCAGTCGATCAACCATTTCACCCGCAACATCACCTATCCGGGGCGGCTCGTGAACAACGTCCTCCAGGGCCGCTGGCAAGGTGCGGGCGACGAGTCGGTGCGCTTCCTCTGCAATTCCACAGTCGGCGTGGCTGGCCTGTTCGATGTCGCCAGCCAATGGAACATTCCGAAATCGAACGCAGACTTTGCCCAGACATTCAATGCTTGGGGTTGGCAGCCAAACACCTTCGTCATGTTGCCACTGCTCGGCCCGAGTGATGATCTCCACACTGCTGGACTTGCCGCTGACAAGGTGCCGGAGCCATGGAATTTCTACCGCCCGCTCTCCTACCTATCAGCAGCGACCACTTACAATCGCCTCTCTGACAGAACCGAAAACACCGTCCAGTTCGTGCAGACTGAGGCGGATCCTTACATCGGGACGAGGTATCTCTGGAGCTACGCTTCCAAAGAACAAAACCCAGACTGGACCACCACCGGCCCGAAAGATTTGTCCACACTGCAAACTCTCAACGTCGCGAACATCCGCTGCGTGGACCCCGAGTTCGCCTTAAAAGGAAGAGAATCCAGCGTCCGCCTGTCATCCACCGGGCGAAAAATGAAGTTCAACACTTGGATGCAGAAACATCATGCGCCACTCGTCTATGTCGCACCGGGCCTCGGAACTCACCGACTTTCACCCGCCACGCTCTCCATCGCGGAGCTGCTCTATCAAAATGGTTTTTCCGTGGTCACGACCACTGGCATTTTCCATCCCGAGTTCATGGAAAATGCTTCGACGGCGGCACTTCCTGCCTACCCACCGATCGATAGCCTAGACCTGATGAACTACCTGACAGAGATTGATCGCGCTCTCGAAAAGAAAAACTCAGGCAAGCTCGGACCACGCGCTCTCGTCGGATTTTCCATGGGCGGTTTCCAAGCTCTCTACCTCGCAGCTCGTGAAAAATCAGCTCACGGCGACTTGCTGAAGTTTGATCGCTACGTGGCTATCGATACTCCAGTTGATCTTCATTACGGGGTCAAAAAACTCAACGAGATCGACCAAGCCGCACTCGCTTGGCCATCATCTGTTCGCCAAGAAAAAATCAACAACGCGCTGCACAAAGCCGCCAAGTTCGCATTCCTGCCCCCCGCGCAACTCGCCAATCCACCTTTCGACGCGACTGAGTCCAAGTACCTCATCGGCATGTCATTCCGCCTCTCGTTGCGCGACTGCATTTACAGCAGCCAGTCGCGAAATAACATGGGTGTCGTCCAAGCACCGCTTTCCGATTGGCGGCGCGAGGCTGCCTACGCAGAGATCCTTAATTTCTCCTTCCGCGACTACTACCTCCGCTTCGTCATTCCATACTACCGTGCGAAAGACATCGATCAGGCAGACTTCTCACGCGAGATCAACCTCCGCACTTACCATAAAGCCCTACGCTCTAACACCAAGATCCGAGTCATCGTCAATCAGAACGATTTCCTGCTCAATCCCAGTGACGTATCCTGGCTGAAGTCCACCGTCAGCCCTTCACGTCTCACCATTTTCCCAAATGGCGGACACCTTGGAAACCTCGCCAGCCCCTCGGTGCAAAAAGCCATGGTCCAGTCTCTGGACGGGCTGAAGTGAACGCAGGCGCGGCCATCAAAGACCGCGAAACTCAACTTGATCTTGAGCCTTTCAAATCACTCGGTTTGCGGCTAGGTTCCGCCCCCGAATGACGAAATTGCCCCTACTTCTCAGCCTCCTCACCAGCGTTTGCTTGTGGGCGCAAGAGCCGCCTGCCGCTGAGACCAAGGCCGTCACCGAGACAACCGTCACCCCTGCGGAACCGGAAATCCCCGACGACGGCATCCGCGTTTCCGTCCTCGGTTATCACGAATTTGCCGAAAATCTGCCAGAGACTGCGATGCGGATTCGCCCATCGAAATTCCGCCAGCAGATGGAAGCCATCCGCCAACTCGGACTCAAAGTCATCACGCTGGATGACTTCATTGCTTGGAAAAATCACGGCAAAGAAATCCCGCAAAAGTGCATCCTGCTCACCTTCGACGACGGTTGGAAATCCGTTTACACCGACGCCTATCCCGTCCTCAAAGAATTCGGCTACCCCTTCACCCTCTACCTCTACAAAAACTACGTCGATGGTGGCGGCAAAGCTCTCACCGTCCCGATGATTCAGGAAATGATGGCCAACGGTGCCTCCATCGGCAGCCATTCCGTTAGCCATCCGTATCCGATCACCGTGAAGAGCTATCGGAAAAAAGGCGAAAATGCTTACGACGCCTACCTCCGCAAAGAAATGGGCGAATCCCAGCGTTTCCTCGAATCCAAGTTCACCAAAAAAGTCACTAGCTACGCCTACCCCGGCGGCTTCTTTACCGAGGAAATGGTCAAGCTCGCGGCCGAGTTCGGCTACACCCACCTCTTCACCGTTCTACCCGGAAAAATCAAACGCTCGCTGCCGAACGAAACACTCCCGCGCTACATCATCCTCGGGAACTACGACAAAATCTTCGAGCTAGCCACTACCTTCCGCGAAGGTGCTGCCAACGGACAGCCCGCCGCCGAGCTAACAGGCGTCATCCAAAAACTCCCTCATCCCGTCCTGCCCGAGCCCGGAGCGATCATCAACTCTCGCTTACCCGAAATTTCCGCCGACCTCACCAACGCCGAAAACCTCGATCCCGCCACCGTCACCATGAAGGTCTCTGGCTTCGGCGAAGTCCCCGCCATCTTCGCCCCCGGCACCAAGAAGCTCCTCTGGCAGGTCAACCGCTATCTTCGCCAGCCCACTTGCCAAGTCACCATCTCGTGGAAAGATACAGCCGGAAAAATCACTGAAACTCCTCTCCGCTGGTCCTTCCAGCTCGACCGCGAAGCAGCCTACCTGCCAGACGGCGAGTAGCGGCGATCATCGGTCGCCGCGATTTTAAAAAACCAACTCTCGCCCTAACTCCAAAACTCGACCGCCCTCAGATTTCTCCTCTGAATGCCAACCAACATTTCCATGAAAATCCATCTCCTCGCCTTCCTCGCCGGGTTTGCCATCACCGCCGCCGCCCATGGCAATGCTGCCCTCACTACCCAGCAAGCCTACCTCAAAGCCAGTGATACCAGCGCCAGCAGTTTTCTAGGATTTTCCGTCGCCATCTCAGGAGACACCGCCGTCGTCGGTGCCTACACGGAAAATGGCAGCCGAGGAGCTGCCTACGTTTATGTCAGAAATGGCGGCGTTTGGACCCAACAACAAAAGCTCACTGCTAGCAATGCCGAGGCAGGTGACTCTTTCGGCTATTCCGTCGCCATTTCTGGAGAAACGCTCGTCGTTGGTGCTTATACCGAAGACAGTGGCAGTGTTGGAGTCAATGGCCTTCAGACAAATAACACTGCGCCCGATTCCGGAGCCGCTTACGTCTTCACCCGCAGTGGCGGAATCTGGGCGCAGCAAGCCTACCTCAAGGCCAGCAACTCCGAGATAAGTGACTTTTTCGGCGAATCCGTCGCCATCACCGGAGAAACCATCGTCATCGGCGCGTATGGCGAGGACAGCGGCAGCGATAGTGTTAATAGCAACCAAGTGAACAATAGTGCAATCGGTGCCGGGGCCGCCTACGTCTTTACCCGCAGTGCCGGAGTCTGGGCGCAGCAAGCCTACCTCAAAGCCAGCAACTCTGATGCAAGTGACCGATTCGGCGAATCCGTCGCCATCGCAGGAGAAACCATCGTTGTCGGGGCTACGGACGAAGACAGCGGCAGCGACGGGGTGGATGGGAATCAAGTTGATAACACCGTCTCCAATGCCGGAGCGGCTTACGTCTTCACTCGCAGTGCCGGAGCGTGGGCACAGCAAGCCTACCTCAAGGCCAGTAACTCAGATGCAGCAGACAACTTCGGCTATTCCGTCGCCATCGCTGGAGAAACCCTCGTCATCGGGGCTACGGGCGAAGACAGCGGCAATGATGGGGTCAATAGCAACCAGGCCGACAACAGTGCTTCCAGTGCCGGGGCAGCGTATGTTTTCGCCCGCAGTGGCGGTGCTTGGACGCAGCAAGCCTACCTCAAAGCCAGTAACTCGGATGTGGAGGACTATTTCGGCGTTTCCGTAGCCATCGCCGGAGAGACCATCGTCGTCGGGGCTACGGGCGAAGACAGCGGCAGTGATGGGGCGAATGGCAACCAAGCGGATAACACCATGTTCAGTGCCGGAGCGGCTTATGTGCTTACCCGCAGCGGAGGTGCTTGGGCACAGCAGGCTTACCTCAAAGCGAGTAACTCGGATGCAAATGACTTTTTCGGCATTCCTGTCGCCATCGACGGAGAAACCATTGTCGTCGGGGCACCTTACGAAGACAGCATCACCACGGGTATCAATAGCGTCCCCAATGATGCAGGCACCGCAGATGGTTCAGGAGCCGCCTACATCTACACCTTCCCCGGGCCACCGCCGCCAGTCGTGCAATTCGCCGTCAAAGTAAAAACCAACACCAAACTCGGCAAAGTCACCGGTGCAGGCACCTTCGCCCAAGGCAGCAAAGTCACTCTCACCGCCAAACCCAGAAAAGACATCACCTTCCTCGGTTGGTATGAAGGCAAGAAACTCCTCAGCAAGAAAAAGAAACTCACCCTCACCAACCTCACCAAAAACCGCAAGCTCACCGCGAAATTCAAGTAACGGCGATCACCGGTCGCCGCGCCTCAAAGAATCACTGCCATGCCCAAAAAACTCACAACCCTCGCCCTGGCAATCCTCATCGCCGCGCTGATCTGGATTTCGCGATCTCCGGTCCAGACACCGTCAGGGTTTCCTCAAGTCGCATCTGAGAAATTACCGCCAGCTCTTGAAGCAGCTCAGACCTCGCCCGATTTCACGCCATCCGCACCGACCGATACCGTCGCTTCTGAGACACCCATTCCAGAAGCCACAATGCCCATCATCGCGTTTCGAGATTGGGCGAAGACTTACCTAACCACGCCGCAAGACCAGCGCGCCACTCTGCTTGCTCAGGGCACGCAGCTCGCTAAAGCGCACACTCTGGAGATCGCAAAGTTGATCCAGAGCGATCCGCAAGCCGCCATCGCCAACGCCGTGCCAATGGTCGTTCGCCAAGATTTACCCGACGCCATCGTCGAGCTGCTAGAAGAACGCGTTCGCATGAAAGCCGCGCTGGAAGTCTATGGAAACGTCCCACTTCCCGGTGCGGAGGCCGCGCCCGATTTTAAACCTTACACCCGCTCCGTCAGCAAGCCGGACGGCAGCCATTGGAACGCCTATGTCTATGGCAAACGCGCAAACCAACGCACCATCTCAACCGCATCCATCAACGGAATTTCCGTAGGCAGAGACATGGCCGTCGCTGATTCGCCTGTGCGTCTGCTGGAAAATGGCGAGCGTCCAGATCCAGCCGACCGCGAGGTCGTCGAGATTTGTCCCGTCTCGGAAAAGGAAACCACCGTCGAGAGAACCGCCGCTGGCGAACTGCCCGCCGTCACCGAGGAAACTCCCGCATTCGAGACCGCAGAGCGCATCACCTACGTCTGCTCCGGTGGCCACATCGAGCAGATTGTCGAAAATCTATCCGCCGAGGAGGAGCGCGAACATTGGGAATCCATGGGTGCCTATCTGAATGCAGGCGCGGGCTCCGGCGCGCCCACCGCCCCCTTCGGCACCATCCCCGGCAGCACGACGACGGGGCATCGCAAGTTTCTCTACATCCGCGCTACATTCCCGGATCACCGTATCGACCCGCAGACAGAGGCAGCTTGCCACGAAACGCTCCGGCAAATGGCAGACTTCATTTCCCAGACGAGCTATGGCCGGTGCTATTTCACCTACGCGGTCGCTCCGTTAGTCGTCTTGCCCTATCCAGAAAGTTGGTATTTAGCCGCTGGTGCTGGCAACGACAGTCTCATCCAAAACCAAGCCCGCACCATCGCCAAGGAGATGGGCTACGACTATCTCAACTACGACTATGATGCCGTCCGCTGGAATGGCTCTGTCGGCAGCTACGGCGGCTCCGCTTCAGTCGGTGGACGCGGGATGCGGATGAAAACAGATTCCGCAGGCACCTTCTGCCACGAACTCGGCCACAACCTCGGCGTCTGGCACGCGAACTACTGGCGCACCACGCCTCCCAGTCTCATCGGCCCGGGAAATAACCAGGAATACGGCAATACCTTCGACCTCATGGGCAGCAGCAGCGGCATGGGACAGTTCACCGCCCATTTTAAAAATGTCCTGAATTGGCTCCCTAGCGAAACTCACTGGACCGTCACCAGCCCCGGCACCTACCGCATCCATCAGTTCGACTACGCAGTCGCAGACCCTGCTTTTCGTTACGCCCTGCGGATCAAAAAAGACTCGGATCGAGACTACTGGGCAGAGTTTCGCCAACGCTTCACCACGAACACCGGCCTGATGAACGGCCTGATGATGACATGGGACGGCTGGGGACTCGGCGGCATCGGCGGCAGCGGTGGTAGCCCTGCCATCGGTAGCAATCGCGGTGCCCAACTCCTCGATATGACGCCCGGCTCTTTCGGCCACGGCATCACCGACACCCGCAACGACGCCGCACTCTGGGTAGGCCGCACTTTCAGCGACAACGACACGAACATCCACGTCACCCCCATCGCGAAAAACACCACTACCCCGCCTTCGATGGACGTTTACGTTTCCGTCGGCAACACTACGGGAAATCTCGCGCCGACGCTTTCTATCAGCGCGAACAACACCACCCCCGCCACGAACGGCTCCATCACCCTTACCGCCACCGCGTCAGATCCTAACGGCGATCCTCTCGCCTATGCTTGGGTTTTCAATGACGGCACCTACTCCACCAACAACAGTGCCACGCAGACCAAGTCTTGGACCACCGCCGGACACTACCATGTGCTCTGCACCGCCAGTGACATGAAGGGCAAACGCACCACGCGCTCCATCCTCGTCACCGTCGGCAGCCCGGCCACTTTCACCGTCAGTGGCAACATCACGGGGCCAGACTCACAACCGCTCGAAGGCGTCTATGTCGCGAACTACGCACCATCTAGCGCAACAAGCCACCCCAGCAGCTCCACCTTCCGTGGCACCTGGACTGACAGCAATGGCAACTACACCCTCACCGGACTCACCGCAGGCAGCTACAGCATCACGCCCAATCTCTATCCGCATCAGTTCACGGCAGGATTTACCAATCCACTCACCGTCGGGCCATCGGCAACGGGGAAAAATTTCACCAGCGCCCTAGTTCCCACCATCACCGTCAGCGTCACCGATTCCATCGCGAGCGAGGGAGCCCCCGTCGGGACTGGCACGATACGACTCGAGCGCACTGGCAGCACCGCGCTCGCTCTCGCAGTTCAGATTTTCAATAGCAACACAGGCACCGCCACCCGCACCACCGACTACACGCTCACTCCTTTGCCGACTGCCTCCACGACTACCGAAGGCGGCAACGGCACCTCACAATATAACATCCCGGCAGGTGCTGCCTTTCTCGACATCACCGTGACCCCCGTGAACGACACCGCCATCGAAGGCACCGAATACGCAGCACTGGATTTCGCTAACACTACCGGCGGCTACCTCTTCGCCGGACCCGCTGTCGCCACGGTGCCGATCACCGATGAAGAAAACGCAAACCTCCCCGTCGTCAAACTCACCCACCTCGACAACGCCGCCTCCGAGACTAACTCAGACCCCGCCACGCTCCTCCTCGAACGCACCGGCTCCACTGCCGCAAACCTAACGGTAAATCTCACACGAGCTGGAACCGCCACCGTCACCACAGACTACACCGCCCCCGCATCCGTCATCATCCCATCAGGCAGCTCCAGCGCCACCGTCACCCTCACCCCCGTGGACGACGCCGCAGATGAAGGCACGGAAACCGCGATCATCACCATTTCCACCAGCTCCACCTACGCCCGCGATACCTTGTCGAACGCGCAGACCGTCATGATTCACGATAACGATCTCGCAACCGTCACACTCGCCGCGACAGACGCCACCCTCAGCGAAACACCCGGCGACCCAGGCACATTCACCATCACCCGTGCTGGCGGAAATCACTATCAGCCCTTGACCGTGGACTACGCGATCAGTGGCCGCGCCATCCACGGCACCGACTACCGCCGCCTCGACGGACGCGCGATCATCCCCGCTGGCTCACCCTCCACCACCATAGAAATTTATCCCAATGATGACTCCGTGGACGAGGGCACTCAGGACATCATTCTCCAGCTCCGCAGCACGCTGGCCTACACCATCGCAGGCACCGGCATCGCCACCATGAGCATCACCGACAACGATGCACCCCAAGTCTATGTGAAACTAACAAGCAGCGGCGGAGTTGAGCCTGCTACCAGTTCCACCACTGCCGTCGCCTTTCAAATCATCCGCCCTGCCAGTGGCACCGCCATCACCGTGAACTACGCCATCACTGGCACTGCCACCAACGGCGTGGACTACGTTTCACTATCCGGAACCATCGCCTTTGCCACTGGAGATGCCACGAAGACCATCAACGTCACCGCCCTAGCAGACACGGTGATCGAAGACGCAGAATCCGTCACGCTCACCCTACTCCCCGGCACTGGCTACACGCTGATGACCAGCCAAGATCCCAGCGCGACGGGTTTCATCCTCGATGGCGACCAACCCACCATCGACGTCTCAGTCGCCGACAGCGCCAGCACCCTAACCACCCAAGGAACCGAAGCGTCCGGCACTCTCCGCTTCATCGTCACCCGCAAGGTATCCACCACCAGCGACCTCATCGTGAACTACACCATGAGCGGCACCGCTACCGAAGGCGTGGACTACACAGGCACCTCTGGCAGCGTCACGATTCTAGCAAGTGCGACCAGCGCATTCATCACCATCGTCCCGGTCAACGACACCACTCCCGAGGGTGTCGAGAGCATTACCATGAACATCACGCCCGCTCCCGGCACCTACGGATTGCGGACTTCCGCTGCCACGATGTTCCTCGGCGATAACGATGCGTTCCCAAGCGGCACCGTCGTCTTTTCCCCGACCACCAGCACCGCTGCGGAAAATGTAGGCACTCACAACGTCGCCGTGAACATCACTGGAGCACCTCCCGGCACGGTTTCCGTGAACTACCGAGTCAGCAGCGGCACCGCCACCGGCAGCGGCTACGACTTCACCCTCGCTAACGGTACCCTCACGTTTCCCTCCGGCACCACCAGCCAACTCATCCCGATCACGATCTATCAGGATGCGATCCCCGAGCCGGCTGAGACCATCGTGCTAAATCTCTTCAACGCCACTGGCGGAAATCTGGGCACCACCGCGCAAACCACCCATACCGTCACCATCAACAATCGCTCACTGCCGGAGGCCTTCACCGACGCCCCGACCAGTCTCGCTGCGAACAGCGCAACCCTCAACGGTCGCGTCTTGCCCAACGCCATCGCCACCGACGCCTATTTCCAGTATGGCCCCACAGCCGCCTACGGCAGCACCACCGCGCTGCAAGCCATCGGCAACGGCACCACCAGCGTGAACGTCAATGCCGCGATCTCTGGCTTCGCCCCCAGCGGCTATCACTTCCGGTTAGTCGCACAAAATAGCCTAGGAACCACCTACGGGATCAACCAAATCATCCCCTCCAACAACGCCGACCTAGCAACTCTCACCCCTAGCGCAGGCACCCTTTCCCCCACATTTCTCGCCAGCACCACCAGCTACACGGCCAGCGTCTCTAACTCGACCACTTCCCTATTGGTCACCCCAACCCTCGCCCAAGCAAACGCCACAGTAAAAGTGAACGGAGCCAGCGTGACTTCAGGAAATCCCAGTGCCGCCATCCCGCTCACCGTCGGCGTCACCCCCATTTCCATCCTCGTCACCGCCCAGGATGGAACCACCACCAGGACCTACACCGTCAGCGTCACGCGCGCTCCATCTAGCATCGCGACTCTAGCCAATCTCACCTCCAGCGCAGGCACTCTCACTCCAGCCTTCAGCCCCAGCACCCTCGAATACGCATCCAGCGTCCCCAGCGAAATCTCATCTCTAACGGTGACTGCCACCGTCGCCCAACTCAACGCCACACTGACGGTGAACGGAGCTGCGGTGACTTCAGGAAACCCCAGCGCGTCCATCCCGCTCGCCGTCGGCATCACCCCCATTTCCATCGTCGTCACCGCCCAAGACGGGATCACCACCATCACCTACACCGTGGAGATCACCCGCGAAGCACCACTCTCTAGCAACGCCGCTCTCGCCAACCTCGCACCCAGCGTCGGCACGCTTTCCCCGGCATTTAACGCGAGTATCCTCGAATACAGCTCCACCGTCGCCCACGCCACCGCTGCCCTAACGATCACTCCCACGCTGGCAGAAACCCACGCCACCGTGACCGTGAGCGGTGATGCGGTGGCCTCAGGAAATCCCAGTGCAAACATTCCGCTCGCCGTCGGTACCACACCTATCAGCATTCTCGTCACTGCCCAGGACGGAGTCACCACCACCGCCTACACCATCACCGTCACTCGCGATCCATTGCCATTCGCCCAGTGGCAAGTCGCCCACTTCGGCAGTGCTACCGCTGCAAATTCCGCACCCGGCGACGATCCCGATTTCGACGGCATCGTGAACCTCCTCGAATACATCCTCGGCGGCATTCCCGCTGGCCCCGGTGCCGCGAACACGTCGATCCTGCCGACTCATCTCAAAACCGAAACCTCTCTCATCTTTAAATTCTATCGGACCAAGACCGCCACCCAGCAGTTTTCCACCGTCGTCGAAACCACCACCACACTGGCGCAGCCCGACTGGCTACCCGTCGCGAACGGAAACATCACCGTCCAGAGCATCGACGCCATCAAAGAACTCGTCACCGCCACCATTCCGCTCGGCCCCACATCCACCACCACCTTCGCCCGCCTCAAAGCCCAGACGAATCCGTGACCGCCTCTATCGAACCGCGAAATTTATTTCGCCCAAAGGTTTCGTCGCCGTGAGTCACCTTATTTCTGGAAAATGGTCTAAGACTCGAAGTGTGTCGCCACTCCATCAGGAGCAACGTTGGAAATCAATCGCGCTGAGTGGGACGAGCTCAGGAAATTTCTCAGCACAGTTTCTCGCCTCACGGGATCTGGCGGGGCTCTAGCAGCTTTGCGAGAATGTGGTCCAGACGTTGCAGCGAGTGATCGTCTCGGTAGGCTGCGAAGCTGGCGGCTAGAGGATTTCCTTCGCGGTCGGTGTTGATCGCTAGGTGGGAAATCGCGTTGAGGGCGGCTGAGGGATCGGCTTCAGGAATGGTGAGACCGAGACGGTAAGTTTCGACGCGCTGGCCGACGCATTCGCCGCGCGTGGCGAGGCAGGGAATCTCGAATGCGGCAGCTTTACTCAGAGTGCCGCTGCTTCCTTGAAAGTCTTCGTAAGCGGCCCAGGCGATGTCGAAAATGCGGAAAACGGAGTTGTAATCCGCCTCGTCGGGGATGCGTGCGGCGGCGGGATCGAAGTGGAGATTGTCGATTTCACCGCTGGCGATTCTGTCGCGGATCGACAAGATTTCTGTTTGTTCGTCCGCAGTGAATTGGCCGAGAGAGATGATCCCGGCGCAGGCGAAGTAGTAGGGAAATTTCGCCTGTTGGGCGAGACGGGCGGTGCGTAGGAGGGTGAGAAATCCTTTGCGGCGTTCGAGGCCGATGATGCCGATGATTTTTCGTCCGGCGGCTTTCCGCTGAATTTCCAACGCGAGCGGGTAAGGCTGCGGTGGAAGATCGGCGTGGGTGACATCGGGATAGGCGGTGACTTTCACATTCAGCCTCGTCATCGCGGGAATGAAGCGTTCGTCTAGCACGCCGATGCCGAGGCATTGATCGCTTTTTAAAATAGAATCGCCTTTGGCTAACAGGCGCAGAGATTTCAGCAGCGATGGTGGCTCGCCGTGGTGGTGATTTCTCAGGTAGAGGCCGCTCCACGGGCGGTTGAGGAGAAGCCGAGGGATGACGGGAAATGGCAAGAAGCGCAGGTAGCTATCGAGGTAGGGGAAATAGACCATATCGGCAGTCAGTCCACTAACAGCTTCGGCGTGGGCGAGGATGTCAGCGGCTTTTTTCCAGCGAGAAAATGTCCGCACGGGATCGCCCTCGAAGCGGCCATTGAGGAAGCTGCGTTTGCCGGAAGGCAGATGAAAAAAGTGTGCGCGGTTCGTGAGATCCGACGTGCCGAGTGTCTGGCGGAGGTCGTGCATCGCCGCGTCTGGCTCGGGGCACAGGCCGATGACATTCGCCCCGACTCGTAAGAAGGACGCCGTGAACTGGGCGAAATACATGGGGTGATGCCCGATCCACAGGGGATCGATGAGAGCAACGGTTTTTCCGCTGGGTAGCATCATGTTAGAGAGTGTGGGACAGCCGCGAGTTTGTGTGAATCCAGGATGAGCGCACCATGAATGCCTGCGGCAGGCCGATCATCATTCCAAAAATAATCCCGACAAGCCGTTCTTGAAATGGATTGGCCGTCAGCGACTCGCTGAGGAGGCAACACGTCGCGACGAATGGAAGGAACGCCAGCCATTGGTCGGGCCCGGGATCAGTGGCATTTGCGCGAGCGGCGTGCAGGCTGAAGGTGGCGGTGCTGACGAAGAGGGCCAAATAGGCCAGCAGCGCGATCACGCCGCCTGATAGAAGGCCGTAAGTCCAGATCGAGTGCCCGGCGAACCAGATATCGAGGAACTCCGCGTCCTTTTTCGGAAAAACCATCCAGATTTCCGACATGTAGGCGAGATCCCAGTGGTAGGACGTGCCGATGCCTTTGCCGTGGATGAAATGGACGGGGCTTTCATCGAGGATTTTCCACATCGCATCGGCCTCGGCTTTACGAGTTAGGTAAGAGATGTCTGCGCTCAAGTTTTGGGCAGAGGCATTGTAGAATAGGCGCTCGTTCCAGCGCTCGATCATTGCGGGCTGGACCAGTGCGACAATACCTAAGGCTCCTACGACGATGAGGATCGCGGC
This sequence comes from Luteolibacter sp., assembly GCA_031414935.1. Lineage (GTDB taxonomy): Bacteria > Verrucomicrobiota > Verrucomicrobiia > Verrucomicrobiales > Akkermansiaceae > Luteolibacter. Next base: position 15,825 of record JANOQR010000262.1, read on the forward strand.
GGAGACGGGCGCGAGTCGTTTCCACAGACCGGACCACTCAAAAATTTTCCACCGAACGCCAAGTGTGTAGCAAATCGTGCAAGCGACAGCGGACGCCATCACCGGGAAAATGAGTGAGCGAGTGACGGTGATGAAGATGCCGATGAAGAGCACGAGACAGGCCAAGGGCAGCGTCCAGTGGAGCCGTTTCCGCAAGAGGATGGAGCAGCCGATCCACGCGGCGAGCCAGTTGGTTGCTGGGCTTTGGACCTCGATGCGGACCGTCTCGAGCGTGGCTTCCTTGAACAAGAAACCTTGGACGATGCGCCAGATGATGTTGATGCAAGCGGCGGCGAGGATGGGTGTGACGAGCTTCGACGGACGGATGCCCATGCAGCCTGCGATGTGGGCATTCATGATGCCGAAGAGGCAAAATATCAGTGGCATCACGACTCGGACGGAGCGAGAAAAGGGAACGCCTTGCAGGAAAGAATTGGCGAGCATGAAGGCGAGGAAGATTCCCCAAAACGCGACGAGCCACGCGCCGGGACGGACAGTTAGGAATTTCCAGCCCAGTGCGAGAATGGCCATGGATGAGCCGATGCAGGAGCCGAGGAAAATGAGTTGATCGAGACCTGCGCCGCTGCCGCCTTCGCGGGCGACGGAGTTCCGATAGTCCAGTGCGAAGGACAGCATGAAAATCCAGATCAGTCGCTCGACCCAAATGGCGTGCTTCGCCGTCGGCATGGCGATGTGGTCCGGTGGATCTGCTGCGAAGAACACGGGCGTTACCGGGCGAGGATTTGATCGAACAGAGCCGCAGTTTTCGCGATGGGGAAGGTGGCTTCGGCGTAGGCGCGGGCGTTGCCTGCGAGTTCTGCACGGAGAGTCTCGGACTCACGGAGCTGCGTGGCAGCAGCGAGGAAACCATCGAGATCGCCGGGTGCGACGATGAGGCCCGCTTTGTTTTCACCAGTGATCCGAGCGGCTAGGTTTTTCAACGGCATCGCTAACAGCAGCGGGCGTTGGGCGCATAGGTAGCTGAGAGTCTTGGACGGGACGGAGAAAATCCCGGCTTCTTCTTCGAGGATGCCGACGAGCACGTCGCCAGTGGCGAGGACGGATGGCAGCTCTTGGAACGGCTGATAGGGGAGGATGAGGAGGTTGGAAAGATTCGCGGCAGCAGCTTCTTTTTTCAGCCAATCTGCGCCGATACCCTCGGAAACGATCACCACGCGCACCGCTGGATCTTGCGAGTGTCTGCGGGCGAGTTCTAGCAGCATCGCAGGATTGTGTTTCATGCCGATGGTGCCGGAGTAGAGATAGACGAACTTGTCGTGCAGCGAGTGGCGGCGCGACCAAGCGTTGTCTTTGGACGTCACCGGGATTTCCTCGATGAGTGCCCAATTCGGGACGACAGCGACGTTTGCGGGATCGACGCCGAACTGGCTGGAGAGGATGGGCGTGAAGTCTTCGGTGATGGCGATGACTCTGGAGCTGCGCTCGAATTGGCGGCGATCCATACGCCGATACCACGCGCCGACCCAGCCACCGGCTAACGGGATTTTCCGGCGTAGGATTTGGTCCACGGCGAGGCTGTAGAAATCTTGGACCCAGTAATAAAAACGTCCGCCGTGAGCGATGGCAGCGCGGGTGATCGGCTCCTGAGTTTCGGTGGGAGTGTTGCCGGAAAGGACGGCATCGGGTTTCCATGCGGTGATGAATTTCGCCACTTCTTTGCCATAGCGGACCTCCATGCTGCGACGACGGCGGAAGGAGTATTTGTATTTCGGATAGTCCGGGTCCATCTGGATTTCCCGAAACGCGAGGGTGGGGGAGTCGCCGGATTTCCTCGCGAGATCACCGCGTGGAGTTTGCAGCGAACTGGCATAAGCGTGGACCACCTCATGCCCAAGTCCGGCCAATGCACGGCTCAACGAAATCGGGAACGCATGTCCGGCGTAGTCGTGAACGACGATTCTCATGAGGGGGAATTCAAGGGTGCAGGGCGAAGGTGACACCCGTTGCGAAGCCTTGATTTTAAGGAAGTGCCGTGGCGAGTCAACGGCCCACGTTCACGCGAAGGCGTAGGGATTCCTCACGCGTAACTGCGGATGGAGACATGCACTTCTTCATAGACCAACGGCTCTTTGTGGAGAGTGGGAGCTTGGTCGGGGCCGTGGTATTGCCAGGCGGAGACGTGGGAGAAATGGTCGTCGTGGCGCTTGGCTTCACCGGCTTGGGTGCTGCCGGCGATGACTTCGGGATCGGTATCGAAGAATTGGTGCTCGGTGCGGAAGTGGCCGCCGCAGGATTCCTCGCGATCACGGGCGTCGTAGCACATGACTTCGCCAAATTCTAAGAAGTCGGCGACGCGTCCAGCTTTTTCTAACTCAGCATTTGCGTTGGAGCCAGAGCCGGGGATGCGGACGTTTTGCCAAAATTCTTCGCGGATTTGTGGGATTTTGGTGAGTGCTTCGTCCAGTCCTTCGCGTGAGCGGGCCATGCCGCATTTGTCCCACATAATCATGCCGAGCTCGCGGTGGAAGGAGTCCACCGTGCGTTTGCCATTGATGCCTAGCATTTTGTTAATCCGCTCGCGAGTTTCGGTCTCGGTCTGTTTGAACTCAGGCATGGAGGTGCTAACTGAGCCAGGTTTCTGGGTGACGAGGTAATTGGCGATGGTCGTAGGGATGACGAAATAGCCGTCTGCTAGGCCCTGCATGAGGGCGGATGCTCCGAGGCGATTCGCGCCGTGGTCGGAGAAATTTGCTTCACCGAGGACGTGGAGACCGGGGATGTTCGACATCAGGTTGTAGTCCACCCAGAGGCCACCCATGGTGTAGTGGACGGCGGGGTAAATCATCATCGGTCCTTTGTAGGGATCTTCACCGGCGATCTTGTCATACATTTGGAAAAGGTTGCCGTAGCGTGAGCGGATGGTGTCTTCACCGAGGCGATCCGTGGCATCACGGAAATCCAGATAGACGCCGAGACCGGTGGGGGCGATGCCGCGGCCTTCGTCGCAGACTTCCTTCGCGGCGCGGGAGGAAATGTCGCGTGGTGCGAGGTTTCCGAAGGATGGGTATTTCCGCTCCAGGAAGTAGTCGCGTTGGTCTTCTGGGACATCGGCAGCAGAGATTTTTTTGGCGCGGAGTTGGGCAGCGGTTTCTTTGTTTTTCGGTGCCCAGATGCGGCCGTCGTTGCGGAGCGACTCGGACATGAGGGTGAGCTTGGATTGATAGTCTCCGCTCACCGGGATGCAGGTCGGGTGGATCTGCGTGTAGCAGGGATTTGCGAAAAGCGCACCACGGCGGGCGGCGCGCCATGCGGCGGTGACGTTGCAGCCCATCGCGTTGGTGGAGAGGAAAAAAACGTTGCCGTAGCCGCCGGTCGCGAGGATGACGGCATCGGCGGAGTGGGAGGAAATTTCCCCGCTGACGAGGTCGCGGACGACGATGCCTTTGGCGTGGCCGTTCACGAGTACGACATCGAGCATCTCGGTGCGTTTATACATTTTTACGCCGCCTTTGTGGATTTCCTTTTCGAGAGCTTGGTAGCAACCAATGAGAAGCTGCTGCCCTGTCTGGCCGCGGGCATAAAAGGTGCGGGAAACTTGCGAGCCGCCGAATGAGCGGTTGTCGAGCAGACCGCCATACTCGCGGGCGAAGGGCACGCCTTGGGCGACGCATTGGTCGATGATGGAGCCGGAAACTTCTGCCAAGCGATAGACGTTCGCTTCGCGAGCGCGGAAGTCGCCGCCTTTGATCGTGTCGTAGAAGAGACGGCGCACGGAGTCGCCGTCGTTTTGATAGTTTTTAGCACCATTGATCCCGCCCTGAGCTGCGATGGAGTGGGCGCGGCGCGGACTGTCCTGATAGCAAAAGCATTTTACTTGATAGCCCATCTCTGCGAGCGAGGCAGCAGCGGAACCACCTGCGAGGCCAGTGCCGACGATGATGACGGAAAATTTCCGCTTATTCGCAGGGTTGATGAGCTTGGAGTCCATCTTGTGCTTGGACCATTTTTGGTCGAGCGGGCCGGATGGGATCTTGCTGTCGAGGACGATGGACATGGTGGGAAATGGATTATTGGATGATGCCTGCGAGGATGGAAATCGGGATGGAAATGAAGCCTGCCCAGATCCCGGCGGTGTAAAGATTCGCGAGGGTGTTGATGGCGCTAGTGGCTTTTTTCGAGCGGACGCCGAGGGTCTGAAAAATGGACGCTACGCCGTGGGAAAGGTGGGAGCAGAGTAAGGTCATGGAAATGATGTAGAAGATGACGACCCACAGATTTTTAAAACCCAATACCACCATGCCGTAAGGATCGACCTCGCCGATTTGCGCGAGCTGGGCATCGACGCGGACGGTGAAATGAAGGATGTGAAAAATCACGAAAGCGAGGATCGTGAGACCAGATACGATCATCATCCGCGAGGATCGACTGGCTTGGATGGTATTCTTGTATTCGTAAGGTTGGCGGGCCGCGCGGTTCTGGCGGGTCAATGAAATCGTCGCCACGACATGCAGCACGAGCATGGTGAACAAAACGATGCGTGCGATCCATACGCCTGCGCCGTGGAGCATGGTATGGAGAAACTCCGCGTATTCGTTGAAAGCCTCACGCCCCACATACATCAGAAGATTTCCCGAAAGATGCCCGGCGAGGAAGAGCACGAGCACCAATCCAGTGATGGCGACGACGAGCTTTTTCCCAATGGAAGAGGACCAATATGAATCAAGGCAGCGGGTAATGGCGTTCATGAGAATTGAAAATCAGCGAGTGGTAACACAGGCCAGGCGAGGAATAGACAGGGAGTTCCGGCTTTTCAAGGGGAGAGTCGCCGGGAAATGGAATGGGGCCAGGAAATGGCCGAATCTACTGAGGTCTCCTTTCACAGATTGTCCTTCAAGCCACCTTCGCGGGGGTCAATGAAGACTATGCCGACAGGTAAAACTGTTGCCATCTGCCGATGTATTAACCTCGCCGCATGGCATCCAGGCGGGCTACCATCGCTGTGCGCCGCTTCTCGTGTTCGCTCCTGCGTGTTTCGTAGTCGTTCGCACTGCGGATTCCCATAATGGCCGCCACGATTGCGAAAATTCCCATGCCTAATGGAACGAGGCCGATAATTCCCATAGGGCCAAGGAATGAGGCTGCTCCTGCCATACTGAAACAGATGACGGCGAAGAAAATGGCAAAGGCCATGCCGAAGGCCGCTCCGCCACGGCCAGTCTGTCCGACAGGCTGGCCGTTATTGTCGAAGGACACCGGATTGCTTGCGGTCCATTCGCGGTCGAGGCGTTCTAGTTCGTTCTGCAGTTCCAGCACTTCCAGGCTACCGGCCATGCGCTCGGTGTTTTGGGAAATCTTCGCTATTTCCTCGGTAAAAATCGTGGACTCGGTGCGCTTGACCTCCAGTTCGCAGTTGCAGAACTGGCAGGTGACGAAGCGGGTTTCCCTGCCCACTTTGAGAGGAGCACCGCAGTGGTTGCATCGGACGGACTGAGTTTCCATGACGTGCACAGACTAGGAAGCTAACATCAGACGGATCAAGTGGACTCTGCGTAGTAAATTGGAATGTTTCCCCTCGCGCTCGGTCGATGTTCCTAAAAACTCCACTGTGGATATGAAAACAACAACGCTTCATGTTGATCGGTCTTTGATGAAAACTCACCGCTGATTATCACTCACTACATTCCTGACAAAAAGATCCGGCGAAACACCTGTCGCCTTCCGTCTGCAAACATCCGCCTCCAGCCTGCGGAGATTTACTTTCAGCCCGCAGAGATTTACCCCGGACGTGCAAACTTTGTCCCCCGTGCCGCCACTTGCTCTCCCCGGCGTGCAGAGATTCACCCCCAGCGTGCAGAGATTGGGTTCCGGGGCGCAGAGATTCACTTCCAGCTCGCAGAGATTTGGTTCCATGGTGCAGAGATTTCTCTCTGGAGTGCCGAGATTTCGCCTACACTTACCGAGATTCACTCCTGACAGGTAGAGATTGACTCTCAGAAATTTAACATTCTATAAGTCGCTCTTTTTTATCGAGTTGTGGCTTTCTATGTTGCC
>JANOQR010000263.1:0-4967 GCA_031414935.1 Luteolibacter sp.
ACCATCGAACGCTACGGCAAAGAACTCCTGCCCAGGCTGAAAAACCTCGGTTTGAAAATCTTGCTAGAGCCGGGCCGCTACGTCGTCGGCAATGCGGGCGTCCTCATCACCAAGTGCCTCTACGAGAAAAAAGGCTCTGCCAAGACTTTCAAAATCGTCGATGCCGGCATGAACGATCTCATCCGCCCCGCGCTCTACGAAGGCCATCACGAAATCGTCCCTCTCACCAAGCCGTCCACGCGCGATCTCATCAAGGTCGATGTCGTCGGCCCCATTTGCGAAAGCGGCGACTTTTTCTGCCAAGACCGCGAGCTTCCCGACTTCAATCCCGGCGATCACGTCGCCCTGATGTCTGCCGGTGCTTACGGCTTCGTCATGGCGTCGAACTACAACTCGCGCCCACTCCCTGCGGAAATTCTTGTCGAAGGTTCGACCGCCACCGTCGTCCGCAAACGGCAGACTTTGGATGACCTCGTCGAAGGGGAACTCTGAACGGATGGAGAAATTCAGTTCAGCCAGTTTCCCCAAATTTTCACCCATCGCTGCCGGACTCGCACGCGTCGTTTGGTAGCAAGAATTTCACCTCGCGAGAATATCGGCTTGACCCATACTGTTTGAATCAGATAGCAAGTCGCAGCTCGTTTCACTCACCCCAACGAGTTCCCCCCAACATCCATCACCCCCCAATGGTATGAAATTGCTCCTTCGGACGCATCGTGTCCTCGCGTCGTTATCTCTTTTCTTCTGCGTCACCGCCGCGAGTGAAGCGCAGACTCCACCCACGCGCATCTTGCCGCTGGGCGATTCCCTCACCCAAGGTTTCCCGGCAGAAGGTGCTTATCGCAATCGCCTTCACACCTTGCTGACCAACGCTGGCTACAACGTGGATTTCGTCGGCACGCAGTCTGATACGAACAATCCGAGCCTGCCCGACCGCGATCACCAAGGACTCGGCGGCTTCCGCATCGATCAAATCCGGTCAGGACTCACGACTTGGTTAAACGCCGTGGAAGATCCCGATGTCGTCCTGCTCATGATCGGGACCAATGATTTTTCGGCAAATTTCAATCTCCCATCCGTCGGCACCCGGCTCGATAGCCTCATCACCGACATCGCCACGAAGCGACCATTTGCGAAAATCATCGTCGCCAGTCTCTCACTGCGGACCGACGACGCGAATCTGGAAGCCCAACAACTCGCCTTCAATTCGACCATCCCGGCCATCGTCAACAACCAAGTTTCACTCGGGCGTCAGGTGACTTTCCTCGACATGCACGCAGCTCTAACTGCCGCCGACATCGCCGAAGGAGTCCATCCATCACCAGCGGGTTACGATAAAATGGCGGACGCTTGGTTTCCTGCGATCCATACCATCACCACACCACTCGGCACCGCCAATCCGCCAGCCATCGTTCGCGCGAAAGCGACAGTCGATCTCCAACACCTCACCGTCACCTTCAGCAAACCCGTCGCAGATAGCGCGGCAAATCTCGCCAACTTCACCATCAGCGGCAGTGTGAACGTCACCCAAGCCGTGCTCGATCCGCTCACCAAGCGCACCGTCACGCTGACTACCAGCAATCAAAGCCCCGGAACACTCTACAATCTAACCGTCAGCGGCATCCGCGATCGTACACTCGCACAAAACCTCATCGCATCGGGTTCCTCCATCGCGTTTTCCTCCCTCACACTCGCGAATGGCGGCTTCGAGACTGGAGAAACTAACTGGACCATGTCTGGAAACCGCGTCGTCTATCAAAGCGACGGCACCTACGTCGCATCGGAAGGAACCGCCATGCTCATCATGAATGCTGGCCAAATGCCGCCCAATGCCGTGGCTACCCAAACTTTCACCACGATTCCCGGTCAGTTTTACACCTTGGAATTCGACGTTGGAATCCTCGCCCTCAACAACGGCGCACAGTCGCTCGGGGTCGAAGTCACTGGCAACGCGCCCTTGTTCTCGCGCACTGAAAATCTCGTGGGAAATGCCATGGGGAATTCCGTTTGGTCGCCGCGTGGCTACTCTTTCACCGCCGATAGCACCAGCACCACCCTCACTCTACGCGACCTCTCGCCATCCACGGATGGCCGGGATCTGCTTCTGGATCATGTCCGCATCTTAGCCTCCGCGCCACCGCCTAACACCGCGCCCGTCGCTCTCGCGGATTCCTTTTCCACGACCCAAGGCGTCGTTCTCGTCGTCCCTGCGAGTGGTGTGTTAGTGAACGACACCGATGCCCAATCTAACCCACTCACCGCCGCGCTCGTAAGTGGTCCCGTCAGCGGCGGCCTCGTCTTGAATCCCAACGGCGGTTTCACTTACACGCCGAACTCTGGTTTCAACGGTTCAGACTCTTTCACCTATCAAGCCAGCGACGGCAACCTCTCCTCCAATATCGTCACGGTCTCTCTCACCGTCACACCGCCCAGCCTGTTCGCGAATGGCAGTTTCGAGGCAGACGAGACTGGCTGGGCCATGACTGGAAATCGCGTGATTTACCCTTCGGACGGCACCTACGTCGCCTTCGATGGCTCGAAAATGGCGATTTTCAACGCGGGCAACTCTGAGCCAAACGCTGTCATCTCGCAGAGTTTCAACACCACTCCCGGCCAAACCTATCAGCTCAATTTCCACGTCGGCATCCTCGCCGTCAGCGGTGTCGAGCAGAAGCTCCAGTTCGCCGTCGCAGGAACAGGGACGCTTCTCACTCAGACCGAGAGTTTGTTAGGAAATTCTCAAGGCAACAGCATCTGGACAGCGCGGAGCTATTCCTTCACCGCAAACAGCGCGAACACGACACTCACCTTCGCTGACACTTCTCCTACCACTTTCGGCGCGGATCTGCTTCTCGACAACGTCAGCATCACACCCATCCTCGGCAATCGTGCGCCGGTCGCAGCGGCGGACTCCTACACCGCCGCTCCAGGTTCTTCGCTCGTGATCGCTGCTGCCACTGGAGTTCTAGCAAACGACGCCGATCCTGATTCCGATCCGCTCACCGCCGTCCTCGCTGTCGGGCCAACTCATGGGAGCCTAATCCTCAACACCAACGGTGGCTTCACCTACACTCCGAACTCGGGCTACACCGGAACCGATTTATTTACCTACCAAGCCAGTGACGGCAACTTGCTCTCGAACATCGTCACCGTTTCCATCTCTGTGGAAACTCCACCACTTCTCGCTAACGGCGGCTTCGAGGCTGGAGAAACCGGCTGGACCATGATTGGCAACCGCGTCGTCTATCAAAACGATGGCGCCTACACTGCTTACGAAGGCACTCGCATGACCATCTTCAATGCTGGAAACTCAGCACCAAACGCGACGGTTAGCCAAACCTTCGCCACCGTTCCGGGCAGCACCTACAACTTGGATTACCACATCGGCATCCTCGCTTTAAACTCCGCCGAGCAGTCGCTCCAACTCACCATCACCGGAGCCACCACGCCTTTCGTCCGTACGGATACAGTCGTCGGAAATGGTCTTGGAAATTCTGTTTGGTCGCCTCGGAGTTACAGCTTCACCGCCAGCGGAAATTCCGCCACCTTGACCTTTGCTGATGTTTCCACCACCACAGAACTGGTGGATCTGATGTTAGACAACGTCCGCCTCGCAGTGGAACCCGGGAGCATCAACACCGCACCTGTGGCCGTAGCCGACTCGTATTCCACCAATCAAGGAGCAACTCTCGTCATCCCTGCCGCTGGAGTTCTGGGCAACGATACCGATGGGGAATCAAACGCACTCAGCACGGTCCTCGTCACCAGCCCCGCCAACGGTAATCTGATACTCAATTCTAACGGCGGTTTTACCTACACTCCGAACTCCGGCTTCAGTGGCTTCGACTCATTCACCTATCGTGCAAACGACGGCAACCTCGATTCCAATACTGTCACGGTTTCCCTAACCGTCCGTTCCCTCATTTCCCAACTCGTCGTGAATGGCAGTTTCGAAGCGAACTACAGCGGCTGGACCACGACTGGAAACCAAGCCATCGAAGCTTTTGGCGCGACTGACGGCATCCGCCGCGTCGCCTTCAACGGCCGCGACCTCGCGCCCAATGCCATTCTCACTCAATCTTTCCCCACCGTTCCCGGAGCGACTTACACCTTGTCCTTCGACATCGGCACGCTCTCGTATGTGAAAAAACAGCAAAGGCTTTCTCTCACTGTCAGCGGAAATACCAACCTACTCACCCAGACTATCACGATCACCGGAGCAGGCACTGGAAGCACTCAATGGACGCCCCGCACCTTCACCTTCGTCGCTGATAGAGCCACCACGAATCTCTCGTTCCGCGATCGTTCCTCCACCACCACTGGCATCGACCTCTTGCTCGACAACGTCCGCGTCACCGGCCTTGCGGCTGTGGTGAATGATGCCCCGGTCGCCGTGGCTGATTCGTATTCGGTGAACAAAAACACCGCTCTTACCGTGGCCACTACCGGAGTTCTATCAAACGATGTTGATCCTCAAAACAGCGTCCTCACCGCGATACTCGACACTCCACCAGCCAACGGAACCCTAAGCCTCAGCTCGAACGGCGGCTTCACCTACACGCCTAACGCTAATTTCACCAGTACCGATTCCTTCACCTACCACGCGAATGACGGAATTTTAAATTCCAACATCGTCACCGTGAACATCCTCGTGAACGAAGTCATGCCCGGCATCCTGGCCAATCCGAGTTTCGAGTCCGACTTCAACTCGTGGACCATCTCAGGAAATCAATCCATCGGCTACTACCCCGCGACGGATGGCATCAAGATCGTCATCTTCAACGGCGACAACAAAACTTCGAACGGCGTCCTCTCTCAGACATTCACCACCGTTCCCGGCCACACTTACTCGCTTGCCTTTGATACCGGCCTGCTCGCTTACACCACCGACACGATGACGCTCAAAGTCACCGCCACGGGTGCGGCGAGCCTGCTAGATCAGACCATCACCCTCATCGGCGATGGCG
>JANOQR010000264.1:0-21965 GCA_031414935.1 Luteolibacter sp.
GCTCATCATTCAGGATGTGCGGGCGGCGGTGTGAACATTTTCATCTTCCTCTGACGGGAAATATCCGATAGATCCGGCCTGTCTTATGGCCGCAACCATCCTCGCGAATCGTCCCACGAACCACGTTTTCGTGGACATGGAAAATGTCAAAAAAATCGAGTCCTCGCTGCTGGAGGAAAAGACCGTCTCCTTCCATCTCTTTCTCGGGCCGCAAAACAAAACTCTGGATCTCTCCGTGGTGGAATCTCTGCTTATCCACGCAGATCGGGTCCAACTCATCCGCAGCCCGAAGAACGGAAAGAACGCTCTCGATTTCGTCCTCGCCTACTACCTCGGCCAAGCCGCCGCCGCAGAACCGAAAGCGCATTTCCACATCGTCTCGAAAGATCAAGGATTCGACTCACTCGTCGAGCTGCTCAAATCCAAGAAAATCAAAGCCAAGAGACACGATGACTGGAGTTCTTTGAATTTCCATGCCGAGCACCCACCCATCGCCACGCTGCCCGTTCCGACACTTGCGAAAAAACCACTTTCAGAGGATGCAGAGAAAGTCCTCAGCCATTTGCAAAAATCACCCACCAACCGCCCGAAGAAGAAAGAGACGCTCCTCAGCCAAGCGAAGAACTATCTCGGCAAAGGCGCGACTGAAGCCATGGCGGAAAAAGTCGTGGCAGAGTTGTGCCGCACCGGACATCTCGCCTTCGATGACAAATCGAAAGTGACTTATTTGCAAAAGTAGCGGGTGAGATTTCAGTGCTCCAAGACATTCAGCTAGTCGGGCAATTGACGCAGAGCGTTTTTGTAACGGTCCATGAGTTCCTCTGTGATCTTCGTGAATTCTCGTTTTTCGAAGTGACGTTTGGTCATCACAAAACCATTCGCATCCTCGGCCAAAATCAATGTGTCGCCATCATCTACTTGGAGAACTTCTAAACCTAAAAAGTAAAATGAGCGTGCTCGCACAGCACCCCTTGAGCGAGGCGCGGGGCGGTGGGTGACGGAGAGTGGCAAGGTCGGCAGCGTGTTCGTTGCCGGGACGCACCTCGACGCCGAGACTGATGCGTAAATTGGCGACAAAATAACTGTGATAGACGTGGCTGGGACGTCCGGGTTTCTGCGGTTTGTAGCCGATTTCCACTCCCTCTTGGTGGCCATAGAGGGGCTTGACGGTGACGTCGATTTCAAGGATCAACAGCAGGGTGAGTGCGGGGGAACTGGGAAAAGAAGATCAACTGCCCTTCGCGAGTAACAGGGGCTTGGTCGTCCCATTCGGCGTAAAAGCGCCCGCCCGGGGTGTCCAACGGCCAGATTCCGCAGGGGTATTTTGAGGCAGTTTTCGACTCACCTGCAAGGTGAGCGCAGATCACGGTCTCCAGCGCTTCCATGAGTTTGAAATTACGTCATTTACAGCGTTCTGACGAAATTTTCATTTCCCTCTTTAGCACCAAAACCTGCGCTGCGGCGGGTGTTGATCGCGGAATAACACACGGCAGAAAAAGGTAAACTTCAGGGTCGAGAGCGAAAAATCAGATCGTTGAATGCCATGCACTTACAAATGTGTTACTCGGGAGGATCAAATCAACCCAGGAAACCCCGTGTCACCGGGTGGTCCGGTGAAATGCTCTGCCAGAAATACCCGCCAGACCTCGCGGCTTTCATCCGTCAAGCCAGCCGTCATCCGCGAAATACACGGGCGACAAATCAACAACGGCAACGGCCCCGTCACCAATGATCCTCCCGAATCAAACAAAGCTGAAATTCCGTAGCTTTCTAACTCCCCACGCCACGTGCGACACGCGATGCACGCATCGAAGCGATCCGTTAAATCGTGCGAAATCATGAACTCACTCACGCGTCCCTCCCAGTCGATTTCCTGCTCCAAGAACTCGCGGACCGACTCTTTAGAATCCTCCGAAAGCTGATCCGTCACCCGATCCCGACACGGCTGGCAGATCGCGTATTCCAACACGCATTCGTTGCTAGCGAACTCCTTATTCACCAGCCACATCGCATCCAGTTCCACCAACGGCAACTTGCAACACAAGCAATGCGTGAACGACTCACCCGTCTCCTCTGAAGCCAGCCACTCGGCCATGGTGCGCATGGCGGAAATCCAATCGTCTTCACTGCCCGGATGGAATCGCAAAAATCGAGCTTGCTGAAATCCGCTCACTTCCTTTATCAATCGCTCGAGTTGTTCACACCCCGCCGCGCTTTTCAAAATTCGGCAGTCTGCACATCCACGATTCCGGCACCCGCCGCTCCATGATTTTCTCGGAACGATATAGAATGACACTCAAAGCCGATCTCTCCGCAGATTGGTCACTCCCCGCTGTTTCCGATCTATGATCCGGCGTTTGGTTCATCGTTCCACATCCCTCTTCGCACCGGATTTGTGCGGCGGCATTGTCCGTCCGTGCCTCGGCGCGTCGCATCTACCCACTGGAGGACATCGTTATCGCTAAGCCACAAAGAGACCAAAATAGGGGTCGTTTCCGCGATATGACGCGGATCAACGACCGCATCCGCGCCCCAAGAGTTCGTGTCGTCCTCGCCACTGGCGAGCAGCTCGGCGTCATGAGTTCACGCGACGCACTGACCAAAGCACAATCGCTCGGACTCGACCTCGTCGAAATCGCCGGTCAAGTGGACCCACCAGTCTGCAAAATCGTCGATTACGGGAAATACAAATACGAGCAGGCCAAGCTGAAAAAGCAGAAGTCGAAGAGTGCCACCCGCATGAAGGAAGTAAAATTCCGCGTCGGCACCGGCCAGCACGACTACAACATCAAGCTCGGGCGCGCCGAAGGTTTCCTCGAAACCAATCACAAATGCCGCTTTGTGCTTCAGTTCCGGGGTCGTGAAAATGCTCACAAAGATCTCGGATTCGTCGTCCTGAACCGGATCATCGAAGACCTCAAGTCCATGGCGCAAGTCGATCAACCCCCGCGTCTCAACGGACGCGCCGTGGCCATGATCCTCTCGCCACTTCCCGCGCACCAACGCAAGCGCAAGTTCCACCTTTTCCACGGTGAACTGATGGAGGAGGACGACTTTGAAGACGAAGAAGCCATCGACGAGGACATCCCGGATGAAGTGCCGGATGAAATTCCTGCTAAAGAAGATTCCGAAACTCCTAAAGCCTGATTTCAAAAGGTCGTGGCGGCGGTTTTCAACCGCCATGCCCTGTGCAAGTAATCGGTCTGGTGGTTAAAAACCACCGCCACTTTTTTATGCTCTACCTCTTCGACATCGACGGCACGTTGGTGGACACGGGCGGCGCAGGGATCACCGCCTTGAACGAAGCGACTCGCGAAGTTTTCGGCCACGATGGACCTGAGCTGGATCTCGCTGGCAGCACCGATCTCGGCATCATCGCGAACATTCACGCGTATTTTGAAATCGAGCCTACGCCAGAAGGCATCGACGCGTATTTTGAAATCTATCATGCCCGGCTCGAATGGAACCTTGCCCACGGCGGATTTCCCGGTCGCGTATTTGGCGGAGTTTTAGAAATTCTCGGAACATTGGCCAGCCGCCCAGAAGTCACTGTCGGGCTTCTCACTGGCAACACCGCTGGCGGAGCCGCACGCAAGATGCAGCACTTCGGACTCGCCGCCCATTTTCCCTTCGGGGCCTACGGCTGCGACCACGCGGATCGAAACAAGTTAGGCCCCGTCGCTCTCGAACGCGCCGCGCTTCAAGCCGGGAGAAATTTCACCGCCGCCGAGACACTCGTCATCGGCGATACCCCCAAAGACATCGCCTGTGCCCACGCCATCGGCGCACGCTGCCTAGCCGTCGCCACCGGACGATTCTCAGCGAAGGAGTTAGAGTCCCACGGCGCAGATCACGTCGTCGAGTCACTCGATCAAGCGCTGGCGTGGATTTGATCAGTAGAAGAAAATTCAAACCACAAAGGGCACGAAGAGACACCAAATCTCTACTTCGTTCTTCTTTCGTGAATCTTCGTGGTTTGCATTTCCCCATCCAAGTTTTGAACTCTTGAAAATCCCATCGCTTTTCCCCGGCCTATCACTAGATTCGCGCCGATGATGAACGACTCGGCAAACCTTAATCGCGACTACTGGCAAGCGAAGGCACGACAAGTCGCTCGCCGGGTGAACTTGGCATGGTGGCTGGAAACGATGTCGGCTCCGCTGCTGCTAGCCGCCATCCTCGGCGCGGTGGCTTTGATCGTCGTGAGGCGAGAATCACCGCAGATCAACCCATGGATTTTGTATGGCTCCATTCTGATTGGCATCGTGGTGTTAGGAGTCACTTGCCGTCTCCTTGCTGCGCGGAAATTTGAACAACCCGCAGAAGCGATGGTGCGGATCGAGGCCGCGATGCGATTGAGAAATTCGCTGTCTGCTGCGAGTGCCGGAGTGGCTCCGTGGCCAGCTCCAGTCGCGAAAGTGGATGCCGGTCTCGCTTGGCAATGGCCGCGATTGCTGGTGCCACCGTTAGGAGCTTTGCTGTTGTTTGCCGCAGGCTTGCTGATTCCCATTTCCGCGAGAACGAACCGAGAAAACAAGCCGCCCGAAGAACCACAGGCATGGAAACAACTCACCACCGATCTCGACCGCCTGACGAAGGAAGATGTCGTGGATGAGAAATATCTCGAAGACACCCGCAAGCGGATCGACGAGCTGAAATCCCAAGAAGAAGAGCAATGGTTCAGCCACTCCTCGCTCGAAGCGACCGACTCGCTCAAGCAATCCCACAAAGCCGAAACCGAGCGAGTCGCCAAAGATCTCGGACGCGCCGACAAGGCGTTAGGCGCACTAGAAAAAAATGCCGGAGCGATGAATCAGGCTGCCAAAAATCGGCTCATGGAAGAGTTCGATCAAGCCCTCCAAGGACTACAAAACGGCGCGATGAAACCCAATCCCGCGCTGCTAGAGCAGATGAAACAGCTCGATTTAAAAAACATGGCCAATCTCACGCCGGAGCAAATGGAGCAGATGCGCGAGAATTTAAAGAAACATTCAAACGCCATGAAAAACCAAGGCGGCGCAGGCGGCGAGGAAGATTGGTCCGATGAATTACTGGCCGGAGATGGCGAAGGCGAAGAGGGCGACAAAAAACCGGGCGGCAACGGCAATGGCGGCGTGAACCGCGGCCCCGGTCATGCACCCGGAGTGCTCGGTGCCGAAAAGGACGGCCTCGAAACAGGTGCCATCGCCGGAATCGAGTCGAAGGATCTCTCCAACGCTACTCCCGGAGATTTGTTAGAACTTCAAGACGCAGAACACGCGGTGGACAAGTCCGCCTCGAAAACCTCACAAGGCGGAGCCACCGACGCCACTGGCCAAGGCGGCGACCGTGTCTGGCGGGAGGCACTCGACCCCGCCGAGCAACAAGCGTTGAAGCGGTATTTCGAGTGAACGTGGATTTTTTTTGCGTGTCATCCCCCGACGCCCTGCTTCACTCCCCGCGTTCGTGTGATGCCGGAAAATTTAGCTGAAGATACCCTTTTACTCGTTGACCCTGATCTGGATTTTCTGGACTGGGCCACGAAGCACTTGGCCGCCAAAGACCTGCGAGTGCTGCGTTGTGACAATGCGGCAAACGCGGTGAAAGTCGTCGAGAAAACTGCCGTCAGCGTGGTCGTCGCGGCGATGGAGCTGGAGCCATTCGACGGGATGGAGCTGCTCGGCAGAATTTTACAACAAAGCCCGCAAACCCTCGTCGTCCTGACCGCCGGATTCCCGACGACGGGACAAATCATCGAGGCTACCCAACGCGGCGCACACGATGTTTTGCGGAAGGAATCACTCGCCTTCGAGCTGCGCCCCGTCGTCGAATCCGCGCTGCAAATGCAGGATGATCGCCGCTCAGCAGGCTCGCAGGATTCGGAAATGCCGAAGCACGACAGCCGGGTGAAAATGATCGGGATTTCTCGCGCGTTGCAGGAAGTTTTCAAACTCGTCGGCAGGGTGGCGAAGTCGGATGCGCCGATTCTCATCGCGGGCGAAAGCGGCACCGGCAAAGAACTCGTCGCGAAGGCCGTTCACGAATACAGCCCGCGTCGGCAGAAGGAAATGATCACCATCAACTGCGGTGCGATTCCTGAAAATTTGCTAGAAAGCGAACTCTTCGGCCATGAAAAAGGCTCGTTCACCGGAGCCATCGCTCGCCGCGCCGGACGCTTCGAGCAAGCAGACGGCGGCACGCTTTTTCTCGATGAAATCGGCGACATGCCGCTCTCCATTCAGGTGAAACTCCTGCGCGTGTTGCAAGACGGATCGTTCTCCCGCGTCGGGGCTAACGAAACCCTCACCACCGATGTCCGCATCGTCGCCGCGACACATAAAAACCTAACCGACGAGGTGGCGGCAGGCCGTTTTCGCGAGGACCTCTACTACCGCCTCAACGTCGTAGAGATCAAAATCCCCGCGCTGCGCGAGCGGCTCGAAGACATCCCCTTACTCGCCGAGTATTTCCTCCAACGCATCACGCGCAAGAACGGCATGGCCCGCATCCGCATCTCTGCGGAGGCGATTAGCACGCTGCAAATGCACACCTGGCCGGGAAATGTTCGGGAGTTAGAAAACACCATTGCCCGCGCCTGTGCCCTCGCGTCCTCGCAGATCCTCCTGCCCGGTGACATCCCTCTGGCCTCTGCTCCTCACAAATCACCCGCCGCGCTCATCGCAGCTATCGACCAAATGATCAACGCCGCACCCTCGGGTGACGACTTGCTAGACTGGCTCAACCGCGAAGTCGCCGGACGTGTCCTCGACCGCGCAGATGGCGACCTGAAAATCGCTTCGAACACGCTGAACCTGCCACTCGCAGAACTGCGAAAACTCCTCGCGCAAAAGTCGTAACGCCTCCCGCCCACCCGATGAAATTTCGGCTGCTCATCCCGATTCTCCTGCTCACCCAGCAGCCGAATCTACGCGGACAAGCCACAGCAGATTTTTTCAAAAAAGGAACCACTGCCCTCGATAACGGACTCTGGGAAATCGCAGAAACGCATTTCAGAAATGCACTCACAGACACTTCGCTAACCGCCGAATCAAAGGCGGAAATCACCATCCGCCTCGCCGAGTCCTTGATCCGTGATGGCAATCCTACCGAGGCACTCTCGCTGCTAGATCAGTCACTCGTCGCGAAAAATCCTGAACTCCCCTTTTGGAAAGCGATGGCACTGGTCAGCCAAACGCGCTTCACCGAAGCCATCGGAATTTTCTCCACCATCCTCGCAAACTCCAGTGCTCCTCACCGCGTCGAAGCGGGTTTCACACAGGCCAGCTTGCAGCTTTCTCTTGGCCAGACGGACGCCGCATTGAACACGCTGGCCACTTTACTCGCGGATGCCGATGAAGCCACCGCCGTGCGAGTCCGGCTCTATCAGGCGGAAATTTTTCTCGATCTCCAGCAGACTGAAGACGCCCGCCATGCCATGCCGGAACGATCCGTCATCGCCGCCGCAGATCGACCACTCGCAGATTTTCTCGAAGCCCAGCTTCTCATCAGAGAAGGCCGCGCTGATGCAGCCGAGGCACGCTTCCGAAATCTCCTCAGCCAGAGTGTCACCCGTCCCTCCGCAGGCCGCGTCCTCAGTCGCTATCACGCCGCCGCCGTCGGTCTCGCAGATTCCCTCCGTGCTCAGGGAAATCTCGATGGAGCCACGAAATCGCTGCTCGATTTCATCCAAGGGCAACCCGACTCACCACTGCTAGATGCGATGTTTGCACGCATTCTCAATTGGCTTCCAGAGAAACCAACTTCGACAGATTCCACCCTCGAACGAGTCACCCAGTGGATCACTCCGCCCAGCCAGCCCCTCACCGCAGGCATCCCCGGAGCCACCGGCAGTTCTGCCGTTTCAGCATGGCCAGTGAACTCGCCGTTAGAGAAAACTCCCACTCTGCTTGCCTACGCGATCTACACTCGTGCCATCGGCCTAGACCGCATCGCCACGCCGGAAGCGCAGTCGGAATCCATGCGTTTATTCAAGCGCCTGCGTGTCGAGCATCCTGAGCACGTCCTCACCCCGCAAGTTCTCTACCAGCTCGCGAGACGCCATCTTCGCGAAGGAAAGCCTGAACTCGCTTTCTCCATTCTCGATACCCTGCGGGAAAGCAGCAGCCAGCCCTCGATCAAAGGGCAAGCGGCATTTCTCGAAGCTCGCGAATCCTACCAGAAAGGCGATCTCGAAACCGCGATCCGCCTCTTCGATCAAGCCTCACGTTTCCTCACAGGCGACGACACCCGCTCCGCCCGCCGAAATCTCGCCATCGCGAAAATCCGCATGGCGCAGGAAAATGGCACTACTCTCATCCAGCTCGAAGGAAATCCTCCCGACAAAGAACTCGAAGCTGACCTCCTGCTAGAGAAAGCACTTTCCACGATTCCCAGACAAGCCGCGAGAGCAGATCTCGAAGATTTCCTCACCCGTTTCCCTCAGCACCCCCGCGCTGCCGAGGCTCGCATCGCCGCCGCAGAAGCTGCGCTATCTGGACCATCGCCCGATAGTTCTTCCGCCACAGTCCAGCTCGACGCCTTGGCCGCTGCGCCAGAAACATCCACAAAAATTTCCCCTGCGAGAATCGCACTCGCCCGCCTCCGCGTCGCCGATCTCAAGCGTGATTCCGCTGCAACCATCGCCGCAGCCCAGTCCATCATCGACACTTGGCCCACCCAGCCAGAAGCCGCCGAAGCCGAGTTCACACTGGGTCGCAGCCTGTTCCAATCCGGCAACTACAACTCTGCGCGACTCACGTTAGAAAAGCTCGCTGCCCGCGATACCGACTTCCCGCGTGCCCAAGCCGCGTGGCTTCTCGCCGCTCGTTCAGCCGCGCTCGGCGGCACGGAAGCATCGAAAAAAGAAGCCCTCATCCTTTTTGACAAAGCCATCGAAAGCGGCGGAACCGTCACCGCGATTGCTTCGTTAGAAAAAGCTCGTCACTTGACCGACCTCGCCCGTTTAGATGAAGCCGCCGCATTTCTCACAAGCTGGATCGCCACACTCCCCAAGGACGACTCGCTGCAACTCCCTGCTGGCCTTCTGCTAGGCGAAGCCTTGTCCGCTCAGGGCGGCAATCATCCGCCCGCACTCGCCGCCGCTCTCGCCGTTTACGACAAGCTACTCGCCAGCGCCGGATCTCAACCCGCGTTGATGAATCGCCTACAATACCTCCGCGGCAGAACCCTCGAACTGATGCCCGACGAGAAAAATCCAGCCAAAAAACGCGAGCGTCAGGCATTCCAAGCCTACTACTCCGTCCTCGAAACCGATTCCCCACCCGCCGAGTGGGAGTATTTTGAACTCTGTGCATTCCGAGCATTGGCCCTGCTAGAAAAAGCGGGTCGCTGGCAAACCGCGATCAATGTTGCCAAAAAAATCGCCTTATTCAAAGGTCCGCGTGCCGAAGAAGCCGCTGCCCGCGCAAACAAAATCCAGCTCAAGGAAATGATGTTCGAGAGCGAATAGCCAACACACCTAACAAATTCATGCCTAACCTTCTCGTCACAGGAAAATCCGGCCGCATGGGCCAAGCCGTCATCGAAGCCGCCCACCAAGTGGGCATCCCCGTCACTGCCACACACGATGCGGGCGAAGATCTCGATGCCGCCATTTCCCTAGCAGACTGCGTGATCGACTTCACGATCCACTCTTTCACCACCGCGCTCGTGGAAGCCGCACTCAAGCACGGCACCAGCCTCGTCATCGGCACCACCGGCCACACCGACGAGGAGCGCGCGGTCATCCGAGAGGCAGCGAAGTCCATCCGCATCGTCTATGCCGCGAACTACTCTGTCGGCGTCAACACGCTGTTCTGGCTCACGCGCCACGCCGCCCGCATTCTCCAACAAGACCGCTTCGACATCGAGGTGACGGAAATGCACCACAAGCACAAGATCGACGCCCCATCTGGCACCGCACGCCGCCTGCTAGAAATTCTGAACGAAGAGACTCACACTTCATACAAGGATGACGTCGCCCACGGTCGCTTCGGCAACATCGGCCCGCGCCAGCCTCGGGAAATCGGGATGCACACCCTGCGCGGCGGCGATGTCGTCGGCGATCACACCGTCCTCTTCGCCGCCGATGGCGAGCGGGTAGAGCTCACCCACAAAGCCTCATCCCGCCTTACCTTCGCCGCCGGTGCCGTCCGCGCGGCTTGCTGGCTCCAAGACCAGCCCGTCGGACTCTACGACATGCAAGATGTCCTCGGCCTTACCTAACATTTTAGAAAATCACCCTCATGCGTCCTCTCGTCGTTTTCCCACTCTTGCTTACGCTCACTGCCTGCGATCCATCCTCGTCAAAGCCGATATCCGAAACTGCGCCACCCTCTTTAGCACCCGCAGTCGAAATTCTAGCACCTGTGGATTTCAAAAAATCCGTCGTTAGAATCAACGCCACACTCCAGTCATGGAATCCCGGTCAGCCGTGGGAAAAATACCCGCCCTCTCAGCGCCGCGCACTGGCCGCGATCGTCGGGCCGCAGCGCGTCCTAACCACTGCGGAGCTCGTCGCCGATTCCACTTACCTTGAATTCGAGTCCCCCGATGGCACTCACTTCACACCAGCCAAAGTCATCGCCGTGGACTACGAGGCGAATCTCGCCCTGCTCGGACCCACGGATGAAGTCGAGGGGAAATCGTTGTTTGAAAATGCGATCCCGCTCGAACTCGCCACGCCACTCAAGATCGGACAAACCGTCGAGATCCTTCAAATTGAGGATAACGGCCTTGCGCTACTCACACCGGGCAGCCTCCGCAGTATCGACATCACCTCGAACTTCCTTCCCGGCCACGGATTCCTAACTTATCTCATCAAAGCCTCCATGCAGAGTGCCGCCAGCAGCTACTCACTGCCAGTCCTAGCAGATGGCAAACTCTCAGGCATCCTCATCAGCTACGACGGAAAGGACCAAATCTGTGACGTCTCCTCAACCGACATCATTGCCCGTTTCCTCAAAGAAAGTGCGGGCGGAAACTACAAAGGCTTTCCCAGCCTCGGCGTCTCCATCGCCCGCACCGAGGACAGCTCATTTCGCCAGTGGCTAAGGCTCACCGAAGATCAGGGCGGCATTTACATCAAGACCGTCCGCAAAAACGGAGCCGCTGAGACCGCAGGCGCAAAGGCAGGCGATGTGATTCTCGCCATCGACGGCCACCCTATCGACCGCCGTGGCTACTATCAGCACCCGAACTACGGCAGCGTCTTCTGGGGCCATCTCGTCCGTGGCGAGAAATCCACCGGAGACACCGTCGCGCTCTCCTTACTGCGCGACGGCCAGCCATTAGAAATCCAAGCCACTCTCACCCGCGAAGAAGAACACACCAAGCTCGTGCCCGGCTACACCTTCGGTAAGGCCCCGAATTACCTCATCAAAGGCGGCTTAGTTTTCCAAGAACTCACCCGACCACTGCTAGAATCCTACGGTAAAGATTGGCAAAGCCGCGCCCCGCTTGAGTTTCTCGATGCCTTAGAAAATCCAGAGAAGTTTGAAGAGAAAATGGACCGCGTCATATTCCTCAGTGGTGCGATTCCGACACCCGCCACCGTCGGCTATGAGAGCCTGCGTAACCTCATCGTCCGCCGCGTGAACGACAAAGAAATCCGCGACATGAAAACCCTCATCGCCGCCTTCGAGGGCAGCCAACAAGAACTTCATTCCATCGAGTTCGCCGAAGAGGATTTCAAAGTCTATCTCGACGACGTGACCGCCACCGAGGTGGACTCACAACTCCTCCAACGCGGCATCAACCGCCTTTTCAGGGCGGAGTGAGGGAGTAGCGCAAGTTTTCTAACGTGTTTCCTGATCGAGAAAATCAATCGCACGGTTCACGGCGTCTTGTGGAAATAAAAATGCGGCGACGTGATCGCGCCCTTTGATCCAATAGACTTCGTGAGCCACGCGGAATTTTTCTAACCCGTGAATCATCGCCCATGCGTGCTCTAGCGGGACGAGTTTATCCTCGGTGGCGTGATAGACAAAAGTGGGCGGACTGTCGCGGGTGATGTGATTGACTGGCGACGCATCGTGAAAACGCTGCGGAATTTCCTCACGCGTTCCGCCGAGAAATTGAGGGACTAATTTCCCACCCGGATAGAGCGCGAGGTTTCCCGGATTACCGCCCGACACGATGGCCCGGACGTGACCCGGTTCACTGGTGAAGCCGACCATGCTTGCGAGGTAACCGCCTGCAGAATAGCCGAAGGTGGCGATCCGTTTGGGATCTATCCCCTGCTCTGCTGAGTGGGTTCTCATCCAGCGGAGAGCTTCGCGCATGTCATCGACGGGGGCGGGATACGTGTATTTTGGCGCGAGGCGATAGGTGACGTTCATCACGTAGTAGCCGCGCTTCACGAGTTTTCTGGCGATGGAGTCCATTTGCCAACGGCCATCCGTGCCAGTCCAGCCGCCGCCGTGGATGAGCAAAACGGCGGGCGATGGTCGAGTGGTATTTGGCTGATAGAGATCGGCAGGGATTTTCTCCGGCCACTGCGACGGGGTGAAGATGAAATCACGAGTGAGGGTGTAGACTCGGTGCTGGGACACGGTGTGTCGCAGGCTGGTGAAATGCACACAGGAGGCGAACAGCGGGATACAGACGAGGAGAGTGAGACGGAGCAAGAGCATCGCGATCAATCTATCCAGAAATACGGAAATGCAAGCGGAGCGGAGGTTTTACAGCCACTTGCACGCCTGCTTGGCGTAGTATGTTAGAATCATGTCTGCTCCGGCGCGTTTGATGGCGAGGAGGGATTCGAGGACGATGGCGCGTTCATCGAGCCAACCACTTGCCGCCGCAGACTGGAGCGTGAGATACTCGCCGCTGACTTGATAGGCCGCGACTGGAAGCGTGGTGGTTTCGCAGACTTTGGCGATGATGTCGAGGTAGAGGCCAGCAGGCTTCACCATCAGCATGTCGGCACCTTCTGCCTCGTCGAGCCGTGTTTCCCGGACGGCTTCACGCGAGTTCGCCGGGTCCATCTGATAAGTTTTTTTATCGCCATCCTTAGGCGCGGAATCAAGCGCGCCACGGAAGGGGCCGTAGAAAGCGGATGCGTATTTCGCGGTGTAGCTGAGGATGGAAACGTGTTGGAATCCCGCGTGATCGAGAGTCCTACGGATGGCGGCGACCCGGCCATCCATCATGTCGGATGGGGCGACGATGTCGGCACCGGCGCGGGCGTGGCAGAGTGCTTGGTGGCACAAAATTTCGACGGTTTCATCGTTGAGAATTTCTAACTCCCCTGCGGCATTGCGTCGGACGATGCCATCGTGGCCGTCGGAGTTGTAGGGATCTAGGGCGACATCGGTGATGACGCAAAGTGAGGGATGCGCGGCTTTGAGCGCACGAATGGCGCGCGGGACGAGGCCATCGTCGTTGTAGGATTCTGCGGCTAACTGGGTTTTCAGAGTTTCGTCGATCTTCGGAAATAGCACGATGGCTGGGATTCCGAGTGCGTGAGCCTCGCCCGCTTCTTTGACAAGGTTTTCTAACGACCACCGCGTGATTCCGGGCATGGAGGCGATGGGTGTGTCTGACACGTCTTCATGGAAAAACAACGGCAGTATGAAATCTGCGGGAGATAGCGAGGTTTCACGCACCATGGCGCGAATGGCGGAGGTGCGACGGTTACGGCGGGGGCGATTCATGGGAAGAGGGTGAGTGTCGAACATCGAACATCGAACTTTTAACATCGAACATCGAACATCGAAGTAAGAGAAAATGAGGAAGAAGAATGGGGTTTCTCTCAGGAGTCGGCGGCTAAACTGGAAACCACGAAGCGATAGGGCGGTAGCGCGAGAGTCGCGGGTAGATCGAGGCGTTGAGAAATGGAGCCATCGACTTCTGCTAGGAAAAGCCGTCCATTCGCGAAGCGTCCGATGGTGCAAATGACTGATGGAAGTCCCTCGAAAGGGATCGTCACCTCTGCCTCGGGTGAAGCACCGAGCTGGGCGTGAGTCCCCGGCGGAAGTTCGAATTCAACCAACAGGTCAGGACTGTAAGAACGGAGTTGGATGGTGTAGTGGGACATAAGATGACGTTTTTCCTCTTCAAATAGAGGCCATTTAGAAAGGCGGATTCAAGGACAATCGCCCAATGGCAGGAGGTGTGAAATTTTCGTGCAATCCGTAAATGATTCACGCTAGAACTGGCCGAACTCCAACGTTTAACCCAAATGCCACGCGTCACGATCACCGTTCCTGAGAAGAATGCCCAGCCTTACCGTTTTCAGTTAGACCGTGAGGTCGTCTCTCTGGGGCGTGGCAGTGAGAATGACATCGCCATCGACTCCGGCTCGGTCTCGGTCCACCACGCGGAAATGAAGCGCGTGGCTGGCGGTTACGAGCTTCACGACATCGGCTCGACCAACGGGATCAAACTCAATGACGAGCGCATGGCTGTCATTCCGCTGCGAAATGGCGCGTTGGTCAGCATCGGCGATGTCGCATTTGATTTCCTGCTGAGTGAGGAAGAACTCGAGATTTTAAGTCGTGAAAATCAGGCGGACGCTTCACCCATTCTCCGCGAGGCAGAGCTTCCTTCCGCCTCGCCGAAACCGACTCCGGCCCGCCCACCCAGTTCTGCGGAGTCGTCTCAAAGCAGCGGGATTTTGGCGACTTTGCTCTTTCTCTTGCTGGCAGGTCTGGCGTTTTTCGCGGGCTTGGCGATCCGCCACCAAAAAGAAACGGGTAAGTCACTTCTAGATGGAATCAAGGCGAGGCAGCCCGCAGCGGAAGCTCCGGCGGCACCGCCAGTTCCGGTGGAATAGTTGGTTTAAAATTGCTCTCAACATTCCATACAGGCGATGAACGTTCCTAGTTTGACCACAGCAATTGCGGACGCGTGGCCTATAATTATTGGTTGCTTTATCGGGTCAATGCTCGGCCATTGTTTTCCTCGCCGTCCCCTCGTCGCAGCTCAGATTCGAAAGCAGTTAGGTCGCCGTGTGGATGCTTACTCGACAGTTCCACAGCAACAGTTTGATGAAGCACTTGTCGCAGCAGCATCAGAGTCCAGAAAAGGCTTCCAAGTTTTGAGGCCCATTTTCGGCAACACGTTGCTCATCGTTTTGGCGTTATTTTCGGCTCAAGTTTATGGAGATTGTTTTCCTCACCTGCCAAGGTGGCACACCTATTGTGTCGCGGGCCTCGTTGCGGGATTTATGGTTTGGCCTATGCAGTGGCTTGAGCGTCGAGCTATCACTAGACAACTTCGCCAGCATCTACCGATCCACGCATGAGCAGCGTATGCGATCAACAAAGCGTAAGAAGCACGCAAATGCTGGATACTTTTGATGAAAGCAGTGATTCAAAGATCGTCACACCTTGAACTTCCGGGAAATCATCGGACGTGATGTTGCCGGTATTTGAAATTGAAAATGAGCTGCGAGAGGCGGTTCAGGGTGAGCGGGCGCGGGTGCTGCTGAAGGCTCCGACGGGTTCGGGGAAATCGACTTCGGTGCCGGGGATGCTAGTGGATGCAGGGATTTCTGGACGCATCATCGTCATCGAGCCGAGGCGGATGGCAGCGCGGTTATTAGCGGGTTGGGTGGCGAAGCAACGCAAGGCGACTCTGGGAAATGAGGTGGGATACGCCGTGCGTTTCGACACGAAGTATCGCGCTGACACGAAGATCATTTACCTCACCGACGGCGTTTTCCAACGCTGGCTGCAAGACGATCCCGAACTCAGCGGCGTGGGTGCGGTGGTGTTCGATGAGTTTCACGAACGACGGCTAACGGTGGACATCGCGCTGGCACGTTGTCTGGATTTACAAGAATCTGCTAGGTCAGATCTGCGAGTGATCGTGATGTCTGCGACTTTGGAAACTGCGGGTCTCGCGGATTATCTCGCGCCAGCAATCACGCTCGAAACGGGCGGGCGGACGCATCCGGTGCAGGTGCTTTATCGGGCGGACAAGCCAGTGGTCGGGCGAAATGAATTTCGCGGTCCGACACCGATCTGGGAAAAGATGGCGGGTGTTTGTCGCGAGGCGATGGCGATGCCGGATGCGGGAAACATTTTGATGTTTCTGCAAGGCACACACGAAATTCGCCGGACGGTTGAGCAGCTAGAAAACAGCGGACTCGCGAAGGGCTGGGATGTTTTTCCGCTCTACTCGTCGCTGCCGCCCGCCGCGCAAGAAGCGGCGATTTCTCCGGGGCCGAGGCCGAAAATCATCGTCGCGACGAACGTTGCAGAAACTTCTCTCACCATCGACGGCGTGCGGACGGTGATTGATAGCGGTCTCGCTCGCACCGCTTCGTTCGAGCCTCGACGCGGGATCAACACGCTGCTAATTACGAAGATTTCCCGCGCAGCGGCGGAGCAACGTGCGGGCCGCGCCGGGCGGACAGCACCGGGTCGGGCGTTCCGTTTGTGGAGTGAGGCGGATCACGGGCGACGGGCGGAGTTTGAGTCTCCAGAAGTGAGGCGCGTGGACCTAGCAGAAGCAGTGTTGTTGCTGAAAGCGGCGGGTGTCGCGGAGGTGAGAAATTTCCGATGGTTCGACGCACCGACTGAAGATGCGCTGACTCGCGCGGAGCGATTGCTGCATGATCTGGGTGCGCTCGATGCAGATGGAAGCATCACTGATGAAGGAGGAAAAATGGCGTCATTGCCACTGGAGCCACGTTTTTCTCGCTTGATGTTAGCAGGCCACGAACACGGCTGCGTGGCGGAGACGGCATTCATCGCCGCGACGGTGCAGGGCGAAGGAATTTTCACGAACAAACGCGGTGGTGTGGGCAGAAAGGATTTCATTTTCGCCGATGACGACTCGGACTTCGCAGGCGAGTGGCGGGCATTTGAATCGGCAGAAGCGATGGGTTTCGAGCCGCGACGTTGTGATCAAATCGGCGTGATGGCACGCGGGGCGCGAGAGACGGCGCAGGGATTTGATCGACTGTGTGCGATGGCGAAACGCTTCGGCTGGGACTTGCAGCCTGTGGATTTCAAAGCCCGGCGCGAGGCAGTGGGAAAAGCGATGCTGGCCGCCTTCAGCGATCAACTTGCGATCCGCATGAGCCAAGGCACGCTGGCGTGCAAGCTGGTGGGAAATCGCAAGGGCAAACTGGATGAGGAGTCGTGCGTTAGAAATGCACCTGCGTTCGTCGCGGCGGAAATTACGGAAGTGGAGGCGCGGGAAATCATCGTCCATCTGCGGCGTGCGACGGCGATAGATCCGGCGTGGCTGGCAGAGTTATTTCCAGAAGATCTCGCGACGAGTGATGGTGCGGCATGGGACGAGACTCGCCGCCGAGTCGTGGCTCGGAAAGAAACTCGTTTCCGCGATCTCGTGCTAGAAGCGAAGGAAAGTGACCACGGGGTGAATCTCGATCAAGCCGCCGAGCTACTCGCCGCGCGGGTGCTTTCGGGGGAGTTGGATTTAAAAAACTGGGATCACACGGTGGAGCAATGGACGGCGCGGCTGACCTTATTAGGGAAGTGGATGCCGGAGTTGGGGATGCCCGGTTGGTCGGACGAAGACCGCGCGGATGCCATCGCGCAGATTTGCCACGGCGCGGTGAGCTACAAGGAAATCAAGGAGTCAAACGTCTGGCGCGTGTTGCGCGAGTGGCTGAGTCACGGCCAGCGCGAGGCGTTGGATGCGTATTGCCCGGAGCGCGTCAATTTCCCTAACGGCCAATCGGCGAAGATCACTTATGGCGACACGAAAGACCCGTTTATTTCCCTGCGGGTTTCTCATTTGTTCGGGATTTGGGAAACGCCGACCATCGCGGGCGGTCGAGTTCCGCTGTTGATTCACATCCTAACACCCGGCCAAAAACCGTGGCAGATGACGAAGGATCTCAGAGGCTTCTGGGCATCCGGCTACGCGCAGATGAAGAAGGAAGTCGCTGGACGTTACCCACGGCACCCGTGGCCTGATGATCCAAAAGCGTGGGTGGCGGCGGGTTCGCCGAGGAAGTGACATTTGTAGCGCGACATTTTTCCAAATGCACCCGACGCTCGCGGCATGTGGAAATTGTTGCTGGTTTTTTCGCTGATTCCCATCGCTGGAGCACTCATTGCTCGCTGGTGGTTCGGCTTGCGGGTGCTTTCGGAAAATGGCGGACGAGCCTGCAAATGCGACCTCACGCGCTGGAATCCGGGCGGCAGTGAAATCACGGCGCTTTCCGAGACGTCGGCTCACGAGTTTGGCCGCTTGCTGAGATTGCAGGCACTTGACGAATGGCGCGATGGCGATCCGAAAGCTGCGAGATCACGCGCTAGCTCGAAGCGATTTGGCATGGCCGTGCCGCCACTGAGCGGAATCGTCGCGCTGATGGCCGTCATCGTCGCGAGAGTTCCGCCCATCGGGGCTATCGCCGCTTTGTTAGCAGCGACGGCATTGGCGGCGGTATTGGGAATTTTTTCACTCACTCCAGAAATCGCCGCGATCACGCGCACGGCGCGGAAACTCAGGGAGTCTCGCAGTTTTTCCCGCACCGATGACGAGGAAGCCGTGATCCGCTGTGCGATGGCCCATGCGTGGAAGGAAACTCTGCCGCCCATCCTCGCGATGTTTCAGCGTTAGGAGGCCGCAGAAAGGTTTGGCCTGAAAATGACCACGGGCGTCGGATCCCTTGTTCCGACGCCCGTGGGCCCTTTGGGGGGGCGCTCTTCTTAGGAGCTTGTTGTGCTATCCCTTACGCCGTTCACCCTGCCAGATTTCGGCCAGATCTCCATACCGCAATCGCGTAGCGGGGATTTTGGCGAAGGACGAAAAATAGCGGAATTGTCACTGAGTTTGAGTTGTGGATTTCATCCGTTCGCTTCACCGAATGCTATTCATGAGCAGAAACATCGGATTGAAATTTCTAGCAGCCGTGGCCGTGGGCATCGGTTTCACTGCGATGATGATGTCCACGGACGGCATCGCGGAGGAAACGAAAACGGGATTGCAGCCCGTGGCAGAGGCCGAGACCGCGCCAGAACTGGCTATCCTGATGGGCGACTTGCAACGACTGACACACAAGATGGCACTCTCCGCGAATGAGGGAAATGCGAAGCTCGCGGCGTTTTACATGCACGAGTCGTTAGAGCAATTGAAGACGATCCAGAAAGACTCGCCTGAGTATGAAGGACAGCCGGTGGCATTGTTGATCGACCGCTTGGCATTGCCTGCATACGAGCCATTTCAAAAGGCCGTGACCGCCGAACCCGCCGACAAGGAGCGAATGCTCACCGCACTGGATGGCGTGCTCCAAAGTTGCAACCAATGCCATGTCGCGACGCAGCATCCACTCATCAAGATCACTCGCGGGACCGAGGTGAATCCCTTCAACCAATCCTTCAAACCATGAAATTTTTCCTGAATTCATCGCTCTTCATCGTCACGACTTCGCTGTGCGCGAGTGCTGCGGAGTTCACCGGACTGGTCCGCATCGAGTCTTACGAAAAAGTCTATGTCGCGGGTGAAGACTCCGCGCAGCCAACGAATCGCAGCCTCGGATTCATGGTGGAAAAAGACGGCTTCTTACTCACCAATTACAAAAATTTAACTCACCCGAGCAAGGGCAGCTTGCTCGAAGATTTCCACGTCACGCTCACCGATGGTACCGATCGCACGTTCACCGCGACGGTCATCGGCATGGAGCCAACGATCAATCTGGGCATTTTGAAAATCGGTGTTGGAGAAAACTTCGAGGTCGCAAAAATCGGCCGTGCCAAAGAAGTCGCGGCGGGTAATCGCCTCGCTGCTGTGAGTGGGTTTGAAAGCGGCAGCATCCGTCCGACGCTGGGCGAAGTGGTCGGGCTGAACACTCGCGAGTGCTATCAGGAAAGTCTCACGTCCACGATGTTTCGGGCGAAAATCGACATCCCCGAGGCATCCATCGGTGGCCCCGTGCTACTAGCAGACACAGGCGAAGTGGTGGCGATTTACACCGGTTTCAAGCCCACCGCGGAGAAGGATCATCAAGAAGTGAGCGGCGAAACTCATCTCATGCCGATCAATCTTTGCTTTAACATCTACGACAGCATCAAACAGAAAGGCAGTCTGAAATCGCCGTGGACGGGCTTCTCCGTGCGGGCGTTGAATGAAGCTGAACTGAGATTTTTCCCCACGGCGAAGAAGCATAACGGCGGCATCGCCATTGAGCACATCTGGCCAGACAGCCCGGCGGCGAAGTTGGGTTTGCGGGTGAACGACATTCTCGTGCAGTTCTCCTACAACCGCATCATGGCCGTCGCAGATTTCCAAAAATGGCTCTACATGTATGGCGTCGGCCATCCGGTGAAACTGATGATTTTGCGCGATGGGAAGGAATACCTCATCGCGGATTACGTGATCGAAGAACGGCCAGAGACGGCGAGGCCGAAGTGAGGTTTTTGACGGAATTTTTCCCCTCAGCCTGCCGATCACTGCGGCTTCATGGGCTTGCTGGAAGACGCGGCTAGATCACTTCGCGGTGTTCTTGTAAATTTTTCCATCCTTCATGATGAGGTGGATGTTGGTCTCAGAATCTTCGATGAGTTTGATGTCTGAAGTGGGATCACCATTGATGAGCAGGAGGTCGGCAATGGCGCCTTCTTCGATGACGCCGAGTTTACCCGGATAGGGATTTCGCTGGCCGCACATGGCGAGGAGTTCGGCGTTGCTGGAGGTGGCCATGACGAGGATTTCCGCTGGGGTGAACCACTTGGTGAGGCGGGTGAGTTGGCGGCCTTGCGCGGCGGCGTTGGCGGCGCTGAAGAGATTATCGGTGCCGAAGGCGACTTTGATTTTGTGTTTTTTCGCAAGCTGATAGGCGGTGTCTGTGCCAGCGAACATGGTGAGTTGTTTGATGCGATTGGGCGAGCCTTCCGGCATGGCGGAGGGAAAGGCGGGGTCTTCCATGAAGGGCTGGAGACTCCACCAGATGCCTTTTTCTGCGAGTAGCTTGGCGGTGTCTTCGTCGATGAGTTGGCCGTGTTCGAGGCATTTTACTCCGGCCTCCACTGCGGTGCGGATCGCAGCCGGGGTGTAGGCATGGACGGTGACGTAGGTGCCCCAGTTTTCGGCGGCTGCGACGGCTGAGGCGATTTCCGCCTTGGTGTATTGGGTGACATCTAGCGGATCGTAGTTTGAAGCGACACCGCCGCCGGCCATGAGTTTGATTTGGGTGGCTCCTTTCATGAGCTGCTCGCGAGTGCTGCGGAGTACGGCGTCGGCTCCGTCGGCGATGGCGGTCATGCCGGTGCGTTCGAGGTAAGTCAGCGGATCACTGGTTCCTCTGGGAAGATCCGTCGTCGGGCGGTAGTCGCCGTGGCCGGAAGTCTGGGAAATGGTGGCACCGGAAGGATAGATGCGCGGGCCGGGCGTGACGCCTTCATCGATGGCGCGCTTGAGCGCAAATGAAGCGCCACCCATGTCGCGCACGGTGGTGAAGCCGCGCAGGAGTTGTTTTTCTGCGGCTTTGGCGGCGACGAGGTTCACATAGCCGATGTCCGCAGACAGCCCGGCCTGGAGCGGGATACTTTCCATCATGGTGTGGACGTGAGCGTCGATGAGGCCGGGCATGAGGGTTTTGCCGCCGCCATCGAGGAGCTTGGTGTCGGCACGGCGATCTGTGGGAATGGGATCGGTGCTGATTTTTGCGATCTTGTTACCGCGCACGAGGACGTTGGAAACTGGGGAAAGTTCACCCTTTTTACCATCGAAGATGCGGACGTTAGAAATCAGCGTGACCGGATCTGAGGCGGGAGTGGGTTTGTTGTTCTCTTGGGCAAAAGCTAAGGCAACGACTGCGGCTAGGATACAGATGGGAAGCGTGGTTTTAGCGGATGATAGCTTCATGTTCGTGAGCGGATTTAAAGCAGTTCCGGCGACAAACCAGCGAGCAAAAACTCGGACCTAGACGGGGAAATGGAAGAGAAGAAGGAAGGCACCACGAATCTGGCGAATCCAACGAATCTTGAAGAAAATCCATGCAGAGGCTGAAAATTTGCTTCTTTTGATTCTGAATCATTCGCGAGATTCGTGGTGCCTAAATT
>JANOQR010000265.1:0-22589 GCA_031414935.1 Luteolibacter sp.
GGCTTCCTGACCAACGACGGCGAAGCCCTCACCACCAAGCTGCTCGAATCACTCCAAAGCTTATTGGAAGAACCCAAGCTCATCCGCTCCGTCTGTGCCACCCCCTCCTTCATTCGGAAATGACTTATGGCAAACGGTCTACGTCACGAAGAACACCCAGCCACGATTTATGCCTCCCAAGCATTTTACGGACTGCTCATCGCATCGCCAGCCGCAGCGAAATTACCTGAACTCCCCGCATCCGCATACGTCGGCCTGATCGTCGGCGCAGTGATCGTCACCGCCGCCCAACTCATCATGACGCAAGCCTATCAGCACATGTCGGTGTCACGTGGCTCGTCGCTGCAGATGCTCTTACCGGTCGTGACTGCGGTAGGCGGCTTTGCGTTCTTTGGGGAAACATTTCACGCGTTAGAAATCGCCGGAGCCATGCTCACGCTCTTCGCCACATGGAGAGTTGTGGTCTCGCGGTGAAAAAACTGTGTCACCTCAAAGTTCTTCATTTATGAGCTTCAATAGGCTGCGGGCATTTTGCCCGTAGCCATTCGTTACTTCATTTTCGGGTTTCAGTCTCAGCCGATGACTTCCGGCCAGTCGGTGTGGAACATTTCGCCGCGAGGCTTGTCGGTGCGCTCGTAGGTGTGGGCACCGAAGAAATCGCGCTGGGCTTGCAGGAGATTGGCAGGAAGCACTGCGCTACGGTAGCTGTCGTAGTAACCGAGCGAGGCACTGAACGCCGGAACCGGGATGCCCGCGAGGGTGGCCATGCTCACGACTTCACGCCAGTTTTCTTGGAAACCGTTGAGGAGATCCGTGAAGAAAGGTGCGAGCATCAAGTTCTCTAACTGCGGATTCGTCCGATACGCAGCGGTGATGTCGTTGAGGAAACGGGCGCGAATGATGCAGCCGCCGCGCCAGATGGCGGCGATTTTGGCGAGATCGAGATCCCAGCCTTTTTCCTTACTCATCGCGGTGATGAGGTCCAGACCTTGAGCGTAGGAAATGATCTTGGAAGCGAAGAGGGCGTCGTGGACTTTTTTCACGAGCTTCTTTTTCTTCGCGTCGATGACAGGCTTCGGCCCTTCGAGGACTTTGCTGGCGGCGACGCGTTTGTCTTTCATGGAGGAAAGGATGCGGGCTTCGACGGCGGCGTTGATCGTGGAAATGACGACTGCGTTTTCGACGGCATTGATGAGCGTCCATTTTCCGGTGCCTTTCTGACCGGCGGTGTCGAGGATGAGATCCACGAGTGCCTTGCCGGTCTCGGGATCTTGTTGGGCGAAAATTTTCGAAGTAATCTGGATGAGGTAGCTTTCGAGATCGCCTTCGTTCCAATCGGTGAAGACTTCGGCGAGTTCTTTCGCGGTGAAGCCAGCGGCTTTGAAAATGTTGTAAGCCTCGCAGATGAGCTGCATGTCGCCGTATTCGATGCCGTTGTGAATCATCTTCACGTAGTGGCCCGCGCCGCCGGGGCCGATGTGGACGACGCAGGGTTCGCCCTCAGCGTGAGCAGAGATGGATTCGAAAATGGGCTTCATCACTTCCCAAGTGGAAGCTGGGCCGCCGGGCATGATGGATGGGCCTTTGCGCGCGCCTTCTTCACCGCCCGAGACACCTGCACCGATGAAGCGGAAACCGAGATCACCGAGCCATTTGTCGCGGCGCTCGGTATCGGTGTAGAGAGAATTTCCGCCGTCGATGATGATGTCGCCGGGAGCTAACAGCGGGATGAGCGACTCGATGACGGCATCCACGGGACCGCCGGCTTTCACCATAATCATCACCTTGCGCGGCGAGGAGAGCGAGTTCACGAAGCCTTGGAGCGTGTGCTCGCCGACGAGTTTTTTCCCGGGATGCCTGCCGACAAACTCGTCCGTGACCGAGGTGGTGCGGTTGTAAACTGAAACTTGGAACCCACGGGATTCCACGTTGAGAACGAGATTCTGACCCATGACGGCCAGACCAATGAGTCCGAAATCGCTGTTGCTCATAATGAAGATGCCATGCTTGGCGGGCGAGTATGTAGGCACGGCGATGGAATGGTGCAACCCCTTGTTGCCATCCGAGAATGCATTTTGCACATTGCGGATGTGAACTTACCGAATGCGATCACCTTTTCCCGCCTCGTGATGACGGCTGCCTTTGTGATCGCGGTGTCGCAAGATACACTGGCGTGGCACGTCGCGGGCTTGGTGCTCTTCGTGGTGGCGGCGATCAGTGATTTCGTGGACGGCTGGTTGGCGAGGAAATTGGGGCAAGTGACGCCGTTAGGGAAATTGATGGACCCGCTGGTGGACAAGATCCTCGTGAGTGCCGCGTTTATTTTCCTAACGGAGCAACGCCTCTGCCCGGTGTGGGTCACGGCACTCATCATCGGGCGCGAATTTCTCGTCACCGGGCTGCGCCAAATCGCCATCGAGGCTGGCCAAGTCCTCGCCGCAGACAATCTCGGAAAATGGAAAACCACCTTCCAGCTTGCTTACCTCATCACCGGCCTGATCTGGCTAACAGGCGAGCAAGCGAAGGAACTCCCCGCCGCTGCGGAGTGGCTTTGCCATCACGCCCGCCCGGTCAGCGTCGGCGGCTGGTTGCAGCCGCTTTTCCTGTGGGGAGCCGTCGCACTGACGGTCATTTCCGGCTGGAATTACCTGTGGAGCAGTCGTGGTTTGCTGAAAGCGAAACCTAACTGATTTGCGCCACGTATGCCGCTGCGTCCATCAGTTTGGAAACATGGGTGGCGTCTTTTACTTTAAGTTTGAAGATCCAGCCTTTGCCATAGGGGTCGGTGTTGACCAAGGATGGATCGGCCTCGACGGCTGGATTCACCTCGATGATTTCCCCGCTGATCGGTGCGTAAATATCACTAGCAGCCTTCACGGATTCCACCACCGCAGTCGGATCACCCGCGTCCACGGTGCGCCCCATGGCGGGCAGCTCGACGAATACCACGTCGGTGAGTTCTTCTTGGGCGTGGTCAGAAATTCCTACGGTGGCGATCTCGCCATCAAGGCGGACCCATTCGTGGGAGGTGGCGTAGCGGAGGTCGGCGGGTGTGTTCATGGTGGAATTTTGTTATAAGTTATGAGTTAGAAGTTATTGGGGGGGTTGCCTGCGTCAGTTATCAAGACTCAAGGCATTGGCCCACTCATCCCAACGATTCCTAAGGCGATGACGAGTCAAAATATCGGCAAAAAGTACCCGGTCAAAGCCGGGTAATTCGACTAGATAAACCAAGCGGGCGCGATCTTTAGGTCGCCCGACAGTTAGAGCGATGGCGGCGAGGTATTCGGGTCGGATCACCCGGATGCGGTGACTGTCCCACTCGACGACGAGGGCTCGCTCAACAGCCTCGGTTTCCAAGCCAGGTGCCGCGCTGAGAAACTGCACAGGAAACCCATGAACCAGCACGCCTTCTTCTTCAAACTCGGAAAAACCCAGTTCTGCTAGACGAGAAAAAAGCGGCTCAAGTGTTAGTAACTGCGAGCCAGCCGGTGGATCGATGAAAACAAAAACATCGATGTCCCGGGTGGCGAGAGGCTCGCCATGGAATCCAGCCGCAGTTGCGCCACCAATAGCGTAGTGCTTTAGGGTGTTTTCCCTGACGAGCTGTTCCAAGACATCACAGACGGCTTGCATGATTTTTTAACGAGTTCGAGTTGGCGTGTTTCTTGAATGAAGCGTCCCATCAGATCGATCTTTTCCCCGACCGGGAGTGTCCGCTGCTTATCGCGCCATTTGGGCATATCTCTTGAGTTTGAAGAAGGGTTCATGGTGGCGTCGGCTTGTAAAACGGCTTCTTCACTACCTCTGCGGGGAAAATTTTCCCACGCACCTCGATGCCGAGTGCGGTGCCGAGTTTGGCGTATTCTGCGGGCAGATAGGCCATACCAATGCCGGCCATCAGCGAGGGTGAAAGGACGCCACTTGCGAGCTCGCCGATGACTGCGCCCGTCGCGGAAACTACCGGGTAATGCGCTCGCGGCGGTGCGCCCTTTTCCAGATAGCGGATGGCGGTGAGTCTCATGGCCGGGCCGTCTTGCTTTTGGCGGACGAGTGTTTCACGACCGATGAAGTCGCCCTTTTCGAGGTCGCAGAAAATTCCGAGTCCGGCCTCGATGGGCGTGCGCTCGGGAGAGAGATCGTTGCCATTGAGCGGGTAGCCCATTTCTAACCGCAACGAGTCGCGCGCACCCAGACCGCAGGGTTTCGCGCCAGCGGATAGAAATTTTTCCCATTGGCTGATTCCGTCAGCAGCAGGGCAGAAAAACTCGAAGCCATCTTCGCCCGTGTAACCCGTCCGGCAGACGATCGAGCCATCCGCCAGCGTCGCGATGCCATTGCGTGGCGGCAGTGTTTCGTTGGGGAAAACTTGAGCGAAAATCGCAGTGGCACTCGGTCCTTGGATCGCCATGCCAGCCCAGGCATCGCTCTCGTTAGTCAGCACCACATCTTCGTCTTGGCGTGCGGCCATCCACAGGAAATCCTCGTCGATCATGGAAGCATTCACCACGAGGAAAAACTCAGTTTCACCCGCGCGATAGGCGATGAGGTCATCAATCACGCCGCCGCGTTCGTTGAGCATCAACGTGTATTGTCCTTGGCCGATGGCGAGCTTGGCGATGTTGTTCGTGAGCAAGCCATTCAACCACGCCGCCGCATTTGGGCCACTGACGATGAACTGCCCCATGTGGGAAATATCAAAAATCCCGCAGGCCGTGCGGACGGCGGTGTGCTCGTCGATGATCGACGAATACTGTACGGGCATGTTCCATCCCGCGAAGGGAACAATCTTTGCACCGAGTGCCACATGTGCGGCTTCAAGAGGGGAACTTTTCAGGTCAAAACTCACGGCGCGGAGACTGGAAGTATGGACTCTACTTGTCAACCGACTGAGAGCGGGAAATTCTG
Organism: Luteolibacter sp.; assembly: GCA_031414935.1. Lineage (GTDB taxonomy): Bacteria > Verrucomicrobiota > Verrucomicrobiia > Verrucomicrobiales > Akkermansiaceae > Luteolibacter. The sequence continues at coordinate 4,909 of JANOQR010000265.1, forward strand.
AAGCAGACTTGGCTTTTCAAGTAATCACCTCCACTGGTGCATCCGGCAGTGCTTTGAGAAACGCCTGACCGTAACGCTTTGTTAGGATTCGGTTGTCGAGGATGCACACCAGCCCATTGTCCCGCTCCGTGCGGATCAAACGTCCGACGCCCTGACGCATCTTGAGAATCGCCTCCGGCACTGAGTAATCCATGAACGGATTTCCCCCCGCTGCCTCGATCGCTTCCAGCCGCGATGCCGTCAGCGGGTGATCTGGCACCGCGAATGGCAGCCGCGTCACTACCACGTTAGAAAGTGCTTCACCCGGCACATCCACCCCAGTCCAGAAACTGTCCGTCCCAAATAAAACGCTGTGAACATCATTGCGAAATTCCTCGATCATCCGGTGCCTCGGCAGCCCGTCACCTTGGATAAAAATCCGCCATCCCTGAGTGCGGAAAAATTTCTCCAAGCGCTGTGCCGCATCACGCATCGTCCGGTAGCTGGTGAACAACACGAACGCCCGACCATCGCTTTCTAACAATGACAGGCGAATCCCCTCTGCCAGCAGCTCGTCGTAGCGCGGCGTGCCCGGATCTGGCACCGACTTATAGATCCGCACCCGCATCTGCCGTTGGTAGTCGAAGGGGCTACCGATACACAATGCCCGCGCCTTCTCCGCGCCGACTCGTCCCCGGAAATACCCGAGCTTCGGGTCGCCCACGCCCAGCGTCGCACTGGTGAGAGCGATGCACTTTTTCCCGCTGAAAAGCAGTGGCCGCAGCGTGTCTGCCACATTCACTGGAGCGGCGTGCAAACTAAACTGCTGCTCATCGCGCCCGCTTCGTTCCACCCAATAAACGCTGTCTTCACTCGACTGATCTAAGAACACGCCCACCGCTCCATGCGTCTCGCGTAGGCGGCGTGAGGCGTCCTGCAGCTCCGCCCGCGTCGTTTCAGACTCCACATCTTCCGCCAGCGTATCGATTTCTAACCACAGATTCCGCAACGGTGCTGCAAGAGTGTTAGAAACTATCTCGGTTTGCCGCACCCGGCATTCTTTCGAGTAGTTTCCAAACTTCGACGCATCACCCACATTGTGGAAAAACCGCTCCGCCGCTGCCAATGCTTCCTCCACCGCCATCATCGCGGATGCCTTGCGGAACGACTTCAGCAAGCCTTTCCGCGTCTTCGGGTGATAGAGCCGCTGCAAGTCGAAGCGCAGGCCAGCCTGCGACACCCGCAGCCCGAGCTGCACGGCCGCCACCTGCTCGATGGTGTGCGCCTCATCCAGCACTGCGAAGTCGTTAGGAAACAAAAATCCGCCGACTTTCTTCGGGTCTTCCTCGCCGTCTGAAAGATCATCCGTGTTCAGCAAAGCAAAGAACAAGGTGTGATTCACCACGATCAACTTCGCGTCCGCCGCCGCCTTCCGCGCCTCTTGAAAAAAGCAATTTCCCCGAGGTCCACAATTTCGCGGCGTACAAAGATGCGCCTCACTGCACACTTGAAGCCACACCTTCATCTGCGGCTGGAAATTCAAATCACTCAGCGTCCCATCGCGAGTCCCCTCCGCCCATTTACGAATCGCCTCCAGCTCATCATGCTCCGTCCCGGTGAATAAATCCGCCGCTTGATCCAAGGCCCGCCGCAGCCTCAGCGGGCACAAATAATTGCCCCGCCCCTTTAATAATACCGCTGGCAACTCGACACCTAACACTTTCCTGACGATCGGAATATCTTTCCGCACGAGTTGCTCCTGCAAATTGATCGTATGCGTCGAAATGATCCCCTTGCGCCCCGTCTCCAGCGCGAACCGCGCCGCAGGCAGCAAATACGCCAAAGATTTCCCGACGCCCGTCCCCGCCTCTGCCACCAGCGGACTCGCGCTGGTAAAAGCCTCCGCCACGGCCACCGCCAGCTCTTGCTGCTGCGGGCGGTATTCGAAATCCCGCGACTTCGCCAGCAGACCCTTACGGGAAAAAGCCTCCTTCACCCCATCGCTAAATCCTGGGATCGGTGTGCCTTCGGTGATGGAAATCATCTCTCGGCCATCGCATCCCGCATCCGCCCCGCTGCCAAGCCGCAAGTTGCATCCACCTTCACAGAAGTCCTCATTGGAAAACAAACTCTGCCATTTTTTCGTCAGGGTTTGTTTTTGATGAGGCGAAATCGGTCGTGATAGATGCCTTGGTTGAATTTTCGGCAACACTCGTAGCAAGCGACTGACCGCTTGATCGGCCTCACGCGGTGAATCACGATGAAACAATTCGAGCAAACGTAGGCGTGGTTCCGCTTCATTTTGCGGCGTTTGAAAGGCAACGTGTGAAACGGTTGCTCGCCCGCGATGCCGAGATCTGCGCAAGCCGTTTGCCACTCGGGACCATGCGGCTCGATGCGGCGGCGGCCACACCGCTCGTAGGCGACGAGATGCGCGAGCTCGTGCTTCAGCGTCCGCCAAAGCTCCTCCGGTTCGCAGTCTTTGAGCTTGGGATTGAGTTCGATGGCACGATCCGGCCACCACGCACGCCCCGCCGTCGTCTGCATCCGTGGATTCCACGTCACCCGCACCTTGCGGGCGAGTTCGCTGAGGCCGAGCGATTTCGCGGCCTCCACGCACCACGCTGTCAGGCCGCTATCCTCGCGCCCAGGCTTGGTCTGCGGCACATCTGGAGTCTTGAGGACGCGAAACCACGAGGTCCAACGGAACTCAAGTTGCGGCATGTTTCCTCCCATTGAAAAAACCCTTAGCAGATCCCTCGTTCGGTGGCAACAAGCGCATGGCGGCAAAGCATATTTTTTACAGGGATGGGAAAATTCGTTTGAAGGGCTTCGGGCTTGTCAGGAATTTCGCCTACGCTCCGACCCTAAAAATTGCCTTTTCGATGATTCTGGTTGCGGGCATCGGCCAATCTGTTAATCACCAGCCGTGATGGATTCCAACCCAAACCCTTCAGGTGTTATGCAATTTTTAAACCGACTTACCCGCCCGCTGAACCAGCCACGCCCAATTCGCAGCATGGCTGTATTCACAGCGGCGATCTTGTGCTGTGGTTCTGCAAGTGCGCGAACCGTTTTCGTCAACGGCGCGGTCCCCGCGTCCGGCAACGGCGCTTCTTGGGCTACTGCGTATAAGTACCTCCGTGACGCACTCGCCGCGACGACCGCTAATGACGATATCTGGATCGCGAAAGGCGATTATTTCCCCGACCAAACGGTGGGATTGGACGAAGATCTGATTTACGCAGATCGCGAAGTTTCTTTTGAGGTCAGCGGCCAAAAACTTTATGGCGGATTCAATGGCACTGAGACCCTACTGACTCAGCGTAATGCAGCGTTGAATATTACGATTCTATCCGGGGCTATTGATCCGGTGAACCCACTTTACTCGTCACTTAACGTCGTAGTAGTAACTGCAAATACCACCCTTGATGGGTTGATCGTCGAAGATGGCCTTGCGAATGGATATGCTTCCGAACCCTATCGCCCACAGGCGGTCTATAACCAAGGGGGAGCCTGCTATGTCAGCAAAGACAGGGTTTTAACTCTCCAAAACTGCATCTTTCGAGACAACGAAGCGATTCTGTCCGGGGCGGCGATCATGGTCGAAGATGGCGGCACCAGCACCGTCTCCAATGTGATCATGAACGGCTGTATTTTCGAAGATAACGAGGTTTCCCCTGTGAGGCAGAGACACCCGAGAGATAACGCCGGAGGTGCTATTTTTGGAAATGTCACTGCGAGCAATTCCAAATTCATTGAGAACGAGGTTATATCAAGTTCGGAAGCGGATGGTTCTGCGAAAGGCGGGGCAATCGCTGGAAGAGTAATTGCCGATAAATGTGAGTTCATTGAGAACGGTGTATTCTCAGATGCAAATGGAACACCGACAGCCAGCGGAGGGGCTATCTCTGGAGATGCTACCCTTGTGGATTGTAACTTTATCGAAAATATCGCGACTGCCTTCGGGACAACCCGGGATGCACCAAATTCATCGGGTGGCGCAATCCATGGAAAGGTAAGCGGAAAAAATTGCACCTTCATTAGGAATGAATCTGACTCTGATAAATCTTACGGTGGAGCCATCCGTGGAAGTGTGAACATCGCTAATTTCGTCTTTGAAGAGAATAAGGGCGGAACTGGCACCATCGACTTCAGGATTGATTTCAATAATGGTAGAGAGTTTGGCGGCGGACGAGGAGCCGGTGGAGGTGGTGCAATCTTCACGGAAAATGCCGAGTCCACTTTGGTGAATTGTGTTTTCGTGAAAAATACGAGTGAGATTCGCGGCGGCGCAATTGCAGCCGACGGCACGATTGATTCAACTGGGGACGCCGCGTCGGTAATCACCATCGCGGATTCAACATTTGTTGATAACGGAGTGCTCGCCGTTTGGGATAGAAGAGTGCCGGAACCCGGAAAGGTGCTTACGCCTCCGCTTTTTCCTCCGGTTTTCACTACTGGAAGCGCGATTTCTTGCATGACCCGCGTCAGAATTTTAAATAACATTTTCTGGCGAACTGAAGAGGTCGATGATGATGATTTCAGCCTAGAAACGATGATCAGTGTGACAGATGGGGGAGCGTTGAGAAATACTTATGAAAGCTACCCAAGCGCACCTGATTTCGCGAAGAACATCATTGATACGCTTAGTGATCCCTTTTACACAGACTTTGATGGGGTAGCTGATGTCTATGTTGGGGAACTTGCGAGTTCCTTTATTGCCAGAGATCCTATGTTTGTGGATGTTGCAGATCCAGACGGGGCCGATGATATCTGGAGAACTCAAGATGACGGATTACGGCTCTCAACAGGGAGTTCTGCAATTTCTACAAGCAACACCGTCACGATTCGTGACCGAATCGTGCCCTATCGCAATTTCCTCTTCACCGATAAACTGGACATTGACTCAGACAACAACGTGGCCGAACTGGTTCCCGCAGACATTATTGGTTTCACGAGAGTCCAAAATACTCCATCCATCTCTACGCCAGTTCTAGACCTAGGAGCCTATGAGTTTGGTGACTTATCGAATGCTCAAGAAATTTCCATCGAATACCCTGCCGCCACAGTTTTAGTTGATGCCGCTGGCTCTGTGGACATGACTGCGCTGTCAGCAATCCCACAGACTTTTGTGATTAAGAACCTAGGTGGATCTGAATTGATCAACCTCGCAGTGTCCAGCACCGGAGCCGATGCTAGCAGCTACAGAGTTACCCAGCCTTTGCTAAAAGTAGTTCCCGCTGGCGGCAGCACGACATTCACAGTTACCTTTGCGCCTACTGCGCTTGGAACCAAAAATGCAGTGATCCAAATCTCCAGCAATGACGCTGACGAAAATCCGTTCGATATCAATGTAACAGGGAGTGCTCTCCTGCCTGACATTGCTGTGGATCAACAAGGAACTGACTTAGAAGATAACACCACAGTCGTTTCTTACGGAAACGTGCTCCTATCGACGACATCGGTGAAATCCTTCACCATTCGCAACAACGGTCTCGGAAACCTAGGTCTTGAAGGACTCACATTGTCAGGCCCTAGTGCGGCTAATTTCACCCTGACCCCTCCAGCTCTTAGTTTTCTCCTGCCAAATGCCACGACCACCTTCGATGTCAGCTTCACGACCAATGTCGTAGGTAACTTCAATGCGACCCTCGTGATCAATAGCACCGATCCAGATGCCGAGTCGTTGTTCACTATCCCACTCACGGCTGTCGGCCAAGGCATCCCTGAGATCCTAGTGAACCAGCCATTTCCCAATAATGCAGAGATTGTCACTGGCTCCACAAATGGCTTCGGCACTGTCAAAACGACTTACACGAAAACATTCAATGTCACAAACACCGGATCTGCCGACATCACGGGTCTGACGGTTGTGATTACTGGTTCTAAAGATTTCAAAACCACCGCTCCGAAGTTAAGAACGCTCAAACCCGGTGAGAAAACGAATTTCAAAGTCACTTTCAAGCCCAGCTCTGCTGGCACCAAGACCGCTGTTCTCAGAATCACCAGCAACGATAGCAACGAGGGTGTCATCGACATCAATCTGACTGGCAAAGGAGTTTCGGCCTCTCGCTCCAAAGGAGGCTCTCGCTCGGCAGCTTCTTTTGCGAAAGTCGATAATTCCAGTGCCGCCAATTCTGCGATCACGGTGACAAAGGCAGAGGACGGTTTAAAATATATCGTTCTCACCATTGAGAAACCCGCAGATTGGGCAGTGTCGGATCAAAAAGTCGAAGTTTCCTCAAACTTGGTGGATTGGTTCAGCGGTCAAAAGCACACGACGGTGCTCTCCGATACGCCGTCCGTGCTTAAAGTTCGCGACAACACGCCTTACACCCATGATGCCAAACGCCACATCCGCTTGAAATAATGCGGAGGCTGAAATCTTGAATTCAAAGCCGCCGGGTTGCTATGCACCCGGCGGTTTTTTTGTGGTGCCGTGTATCACGGATTTTTCGCGTATGAACAACACCGGACGAATTTGCTCCAAAACGTGATGCCTGAGGGCAAATCCCGCCCGGCTAACTCGAATGAAAGTAGGGAAATCCATTCATTATTCCGCTGTCCCGATTCCCCGACCTATCCAGCTAGATTTTAAAGAGTTAATCGCTGCTCCACAGCCCTTCGGAGCTTTCAGACGCTCGGTAGAAAATGGATGGAGAATTCTGACTACTGATTTCAGCTAGTCTTGGTCATGGCTTGGCAGATCAGTGAAAACGAATCCGTTGATTTACTCGCCCTTACCGACGACCCCGATATTGAAAGCTCTCTCTTTCGCGCCGTTGCCGTAAATGAGAATCTCAGCTTTCCGTTTCCCTTTCGCAGTGGGTTGAAAAGAAGTTTCAAAGATCATGCTCTCGCCGGGTTTCAGGGATTTCACCGCAGGTTTCTTGAGCTTGAAATCCTTCTTCGCAGCGCCCGTCAGCGATACCATGATTTCCGAGAGTTTGGTGTCGCTGGCATTGGTGATCTTATATTTTAAGACCGTGCCGAGCTTGCCCACCTTGGCTTTACCAAAGTCACTAACCGCTTTTCCATCCTTCAGGGCTTTGCCGCCGAGCTGCTTCACGCCGACATCTGGAGTGCTGTCCGCACCGACAAGATCCGCGCTCCCATAGATCACGCTGGTGCCTGCGTTGTTCAGATAGAATTTGAACTCTCCTTCACTCCACTTCGCGAGGTCCACTCCGGTTGGTGTGGTTTCCAGCGATGATATCGCGGTGGCCGTCGGGTCCGTGAGCGTGACGTTGATGCTGTAAGGTGCCAAATCCTCAATCGTGGGATTCGTCTGGTTCTCCGGCCCCCAACCACTGGTGAACTGGAGTTCATGCGTTCCCCCGAATTGATTGACGCCGAAGGACGCCTTGCCGGGCAACGAGCTGGAAGTCCAGTTTCCAGTCTGTCCTTCGAGTATGACCATGAACTTGGTCAGGGCGAAAGTGGACTGACTCGGATAAAGTTCGGTGTAGGGAGCAGTCGCGTCCCATTCCACCCGCACGGTCCAGCGCGTCCCCACCGGGAACTCGGCGGTAATGTCACCGGCCGTTACGACGTTTGATGTCGTGACTCCGGTGAACGTGTGGCCGACCGTCGCAGCATACGCGGAAGTGGCGGTCAAAAGGGCGGGAGCGAATAGGCTGAGTAGGTGGTTTTTCATAAATCGTTGAGGAATCCTCTACCCAGCAACGCGCTTAAAATCAAGACGCAACCTGAAATTCATGGACTCCACTTCAGCGAGACCAGTCTGAGAATTTCAACAATCGGAGTGCCGCCAAGTGCGAGAGGCTTCCAAACGACTTCGAGGGTGACGGGTGTGCGCCCATTTCTAACTAGTGGCTGAAGAAGCGCAGACATCGATGGGCCAGCCACAGCCGTTAGTGACTGACTATCATCCCGGTGCTCCATGCTGAAAGACACATAGCCAGCAGGCAGGCCGGGAATCTGTGCAGCCTCTGAGACACGGTGAACGAATACCCGCAAGGTTTGTGTCGCCGCAGGTTTTGTCTCGATAAATTCGCTCCAATCCATGCTGCCATACGCAGTTAGGCTTTCCCAATCGACTGCAAATCGCTGCCCGTCCCACACCACCGCCACCGGGTAGCGCGGGCCGGAAAATGGCTCGACTTCGAAGAGCACCATCTGCGTCCCATCGAAGCTCGCAGACTTTCCCTGCGACACGCGACCCAGCGTAGGAAACGAATGCCCGCGTCTCTCATGGTAGTCCATCATCAGCGGCTTCACCCGTGCGCCATCCCTGACAAATTCTGCTTTAGCCGCGAGATTCGCTGCCTCAAAGAAAGCCTCCAGCACTACCAGTGCCGCAGGTTCTGCCGGTGTCGGTGGTGAGGCAAGACGCTCGGAACTCACAGGTTGCGCCTTAGGATCTCGGTGAATCATTCCCTCACCAACGATGACGACCAAAGCGATGACCATGGCAATGGCAAGCAACGCCACAGTGATCGCCTTGTCTAACGAGAAGAGCCGCGTCATCGGATTAGCGACGGCGACGACCCACCATGAACACCACGCTCAGCGAGCCTAGCAGGAATACTGACGGCTCAGGAACAAGGTTCCAGCCGATGGCATCGAAGGCGACGAGATCCAGCGGCGTGACCACGAGCGTCTCACCCGGCGCAGCAGTCGGATCCATGATGCCGAGTCCTAGATTATCCTTCCAGTGACTCGCTTGACTACCATCGCCATGAGTAAGTCCGTTGGAAAAATTTCCTAATCCAGTCACCCCGCCATCCAGCGAGAAATACTTAGTCCTGTTATCCGCAGTCCAGTCGATCACACCGCTGGCTGTGCTTGCTGCGGAGTAGCGGAAAAGGTCGAGAGTCGTGACGTAAGTGAAAGCATTGTCCGGGAAAAAGTTAGGTGAGGTCGAGTTTCCGTCGAGAATATCGACTCCGCTGGTGAATCCGAGCGAATGCCCGATTTCATGAATCGCGATTCCCACGAAATCAAAACTACCCGTAGTGATGCCGTTGCTACTGTCGTAATCGTAAGCGAATGCATTACTGAACGTGATGTCTGCATCCACGTGAGTGGAGTCGTAAATTGCCCCGAGTGCCTTAGCATTCGCCGTGGTCATACGAATGATGGAGTTATTTAAGCCACCGTCATTGTCGATGTAGGTAGTTGCGGAGCCGGCGCCAGCAGGATTATTAGAGGTCCGGTTTAATAACATCCCGAACGATGGGCCAATCGCCAGCGAGTTAACTGCCGACGTATCAGTTGCCGACGAGGCTTCTCCCGCGAGTGCATTTCTGATGTCGGAATATAAATAGGGGTCGTCCGCAGATCCCGCAGAAGCGAGGACGCCAATATCTAACGCCCCCGTGCCGACGTTCATCTTGATCGTGACATTGTCCGTGAGCTTAGATGACCAAAAAGCTGCTGCGGCATTGAAGCCAGCGATGTCTTGCACCGTGCTCGTCGGGGTGAAAGTGAAATCAAAAGTCAGCGCGTCTAGGCGAGAAGGAAGAAGCGTCATCCATAACGCAGCGACCAGCGTTAGAGAGTGTGGCATTTCAGAAATGCCAATCATGGGTTTTGCGAATTTCATACTCTCATAAGCTGAGAAATTCCTGCCGAGCTGTCAATCCGACCCTCCTGTTCCCTCACTTCAGCAAGTACTTCGACGCCTGCTCGACATCTTTATCTCCACGTCCTGATAGATTCGCGATGAGGATGCAGTCTTTAGGTAAACTCGGCGCGATTTTGGAGACATAGGCCATCGCGTGAGCACTTTCCAGCGCGGGGATGATGCCTTCGCTGTGAGCGAGTTCCTTAAAGGCGGCGAGTGCTTCGTCATCGGTCGCGTAAGTGTATTCCACCCGCCCGATGTCTTGCAGATAGGCGTGCTCTGGGCCCACGGCTGCGTAGTCGAGACCAGCGGAAACCGAGTGCGTCAGCTCAATCTGGCCATCATCATTTGCTAACAACCACGTCTTCGTTCCCTGAAGTACACCGAGTTTTCCACCCTGAAACCGCGCGGCGTGGCGTTCTGGGATGATGCCGTCGCCGCCTGCTTCCACGCCTACCATGCGGACGTTTTCATCGGCGAGAAACGGGTGAAACAGCCCCATCGCGTTCGAGCCACCGCCCACGCACGCGACTAACAAGTCCGGCAAGCGGCCTTCTTTTTCCAAAATCTGCCGCCTTGCCTCCACGCCGATGACGCGGTGAAAATCCCGAACAATCATCGGAAAAGGATGCGAGCCCAGCGCGGAGCCGAGGATGTAATGCGTCTCATCCACCGTCGCCACCCAGTCGCGCATCGCTTCGTTCACCGCTTCCTTGAGCGTCGCTTGGCCTGCGGTCACGGCGCGGACCTCCGCCCCCATCAGCCGCATCCGAGCAACGTTGAGTGCTTGCCGCTCCATGTCCACTTTTCCCATATAAACGACACATTCCATGCCGAAGCGGGCGCAGACCGTCGCCGTCGCCACTCCGTGCTGACCTGCTCCGGTTTCCGCGATGATGCGCTTTTTTCCGAGACGTTTCGCTAACAAAATTTGGCCGATGGCGTTGTTGATCTTGTGGGCACCGGTGTGCAGCAAGTCTTCGCGCTTCAGATAAATTTTCGCACCCCCGAGCAGCTCCGTCCACCGCTCCGCGAAATAGAGCGGCGTCGGGCGGCCAACGTAGTTGTGGAGTAAATCATCGAGTTCCGCCTGAAATGCCGGGTCCGCTTTGGCGGCGGCGTAGGCAGTGGCGAGCTCCTGAAGCGGAGCCATCAAAGTTTCCGGGACAAACATCCCGCCGAATTGACCAAAATGGCCAGTGGCATCAGGAAGCGAAGGAGCGAGTGAAGAAGCAGTAGCCATGGACGCCGCGAGTCTCTTGCGGGGATGGCTGTGGTTCAAGGGGAGATTTGGATTCTGTGGTACATTGCGCTCGGTAGCATGAGATCCCGATCTGCAATCCGAGATCAGCTGGTTTTTCCTGCTCGTATCAGAGATGCACTTGCTCTCCATGCTTGACCACAGTCCTGCAAAAAACACTAAATCTACCAGAAATGATTCCGACAAAAAAACTCCCTCGCCATTTCCTGAAACCTCTACTCACAGCGGCGCTCACCTTACAACTGTCAGCAGAGTCAGGAGTCTTCACGAAATGGACGAACCCCGAGGGCAAGATCATTGAGGCGGAATTCGTGGCCGTTACTGACCAATATGTATCGCTGAAGATCAAGGGCCAGCCGCAAGCGACCCAGATTCCTCACGCTAAATTGAGTGCTGTATCGCTCGAAGAAGCGCGCCGCATGGACAGCGAAAAGAAAAATGAGGAGAAGAAATTGGCCGCTGCAAATGAAGGGAAATTTAAACTCGCGGGTCAATGGATCACGCGTGGCCAGAGGACCGAGGTGATCGCGGAAATCACGGACAAGAGTATCACCAAAGAGCTCGGCAAACTCTATGGCAAGCCGACCACGCGAGTGAAAATCAACGTCATCGTGCCGGAGAAATTTGACCCAGCGGACAAGAATTCGCTGGTGGTGCTTTGCCAGTCACCGGGGAGGAACATCAGCTTTTCAGCCTTATCTAACTTCACGAGGGTCGCGCTAGAAGAAAATGCCCTTGTCATGGCGCTCGATGGTGAGTTCGGCCATCCCGGCCAAAATGACACCCCGGCCTTCCGGGCGAATCTGCTGCGCGGCGCAATGGAGGTATTGCTGCGCGACCATCCAGCCAATCAGTGGAGTTTCATACATGTCGGAAATTCCGGTGGTTCCGGCAACGCCTCTTATGTCGCAATGTATATGATGTCCAATGACTGGCGGGTGGCTGGCTGTTTTCTTGGCGTCGGCAATTATAGTCCCGTGATGTGGGACAAGGATATCTCACTAAAAACTCCGCAGAAAAAACAGCTGCGTCTCTACTACAGCTTTGGGGAAAACGACAAAGTTTGCCCGACCGATCTCCAAGACAAGATGCTCGCCGAGTTAAAAAAATCCCAATACACGGACTACCGCGTTTTTTATCACAAGAAAGGACACGGCTTCGAAGAGTCCCATTGGAAAGAAGCCATCCAGTGGTTCAAAGAACCTCTGAATTTGTAAGTTCGAAAGTGTCTGGACTGAGCTTGGAGTTCCACCTCACTCTGAGTTCCTGAGAACCACTTATCCTCTCTTGTTGTTTGCTCGTGAGCTCGTTAAAAGTCCTCTATGAACCTAGAAGTCAACAGTGGTGGAATCGCGCGGCGGGATTGGCTGAAAGCAGCAACTTTCAGCGGAGCGGCAGCGATGTTAGTTGGCGCAAAGGCATCTGCGGAGGCGACGGGCGTTCCTGCCAGAAAGGTGCGCGGCGTGGTCTTCATGGTGTCCGATGGGATGAGTCCGGGCGTCCTAACCATGGCCGAGGCGTTTTCCACGCTCACCCGTCAGCGCGGCACGCAATGGTGGTCGTTGCTCAACGATAAGCGCGCCACTCGCGGGCTGATGGACACCGCATCCGCGAACTCGATGGTCACAGATTCCGCAGCAGCATCCACCGCATGGGGCGGCGGTCAGCGCGTGAATAACGGCGCGATCAATGTCACGCCGGGAGGTAAGGAACTGACGCCGATAGCGGAAATTTTAAAGAAAAAGGGCGCGAAAGTCGGCTTGGTGACGACAGCGACGATCACCCACGCCACGCCTGCCGGATTCGCGGCGACAGCCCCGAAGCGCAACGACGAGGACAGCATCGCACCACAGTATTTGGAACGCGTCGATGTTCTGCTAGGCGGCGGCTCTGGGCATTTCAGCAAGAGTGATCGCGAAGACAAACGCGACCTCGCGGGCGATTTCGCGAAGGCGGGATACGGCCTCGTCAGCAATCGCGATGGCCTACTCGCCGCACGCGAAGAAAAGCTGCTAGGCACCTTCACCCGTGGTCACTTGCCGTTCTCGATCGACCGCGATCACAACCCCGCGCTACTCGTCGCAGTGCCAACCCTAGCAGAAATGTCGCACGCGGCACTCAGTCGATTTCTTGCAGGGACGCAGCCTTTCCTTTTACAAATCGAAGGTGCCCGCATCGACCACGCCGCCCACCTCAATGACATCGGCGGACTGCTTCACGACCAACTCGCATTCGACGACGCCGTGGCAGCCGTGATGGCGATGGTGGGAAACCGGGAAGACATTCTCATCGTCGTAACCAGCGATCACGGAAACTCGAACCCCGGCCTCAACGGAATGGGAAATGGCTATGCGGAGAGCACTCAGAAATTTTCAAAAATCGCGAATTTTAAAGCCTCCCACGAGCGTTTATTAGCAGAATGGACGCGGATGAAAGGCCAGAACGCGCAACAAGTGACCGAGTTAGTCAAAGCCCACCTCGGCTTCACCCTCAGAAAAGAAGAGTCCGCCGCGCTCTTTGAAATCGTCCAAAAGCATCCCGTCATCGAGTGGAACGAACAACTCGGAAAACCCGAAGGCTTGTTAGGCCAGTTCGCAGGAAATCACACCGGCATCGGCTGGACCGGCACCACCCACACCTCGGACCCGACGCTCGTTTCCGCCATCGGCCCGCAGGCAGATCGCTTCGCCGGGATGGTGAGAAACTCAGACGTGTTTGGGCATTTGGTGGAAATGTTAGGGTAGCGGCGATCACCGGTCGCCGCGACAACTCACTAAACTCACCATCATCAGAATCCAACCGACGAGCGCTCCGACGTAGCTACCGAGATGGATACTCGCCACACGGCTAAACGCGGTCACATCCGTGACGCCGATTTCATACAAACTCTGCCGCCAGCCGAATTGGTTTTCATAAAATACCGGGCCGACGATGCCGCCGATGAAACCAAAAATCGCGGTGATAACGATCATCATCACCATCGCGGACGTCACTCGTTTTCCTGGTGAGTGAAATTTTCCCAATGCGATTCGGGCAAGGAACCAACCAGCGATCAGCCCGACCCACCACGTCGCTAGAAATCCGATTTCCGCGACAAAGACGCGGCGTGGAAAGCCGAAATCCCATGCCTTAAACTGATCAAACTTCATCTGCGTGAAATACTCCGGCGAGATCGTGTAGGTGATCTGGTCGTGAACGATGCCGAAAAGTCCGGCGATAAGACTTCCTGTTATCGATAAAATGGCGGCTTTGCGGAGGACGGGAAGGCCGATGGTGGGGACGAGGAATGGTCGCATGGTGGATGAGGATTTGCGGCGACCGATGCTCGGCTCTACGCGTGGCGGGTGGTGAAGAAGATTTCCACCTGATAATGCCGCAGCCCGCTAAGATCCGGAGAAAAACTTGACGGCATGACGCGACTGCACCACAAGTTACCACATGAGTTATGCAGTTACATTAGTCAGAACAAGCGTCTCGCTGGATACGGGTACTTTGAGCATTTTGGATAATTTGGCGCAGCGTTGGTCAGTCTCGAAGGCCGAGGTCATGCGCCGGGCGATTCGTAAGATGAACGAGGAAGTCGTAGCAAATGACAAACGCCCGACGCCGCTCGATGCGCTGAGATGGCTTCAAAATGGTGAGGGCTTGAGCGTCGCAGAAGGTGAGGAATTCAAGGTCATGATCGCCGACGAGCGTGAAGCGAAACGCTATTGGTGGGAATCATGATCCACTTGGATACGAATTTCTTGGTGGATCTCGTGACCGTCGGATCGCCCGGCGGCGTGCGAGTTTTCCGTTGGCTGGAGTCCGGGAAATTCGTGACGACGAGCGCGGTGGCGTGGTCAGAATTTTGCAATGGTCCGCTGTCGAAAGCACAGAAAGACGCTGCCTTTGCTGTGCTAGATCAGAAAATCGTAGCTTTCACCGTGCGCGAGGCAGAGGAAGCATCGCGACTTTTCAACCTCAGCGGCAGGCGGCGTGGCTCACACGCGGATTGCATGATCGCCGCGTCAGCTATCGTCGCGGGTGCTCCACTCGCGACGCACAATATCGCGGATTTCCAGCGACTGGTGCCGTTTGGGTTACTGCTAGAAGGTTGATGTTGCCGGATGTACGGCGACGCATAATCTCCGGGAAATGGTGAACCGCTTTTACGGAAGTTTTGACACAGAGCGGCGCTCGGGTGGCGCGGAGGGCGCGGAGGGCGCGGAGGGCGCGGACTATCGCACTCCATTCCAGATCGACCGCGACCGCGTGCTGCACACACCGACGTTTCGGCGTTTGCAAAATAAGACGCAGGTTTTCTGGAGCGGTGAGTATGATTTCTATCGGACACGGCTCACACATTCGTTAGAAGTCGCACAGATCGGCAAGTCGATTTCCTACTGGCTGAAATCACAGGCCGACGGCCCACTGGGAGATGATTTTTTCATCGACCCGGATCTCGTCGAGGCCATCTGTCTGTCGCACGATCTCGGGCATCCGCCATTCGGCCATGCGGGTGAGCGGACTCTAAATCACCTCATGCGTGGCTACGGCGGCTTTGAGGGAAATGCTCAGACGCTGCGATTGCTAACAGAGCGAATTTTTTCCGCGAAACGCAGCGGCATGGACCCGACGCGCGCCTTCATGGACGGTGTGTTGAAATACAAATCGCTGTGGACGGAGCTCGGAAATCAGCCGGAGCATCATTTCATCTACGACGACCAGTACGCGTATCTGGACTGGGCGATGGGCGGAAACGATTTCCCGCTCGAACTCACGCCGGGCAAGGTGCGGGACGAGTTTAAATCCATCGAATGCCAAGTGATGGACTGGGCAGATGATACCGCCTACTCGCTCAATGACCTATCAGACAGCGTGCGTGCTGGGTTTCTCAACATCGAAAAAATCGAAGCCTGGGCGGAAAAAAACAACGAAGCCTCGGGAGATGGCACGCCGTAAGGTGATCTCATGCGAGCCATCCGCCGCAAGCGCGTGGACCCCTTCGTCGGCAAAAAAATCGGGGAATACATCAGATCTACACGCATGGAAGCAGACGTGAATTTCCTGAGCGGCGCGACGAATCGCTACCGATACCGGCTCGCGATTGATGACTCAGTGAAGGCAGAGTCGAAACTCTTCAAGCACCTCGCCTTCGAGGTGGTTTTCCTCTCGCCACAACTCAAGCAACTCGAACACAAGGGCAGCCGAATGCTGCATCAGCTCTGGGATGTACTCGGCGAACGCTACATCGCCCAAGGAAAAATCGACGGTCAAAATTTCCAACTCTTACCTGCTGACTCTGCGGCTGAAATCGAGGCAGCACCAGATGAAGCCGCCCGCGCACGCCTAGTCTGTGACTTTCTAGCAGGCATGACGGATGGCTACGCAGCACGCACCTACAAGCGTCTATTCTCGCCAGACTTCGGTTCGATTGGGGATTTGGTAGGGTGAATTTAAGATCCTCATAGAATAATTTCCCCACGATTTAATCCGAACGATCACTCCAACAACCTGCTTTGGAAAACCTCGTAGATCCAATTGCGCGGGCCCGCGAAAACGCAGGTGATCACTCGTTGTTCCGAGATGATCTGATACTGAAAAACCACCCGATGAGAACCGACTCGGAGAC
The DNA here is from genome assembly GCA_031414935.1 of Luteolibacter sp. Classification (GTDB taxonomy): domain Bacteria; phylum Verrucomicrobiota; class Verrucomicrobiia; order Verrucomicrobiales; family Akkermansiaceae; genus Luteolibacter. The sequence goes on from JANOQR010000265.1 coordinate 21,355, forward strand.
GGTAAAATCCTTCCAGATCATCTGTGAGAGCCTTGATGTCTCCTTTTTCATGGGCCAAATCTTTGATCGCTAGACGGAGCGCATGGCGAGGCTGCGGAGCCAAACGACGAAGGTAGTCCACCACTTCATCCTGAATGCGGACTGCGATCATAGGTCGTCCAATACGGAAATATTATGATAGACCGCCGTGCTTTCCCGGTGCTTGCGAATAGCACTCATCGCATTCGTATCAGCTAAAATTTCCATCGTTTCACCGATGGCTTCCATTCGCTCGATGGAAACGAGCACCGCCACCGCGCGACCTTGTTTCGTAATCGTCACGGGATGATCCACAGCCTCTTCCACTAGGGCAGAAAATTTTTGCTGTGCGGATTTGATCGAGTAGCTGTCAGCCATGGGGAAAATCTATTCTTTTTTAGCAAAAAAGGAATACCTACTTTAGCCCCGTTCTGCAGTGATGGCGGCGAATCAAATCGTGGCGGATCGCTTGAGCACGCCGACGTAGGGTAAATTTCGATACATGCCTTTGTAATCCAGTCCATAGCCGACGACGAATTCATCGCCGATTTCAAAGCCGACATAATCTGCGCTGACTTCCTCGGCACGTTGCTTGTCCTTCGCTAACAGGACAGCCGTGTGGACGGCGGTTGCTCCTTCTTCCATCAGTCTTTGACCGACTACGTGAAGCGTCCGGCCGGTATCGAGAATGTCATCTAGTAAAAGCACATGCCGCCCTTTCACCTCGGGGAAATGACGGTCGAGGAAATCTACCTTCCCAGAGCTATCCGTCCCGCCGTGGTAACTCGCCACATTGAGACACTCGATTTCCAAAGGACGCGGCACCCGACGGAGCAAGTCGGCAGCGAAGACGAGAGCTCCTTTGAGCAAAATAATCACCACCATCGTTCCACTCGGGAAATCGCGTTCTATTTCTAACGCCATCGAGTCGAGGCGTTTTTCGATCACCGCCTCATCAATCAAAATTCGCTCAATGTCATCGCGCATGAAATCGGGATAGAGCTTCAAGCCCATGACACCAAGCGTCAAAAAACGGCAGTTTACTCGCTGCGGAATTTTAAAACCCGCTCACCCTCGCGATAGTAGTCGAGTCGGTCACGGGCATGGATTTCGAGAAACGCCGGATCTTCCCGCAGCGCACGGTACTCGATCTCATGATATTCCTTATCCGCGACGATAGTTGCTTCGTGTTCTTGAGCGATTTTCAGCTTGGCTTC
>JANOQR010000266.1:0-45564 GCA_031414935.1 Luteolibacter sp.
CTTAACGGTGGAAATCTAAATGGCGCCGGCACACTCACTGCCACCACTTATAACCTCAGCGGCGGCACGGTGAACGCCCTCCTCGGTGACGGCACGATCAACCAACTCGTGGGCACCACGATCCTCAACGGCACCTCCACCGCCTCTGATATCAACGTCAACGGCGGCACCCTCACCATGGGCGCATCCGACCGCTTCGCCAATAAAGCCGCAGTCACCCTCAACGGCGGAATTTTCAACCTCGCCGCCTTCAGCGACACCGTCAGCACCTTCACCCTCAACGGCGGCTCTCTCAACGGCAGCGGCCTGCTCACCGCCTCCACCTACGACCTCAACGGCGGCACGATCAACGCGAACATCGGCGCAGGAGCACTCAATCAACTCAGCGGAAACACCCTCCTCAACGGCACCTCCGCCTCCCTCGAGATCAACATCACCGGCGGCTCCCTCGCCCTCGGAGCCTCAGGAAATCTCGCAAACAACGCCACCGTCACCGTCACCGCGCCCGGCTCGCTCAACCTAGGAATCCACAGCGATGTGATCGAAGACCTCGTCCTGAACGGTGGCAACATCACCGGCACCGGTACCCTCACCGCCACCGACTACACCTTCAACGGCGGCATCGTGAACGCCAAGCTCGGCACCGGCGTGATCACCCAGCTCTCCAATACCACCGTCCTCAACGGCACCGCCGGAGCCACGGAAATCAACATCGACGGCGGCACCCTCGCCCTCGGCGCATCCGCCCGCCTGTCCGTGAACGCAGCCGTCAGACTGAATGCAGGCACCTTCGCCCTCGGCTCCTTTTCCGACACCGTTGGCCAATTCACCCTCAACGGGGGCACCCTTTCCGGCACCGGCACCCTCACCGCCGCGTCCTACTCGCTCTACGGCGGAAATATCGATGCTAACCTCGGCACCGGCACCCTGACCCAGCTCGACGGCATCACCACCCTTACCGGCAGAGCCTCTGCCGGAAACGTCAGCATCAACGGTGGAAAACTTGTCCTCGCCGCCACCAACCGCCTAGCAGACGAAGCGAAAGTTTCAGTCACCAACGCCACGCTCGACCTCGGAACCTTCAACGATACCGTGAGCACTTTCACCCTAAATGGCGGCTCGCTGGACGGCACCGGCACTCTCACCGCAAAAGAATATAGCTCCTTCGGTGGAACGGTGAATGCCAACCTCGGCACTGGCTCATTCACGCAGGAGTCAGGAATCACCACGCTCAACGGCAGCTCAGAAGCAGCACAAGTCAGGATCGTAGGCGGCGCCCTCAGTCTTGGAGCTTCCGAACGCCTCTCAGACACCTCCGAAGTCAGCCTCATCAGGGCCGAACTCAATCTCGGCAGCTCGGATGAAACAGTATCCACATTTGCCTCCACAGGTGGACTCCTTTCCGGCACCGGCACCCTCACCGCGACCTCATATTTCCTCAGAGGCGGCAAACTCCTCGGCAATCTCGGTGCGGGCTTCATCAGACAATTTGACGGAGAAACCGAATTAGTCGGAACCACCGCTGCCCGTAGAATCAGAGTCAGTGGCGGCACGCTCACACTCGGTGCCTCAGACCGCATTGTGGATACTTCCAATCTCCGAGTCATCGACATCGGCGAATTTAGCACCAGCAAGTTCGATGAACTCGTGAAAAACTATTTACAAACCGGCGACGGCAAACTCAGCGGTCAGGGCGAACTTTCCGTCTCGAACCGCGCCACGATCAAAGGGGGCGAAATCGCTGGTAGCCTCTCAGGAAATGTCACCATCAAAGGATCTTCCGAAATCACCGGCAGGGTCGGGGGAGGGGATCTCTTGGTGAACAAAGGCGACCTCACTCTCACTGGCATTGCTGAGTCGAACACCCGCGTCAGCAACAACGCCAGCCTCATTGGAACGGGCAGTATCGACGGAAACCTCAAAAACTATGGAAACCTTGCCGTGGATGCTGACGGAATAAACAGAGACCTCAGCATTTCCGGGAATTTCCTCAACAAAGGCGAAATCACGCTCTCGCTCGAAAATAAGAAAAACTTCGAGTCCATCGACACCAAATCCGTGCAGTTCGGTGGAAAACTCATCGTCGTGAACACCGGCAAAGGACTGGACGCAGGCGAATCCGTGAAACTCTTCGACAGCGGATCATACGCCAAAGCCTTCAAATCCATCGTCGCCGTCGGCTTCGAAGGTAAGATCGTATTTGACCAAGAAACTGGCGAACTAGTCAGACTGGCCAGCAAAAGAGGCCCGGAAGGACGCCAGCAAGCTACGATGGTGGACAGTTTGCCTGATTCCAAATCCAGCCCAACCGCCACCGCCAAAGACAAAGACGACACCAAACAAATCGCCGCGAATACCTCGTCCCTTGGCCGCAGCAGCAAATCAGCCGCAGTTTCCTCCATCGCCGACAGCCTTGCGAAATCTCCCGCACCACCCGTCGCCAACAACCTATCCCCAGAAGTCCATCGCAGCCTCGCAGACTACACCGAGCAATCCCTCCGCTCCCACGTCAGAAACGCCGTGGAACAGGCCCCCACTTCCCGCGTCGGTGACACGGAAGCCTTCGCCACCGCCAGCTACCACTCGTCCGGCGTCGATGGAAATGCCTCAAACGCAGGTTACGACATCGACTCCATCGGTGCCACCGTCGGTGCCCGCCACGACCTCAGCAAGCTCGCCCAAATCGGTGGCTTCTTCGGCTACGATGACGGCCAGATCGACGGAAATCTCGTCGATACCGACGCCTCAGGCTTCACCCTCGGCGCCTTCGGCAGCTACACCGTCCACGAGTCCAGTAAGACCCAACTCACCGCCAGTGCCACCTACGGCAACTACGACTACGACATCACTCGCCAGAGCGCAGGCGGCAGCGTCCAAGCAAATGGCGTCAACTCAGACGCCATCGAACTCGCCCTCGGCATCTCCTCCGTCGTTTATGAAAAAGATGGCCTCTCCATCACGCCCAGTGCCATGTTCCGCTACATGACGGGTGAAGTCGATGGTTTCACCGAATCCGGTGCTGGCACCTCGCTCGCTGTCGGCTCGCAAGACATCAATTCACCGATCCTCGATCTCGGCGTTGATTTCGACTACGCCGTCAATTCAAGCCTCACCCTCGTCGGACACCTCGGCTACATCGTAGATTTCGACAACGACTCCGAATCCCTCTCCGCGACTAACACCGCGACAGGCGGCGCGTTCTCCGTCAACGCACCCGGAATCGACAACGAAGCCTTCGTCCTTGGTGCCGGAGCCTACTACGACCTCAGCGACAACCTCCGCATCGGCCTCACCTATCGCGGCGAGTTCCGCTCCTCAGACTCCGCCTCCTCCCAGTCCATCGGCATCGGAGCTTCCCTTTCGTTCTGATAAATTCTTGGCGAAGAGCGATCCAGTTATGAACTCATTCGTCCTCAATCCCAATTGCGGACGAAAGGTTGAATCAGGACGCAATGCCAACCAGCAATTCCCTCAACGGGGCAATTGCCTTGCCAACGTTGCGTTGCTCTTTGGGTGCTTCCGGCAGCGGACCAGTCATCTCGCATTCCACTTGGGCGGCCTACTCACCGAGCTTTTCATCGCACGCTGCGATGGCTTCGCGCAACTGTCATCACGCAGGGCGGCGAGCTTCTTCGCATCGCGCTCGCCAGCAAGGATGGCATCGACGATGGCTTGGCCACACATGCCATCAATGTCGCTAAAAACATGCTGGAGCTTGAGATTCATTTCGGCACGGCGATCAAGCTAGGGAGAGCAAAAAATTGCGGTAGTTGAGGTCCAGCATGGCGCGGCGGCGTTTCTTGGGGAGACTGCCGGTGTCGGTTAGGTCGATTTTGAGCAAGTTGAGAGCGATCCGGCGCAGGGCTCCGAGGTTTTTGGCGGCATGGCCGATGTAGGTTTGGTTGTGGTCCTCGCGGAAGGCGGTGTCCAGGACCCAGTGGCAGCTGTTCTCGATGCTCCAATGCCGACGAATGTGGCTCTGAAACGCGGTGGCTGGTTCGTCGAGGCTGCTGAGGTAGTAACGGACTTCCCGACGGACTTCGTCGCTGCCGAGTTGGGTCGTTTGGGTTTCGACGTGAATGAGGCTGCGGAGATCGCGCCATTTTCCGTGGATCTCGGTGTCCATCCAGTCGAGGCGGTGGTTGACCGTGACGCTTCGCGTGACGATGCGGCCATTGGATTTTTCCATCCTCTGGTCATAACTCCAACCCTCGCTGTGTGCGAGATCGAGATTGCGGATGGCGAAGTGGAATTGATCCTGTGCTTCTTTGCGAAGGTTCCCTTGGTTGCCTTTGAGGGCGAGGATGGAGACGGCTTTCTTTTCGATGATGGCCTCGGCGATGCAAGCGGGCAGGCCGCCGGACCAGTCGCGTTTGTGAGGATTGCGAGGCATTCGGGCACGCTATGACCATTAGATACGGTGTACAAGCCCTAAATGTCATGGCTTTCAAACTAATTTTGCCGATTCCCTGGCTTGATCGCCGTGATGTCAGCGTCATCACCCGCGAAATTTTGTCCGCCTCAAGGATTCGCAACTCCAGTTTCCGCAGGTGCCGCAGTTTCCGCAGGCGCAGTGGGATTGAGGAGTTCCACCAGCTCATCGCTCCATGCCTTCGCGGAAGCATGGGAGATATATTTTTGTAAATGTCCGAGCATCCGGCTGGCAGCACCGCTCTCATCTCCGGCGCGGAAGAGATCCACTTCCATCTCCCATTGCAGCTTCGGCTGAGTGTTTTCGACAAATTTCTCGTAAGCCGGAGAAGTGTCGGACGCGGCACCGGCGAGACCTTTGCGGTCGTCATCGCCCTTTCCATCGCCCTTTTTGGACCAATGCCGGGCGACCGCACCTTCCTGATAGATGCGCTTGATCCACGCGGCTCGTAGCTCCTCCAGCCGGGATGCGTTGCGCAGCGGCGGGAAAATGATCTGGCTGTAAATCGCCTCAATCTGGATCGGCGACTGCGGCCAATTTTCCACCTTCGTCTGCGTGATCTCGTAAGCCCGCGCGAAAACGGTGCCCATGACCGACTGGCCGAGCAGACCTTCTTGGCCAGAGAGCTTCTCAGCCTCCGCAAAAATCGAGTCCATGAGCTGCCGGGCTTCACCCCCGAGCTTCTGGCGATCCGCATCTTCCGGGACGGATTGCAGCGTGAGAATCAGCCACCGGAGCTGCAGCCGCAGGGCCGTGCGCAACGCAGGGTCAGAGAGTTTCTCCGCCTCCTTGCGCTTCCACTCGCGGAAATCAGACGCCTTTTTGTGCTGCTCATCGAAGTTCACTAGCTCCATGCAGTTCAGGTAGAGCTCGATGGCTGCCCCATCGTCACCCGCCGCACCCCGAAAGGCGGCCAGCGCGGTCCGGATCTTTCCATCCACCTTGGAGCCCGCAGACTCGCGCAGTTTCTCCAGAGTCTCTAACAAAGCCTCTCGATCCGCCGCAGACAGAGTTTCCGCGCACGCGGTGTCGAGCATCAGCACTGCACAAATCATGAGAGCGGGTAGGCGCATGGTCGTTTTCATCTCAGATCGTCCCGCAGGGGCCAAGGCGGAAGAAAATTATTTTCGCCCGCAGAGTCCGCCGCTTGAGGAGTTTCCGCGCTTGGAAATCTGGAGTTTCCGCGCATCCTGTGCGCGTCACCCACTCACCCCAAATGAAGCTTTCTATCCGCCGATTGTTTGCGCTCGCGACCGTGTTCGCCGCCGCATTTTTTATCGTCACCGCCGTCCGCACCGTCCACTCCGGCGGCAGCCTGCGCGACCTGCTCCCGTGGTTCTCAAAAAAATCAGGCCAGACCGAGCGCGCCACCCTCGCAGAAATCCCCGCGCTCGACATCGGCGACGTGGAACTCCTCTCCCGCCTCAATACCGAATACGCCAAACTCACCGAAGCCGTCGTCCCCTCCGTCGTCAGCATCGACACCACCGGCGTCCGCAGCGAGCAGATCAACTTCTTCGGCCAATCCGTCTTCCGAGACTACCCCGTCCAAGGCCAAGGCTCCGGCGTCATCGTTTCTAACGAAGGCCACATCATCACCAACCACCACGTCATCGCAGGTCAGCAGAAAATTCAAATCACCCTCCATGGCGGAAAAACCTATCAGGCAGAACTCATCGGGGAAGACACCTTGCTCGACATCGCCATCCTGAAAATCGACGCCAACGAAACCTTCACCCCGTTGAAACTCGGCGACTCATCCCAAGTCAAAGTCGGCCAACTCGTCTTCGCCGTCGGAAACCCCTTCGGCCTCGGAGAAACCGTCACCCAAGGCATTATTTCCGCCAAAGAACGCTCGCTATCAGACAACCAGCGCGATCTTTTCCAGACCGACGCCGCCATCAATCCCGGCAACTCCGGCGGCCCACTCGTCAACATCAACGGCGAGATCATCGGCATCAACGTCGCCATCTTTTCTCGCGATAAAGAAAAGCCTGCCTTCGCGGGCGTCGGCTTCTCCATCCCGTCTAACGACGTAAAAGACGCCCTGCTCCAAATCCTCGAACGCGGCCGCCCCATCCGTGGCTTCCTCGGTGTAAAACTCAACGACCTCGATCTTCGCTCACGTTCCATCCTCGGCTATCAGGAAGAAAACGGCGTCATCATCCTCACCGTTTTCCAAGGCTCGCCCGCCCAAGCCGCCGGACTCCTAGCAGGCGACATCGTCCGCGCCGCCAATGACGAGGAAATCCACTCGACCAGCCAACTCCTATCACTTCTCCAACGGACCAAAGTCGGCAAAACCATCGCCTTCGACATCTGGCGACAAGGCAAGTCCATGAAAATTTCCGCCACCATCGCCGAGGCGGGCAAAGAAAACGCCCTCACCGCGCCACCCGCAGACCCCACCGAGCAAGGAAAACGCAAAGACCCTGCCGAGGTGCTAGACGCTCTCGGCATCCAAGTCCGCGACCTGATGACCGCAGAACGCGCACTCGGCTACCAAGGCGCAGTCGTCACCGACGTCACCGCAAATGGCCTCGCCAAATCCCTCATCGCTCCCGCCGATGTCATCTTCAACGTGAACAACACCCGCATCACCAACGCCAACGAATTCACCCTCATGCTCGCCGCCTCCGCCGCCGTCACCGACACCATTCTCAGCGTCATCCGCGATGGCCGCATCATCCGCGTCGTCATCCCCGCCCTGCCCCGCGAGTGATTTCTATCGGCTGAAATTTCCCGGAAAACTCAGGCGTTTGTAACTCAGACCGACATGCAACAATCCAAGCTACCTTACTTTTTCCTTGGTCTAGCAGCAGTCATTTCCGCCGCCGCCGTCGTCCTGTTCATCGTGAAACCCGGCGTCTATCGCACCCAGCCAGCCGCAGGAAATTCCCCTCCATCCGCCGCTGCCACGCCGCCGCCTGCGATCAGCAGCCCCGCCACACCCGTCGTCCCAGAAAATCCAGACGCCGTCCTAGCAGATCCGGGCAACGGGGCGACCGCTACGGACCCCGCTAGCCTCGTCGGCCAAATCGCGAAAGCACTAGAAGCCGGCGATCTCGCAAAAGTCGCCCGCCTCGTCGGCAAGGACGCCCTTGATCCAGAAACCGCCGCCCGCCTCAAGCAACTCGCCGCCACTCCCATCCGCCTCCGCCAGCCGAACGGCGTCCGCGAAGTCGGTGAGCTGGAACTCAACACCCGCACCCGCTGGGCACTCGCACTCGCCGATCTCGAACCCGGGCGCGACAGCATTTTCCTCGATCTCCTCCGCTCCAACCATGGCAAGTGGGCCGTGGAAAAAATCACCCTCCCACCCGCTCCCGGCCTGCCTGTCGCCAAAGCCGTCTTTGCAGACTCGTTAGAAATTGCCGATTCATTTCTCCAAGCCGTCCTCAAACAAGACTTCGAGTTCGCCCGTGCCTTCGTCGATCCCGCCACTGTCTCAGACGCCAAAATCGCCGGACTCTGTATCCTCTTCGAAGAAGGCGAATACCGCCTGCGGAAATCCAAACCCCTCCGCGCCATGTTTCAACGCGCCGACACCGTCGGCTACCTCGCTAACATCGAAACTGCCGATGGCTCACAAAACGCCCAGTTCGCCATCACCCTCAAACAACCCGCCGCGCCTTCGAGCTGGGTCGTCTCCGAAATCAACCTCGACCAACTCCTCGCCGACTACGCCCGCCGCGTCGCCGGTGGCGATCTCTACTACTCGCCCCTCGTTAAAAACCCCGCCGGTGGCGACACCCTCGCGCTCTACTTCGAGTTCGACCAAGACGCGATGAACCCACGCACTCGCCGCCAGTTAGAAATCGTCACCCTCATCCTCAAATCCGATCCCGGAAAAAAAATCACTCTCAGCGGCCACACCGACGCCCTCGGCACCAAAGACTACAACAACCAACTCTCGTCCCGTCGCGCTGCCGTCGTCAGGGAATACCTCACCAAAGCAGGCGTGAACGCCAAACAGATCGTCACCATCGGCAAAGGCGACAGCCAACCGCGCCGCCCCAACCTCACCGAAACCGGCGAAGACAACCCCGAAGGCCGCCGCGCCAACCGCCGCACCGAAATCTACCTAGATTTCTAACGAAAACGCAGCACAGCCGTCTCGCCCAATCCCGTCGGATTAAGAATTTTCAACCGCAGATGAACTCAGATAGACGCAGATAAAGAACAGAGATGAAGACTGAATTATCACTCTCTTTATCTGCGTTCATCTGCGGTTGGATTTTCTGATTCCTGATAGTCAAACTGACAGGATTGGCCCTCTCGCCTATTTCCCGCCAGCACGGGCCTAACTCTTCTTCGGCAGCCACTTCCCGAAAAACCCAGCAGCCGGTTTCCTCGCCTTCGGAGCGACCGGCACATCCGAGCAATACGCCGCGATGTAATCCCGAAACTCCACCTCCAGCCGCCTTGCATCCGCAGCGTCCATCTCCGTTTTCCAACGCTGAGATTTCCCCCGATTTAACTGCGTGAACTTCGTCCCCGTCGCGATCTCGATGGCCCTTGGAATGTCCACCGTGATCCCAAGCTGTGCCGCGATTTCCGCCGCCACCGTCTCCGTGTCAAAAGCAAGCCGCTCATAATGAATCGGCATAATGTTAGGTGCCGCCGCCCATTTCATAAACATCTCCACGCTCTTGTGCAGCCGCTTCTCCGTGTCCGCCACCGTTTTAAAAAGACAACCATCCGCGCCACCCCATGCACGGCCTTCACGCGCCGCGTCCAGCATGGACAAAGCCATGTCGCGCGGATCACGGCACACCGCATGGCCTAGCAGATTTCCCTCATGCAGCAGTTTCTCCACCTGCGGAAATAACCGCGAATGCGTCTTAACCACCACCGCCCCAGCGGCACCACGCACCTCGCCACGCAGTGCCTCCAGCGCCGGACCATCCAGCTTCGTCACGAAATTGATCTTCGTCTCCGGGTCCGTCACCCCTCGCGCGATTTTCGGCTGCGGCACTCCCGCCAGATCTAACATCGTCCGCGTCAACTCAAAGGCCAGCGTGCTACCCGACTTCGGCATTCCATAACTGAGAAAAAGCGGTGATTCCGTCACCCCACGATCACAAGTCACCCACCCCAGCCCGTCAAGACTGGTGGGGAATTTGTCGCAAGCTTCGCGGCTGACCCGCCGTATTCCTCGCGCACATCGCGCCCTTTTTCCGAAAATTCTCCACCATGCCGTCCGCCAGATTCCTCATTCTCTTCGGTTTATTTCTCGCAGGAACGAGTGCTTGCAGTGTCGATTCCCGGGTGAAAAAGCAGTCAGTCTCATTGCCCGCAGACTGGAAAAATGCCGCAGGATTTCCAGTGGCTTCTCCCGCCCGCGACTTGAGCCGGTGGTGGGGTAGATTCGACGATCCTACGCTCAGTAAAATCATTTCCATCGCCCTAACTAACAGCCCCGATACCGCCTCTGCTGCCGCCCAAGTCCGCGAGGCACGGGCGAACCGCACCAGCGTCACCGCCGCGCTCTATCCGGCATTGAACGGATCTGCGGACGCAGGCTCTAGCAGCGTGTCTCGCGACAGCTCCGGTAGCGATGAAACGAACTCATTTTCCGCTCGCCTGACTGCCTCGTGGGAAGTGGATCTTTACGGAAAAAACCGCAGCCTCGTCGCCGCCGCATCTGCCCAAGTCGGTGCTACTGAGGAAAATTTTCACTCCGTCCAAGCGTCGCTCGCCTCAGAAATCGCCATCGCTTACACCAGTCTGCGGGTGAACGAAGCCGCGCTCGGAGTCTTGCGAAACATCATCAAAACCCGTGAGGAAACTCACAAACTCGCAAGCTGGCGCACCCAAGCAGGCGAGGCAGACGCACTCGATGCCAGCCAAGCCCTCAGCAGTCTCGAACAAGCCCGGGCTGCCGTCCCAGCCCTCCAACAGACCATATCCCAATCCCGCAATCTCCTCGCCCGCCTTGCAGGCAAAACTCCCGGCAGCCTCGACTCGATGCTCGCTTCCGGGAAACAGGCGATCCCCAATCCCGCCCGCAGCCTCGCCGTCGGCATCCCCGCCGACACGCTACGCCAGCGTCCCGATGTCCGCCTCGCAGGCTATCAGCTCCTCGCCGCCGCTGCGAACACCCGCGTCGCAGAAACCGAACGCTTTCCCGCTCTCGACCTAACTGGCTCGCTCGGGCTGAACTCCCTAGGCACTTCCAAGCTCTTCAATCCAGAAACCACCACCGCCAACATCGTCGCCGGTCTCACCGGCCCCATCTTCAACGCCGGAAGGATTCAGGCAAACATTGACGCCACCAACGAGGTGGAAGAACAAGCCTTCCAATCCTACCGCGCCGCCGTGCTCACCGCCCTATCAGAAGTGGAAGACGCGCTCATCGCTTGCCGTCGCACCACGGAGCGATTAGAGACTTTGGAAAAAGCGACGAATGCCGCCCGCGAAGCATCAGATCTCGCCCAGCAACGATACGAAGCCGGCGTCATCGACATCCTAACCGTCCTTGATGCCCAACGCTCTTTGCTCGGTCTGGAAAGCAACCTTTTCTCCGCCCGTGCCGACCGGACGAACTCGTATATCCAACTTTACCTGGCCCTCGGCGGTGGCTGGTCATCCCGCTCCTGATTCGTTTCTCCATCCATCATGTCCAAGCAAAACTCGAATGAAAATCTAGCGGAAATCGTCCGCAACGGAGCATCGCGCCCGATTCGTAAGTGGATCATCACCGCCGCCGTCCTCATGCTCACCGGAGTAGGCATCTGGTTTTGGTTAGGCCGTAACCAAGGCATCAATGAGGAAGCTGAGTATTTGACTGAGATGGCGAAAATGGACCGCATTTCCCTCATCGTTTCCGCCGCAGGAAATCTAGCCCCGACGAATCAAGTGGTCGTCGGTTCCGAGCTTTCAGGCAAAGTGGAGGAAGTCTTCGTGGACACGAACGATCAGGTAAAAAAGAACCAACCACTTGCCAAGTTAGACACTTCCAAGCTCATCCAACAAACCGAACGCAGCCGTGCTTCCCTGCTAGCCGCGAAGGCCAGAGTGAACCAAGCGCAAGCCACTCTAACGGAAAGCAGGGCCTCCCTTACCCGGCAGGAAGAGCTGCTCGAACTCAGCAGCGGCAAGACGCCATCGCGTGCCGCCATGGACACCTCACGCGCCACCGTCGCCCGTGCCCAAGCGGATTTAGAAAATACTCAAGCCGCCGTCGCTGGAGCTGAGGCGGACGTAAAATCCTTCGAGCGGGATCTGAAAATCGCCACCATCATCTCGCCCGTGGATGGCGTGGTGCTCGTCCGCAGCATTGAGGTCGGGCAAACTGTGGCTGCTTCATTCACCGCTCCCGCGCTTTTCACCATCGCAGAGGATTTGAAAAAAATGGAACTCGTCGTCTCCGTTTCCGAGGCAGACATCGGCCGCGTGGAAGTGGGCCAGACCGCCACCTTCAGCGTGGATGCGTGGCCGGGCCGTTCTTATACCGCGAAGGTGAAAAAAGTCGCTTTCGGCTCCGCGAACAACCAAAGCTCGGGCAATGGCAACAATTCTAACAATGGCGCGGCATCCACAGGTGTCGTGAACTACAGCACCGAGTTAGACGTCGCAAACGAGGACCTTTCACTCCGCCCCGGCATGACCGCCACCGTGGATATCGCCATCGTCGATAAACCGAACATCCTCGTCGTGCCGAACGTGGCACTGCGTTTCGATCCCGAATTTGCCGCCGCCGTCGGCAAGCCAAACGAGACGAGCCGCACCCTTGTCCAAAGTCTATCACCCGGTGGTGGGCGACGCTGGCGCGGGACTCCAGCACCCAAAGCGGGCACTCGCAGCCCCGAGCCACACGTCTGGATTCTCCGCGACGGTGAACCGGAAAAAGTCGATGTCACCCTCGGGATCACCGATGGCCGGATGACAGAAATCACCAGCTCAGAGCTCACCACAGACACGCCCGTCATCGTCAGCATCAAGCCCGCAGCAGCGAAATGACCGGAGAGACGCTCATCGAACTCCGTGGCCTAACGAAAACCTACGGCACCGGAGACGCCGCCTTCCAAGCCCTGCGCGGCGTGGATTTATCCATCCGCCGTGGCGAGTTCGTCGCCGTCATGGGGCCGAGCGGCTCTGGAAAATCCACGCTCATGAATCTGCTAGGCTGTCTCGATAGTCCTGATTCCGGCTCTTACCGTTTCAAAGGCATCGAGGTGGAAACGCTCAACAAAGACCAGCGCTCGCTCATACGCCGTCACGCGTTGGGCTTCATTTTCCAAGGTTTCAATTTGCTAGCTCGCACGTCCGCTTTGGAAAACGTCGAGCTGCCACTTCTCTATCGCGGCTACTCCCGCAAACAGCGTCACGAGATGGCGCGCGCCGCACTCGCCAGCGTCGGCCTGCCGGACAAGGAGCGTAACACTCCGGCGGAACTCTCCGGTGGCCAGCAGCAGCGCGTCGCCATCGCCCGCGCCATCGTTACCCAGCCAGACACACTTTTCGCCGACGAGCCGACTGGTAACCTCGACTCAAAAACTACCAAGGAAACCATGGAATTACTCTGCGGTCTCAACTCAAAACTCGGCATCTCCGTCATCATGGTGACTCACGAGGACGAGGTCGCCGCCTACGCCCAGCGGATCATCCACGTCCGTGACGGACTCATTTCATCTGACACCGCTGCCGCAGGCACCCAATGAAACACATCCCATTCCCATCTTCCTGTTCCGTGTCTTGCGTCTCCCGAATATGATCTTCAACGCATTACTCATCGCGCTGCGTGAAATCCGGCGAAACCTAACACGGTCGTTTCTGACCGTCGTCGGCATCGTCATCGGCGTGGCAGCGGTGATTACCATGGTCACGCTCGGGCGCGGTGCCACTGAGGCGGTGAAAGAGCAGATTTCTAAAATGGGCAGCAACCTCCTTATCCTTCGTCCCGGCCAAGGCTGGGGCAGTTGGGGTTCGCCGCAATTTAACCTGAAAGACATCAACGCCATCCGCGACCAAGTGCCCGGCATCGCCGCGCTCGCGCCACTGGTCCAAACCGACGGGAAAGCGGTCTATCAGGAAAATGATCGGAACTCTGACGTGCAAGGAACGACTTCTAACTATTTCGTAATCGCGAACTGGGAGATCGCGAGTGGACGAATTTTCACCGATGCGGAGGTGGACGAAGCGGCCCCGGTCTGCGTCATCGGTGAGACGATCCGTAAAGAACTTTTTGGCCCAGACGTGGACCCTGTCGGCCACAAAATTCGCCTAAAATCCATATCGCTAGAAGTCGTCGGTTTAACAGCCCCCAAGGGCCAAGGGGGTCTTGCGGATGATTTAGACGACAACATCATCACGCCCTACACCACTGTCCTTCGCCGTCTCAATGGCCGAGGAAACGGCAATAACATCAGCCAAGTGATGATCTCCGGGAAAGAAAACTACCCCGGTGCGAACATCGTGGCAGACGTCAGTTCGTTGATGCGTGAACGCCGCAACATCGGCGCCAACGAGGAGGACAATTTCAATGTCTTCGACTCCCAGCAACTCGCTAACGTCATCAGCTCCAGCACCCAAGTTATGACTTCTTTGTTAGGCGCAGTGGCTGGCGTGAGTCTGCTAGTCGGCGGCATCGGCATCATGAATATCATGCTCGTCTCCGTGACCGAACGGACGCGGGAAATCGGCATCCGTCTCGCCATCGGCGCACGGGCGCGGGAGGTGCTGCTTCAGTTTCTCGTGGAGGCGGTCACGCTATCCTGTGTCGGCGGCGTGGCTGGCATCTTGCTCGCCTACGGGCTTTGTGTTTCACTCGCCAAGGTCGTCGGTGCGCCCTTCCTTTTCGATCCTAAGATCAACATCGTCGCCTTCATTTTTTCCGCCGCTATCGGCATCCTCTTCGGCTTCATGCCCGCCCGCCGCGCTGCAAGTCTCGATCCCATCGAGGCCCTTCGGCATGAGTGAGTTGATGGTTGATAGGAAGAGTCGGAACGATCAACCTCTGACTTTCCATCAACTCTCAACTCTTTCCGCCCGTGAGCCCACTGACCATTGCCGCCGTCAAAGAACAAGCCGGAGAAATCCCCATCCACGCTGCTATCCACGCCCAGCTCCAGTCGCGAGCCACACGCACGACCAAGGGCGGAAAGCCTTATTTTGAAATGGTCTTCGCTGATGCTACGGGAAATTTTTCTCTGAAAATCTGGTCAGACTCGCCGATGTATTCCGCCGCCGAAAATCTAGCGGAAAACAGCGTCGTCCGGTTGGAGGGCGAGTGGACGCAAAACCAATACGGCGTGAATCCGAACCACCTCGCATGGTTCCATCTCGACGACAACGCCATCGCCGATTTCCTCGCAGGTGATCCCGAGACTCGTGAAAAGCAAGATCGCGACTTCGCGGAAATCCGCCGACTCTGCGACTCCCTAGCGGACCCGCGACTCCACGGCCTGTGCGCTCATTTCCTCACGAGCTTGGGCGACCGCTTCCGCCGCACGGCTGCTGCGAAGAAAAACCACCACGCCCGCCGCGGCGGCCTCGTTGAACACGTCGCCCAGATGATGCGCTCCGCAGAGGCACTGTGCCCGGTTTATCCCGAACTCAATCGCGACCTCATCCTCGCAGGCGTCCTTTTTCACGACTGCGGAAAACTCTGGGAAAACTCCTACCCCGAAGACGGCTTTGCCCAGATCCATAGCATCCACGGTGAAATGTTAGGCCACATCCCACTCGGCATCGAGCTGGTGAACAAGCTCTGGAACGATCTGCTAGAAACCGTGGAAACCGACGAGTGGAAATCCCTCAAGCCCACCACCGAGATGACGCGCCTGCACCTGCTCCACCTCATCGGCAGCCACCATGGCCAATACGAATTCGGCTCGCCCGTCCTTCCGCGCACGCCCGAGGCCTTCGCTCTCCATTACATCGACAACCTCGACGCTAAGATGGAAATGATCCGCGACGCCTATGCCCAGTCCCACGAAATTTCCCCCGGCATCTACGACCGCGTCTTCCCCCTGCCGACGAATCTGGTGAGACCGCTGGCGAATTTTACTCCGCCGCCCTCACCGCCGGAAGAGGAAGTGGTTGAAAAAGAGGAGCCGGATGAGGAAAACTGAGAGGAGACATCTGGTCAGTTCTCTTCCAATCGTAATCTTGCTCTGTGTGGAATTACGGCAACTACCCACTTGAATCATATCCCACTTTGGCTAATCTCCACTTATGGCAAAAGTTCTCACCATCCGCCCGGATGCCAAAGGCCGCATCACTCTCGGATCTCTTGCTCGCGGAGTCAGCAGCTTCCAGGCAAGCGTGGATTCCAGCGGACGGATCATTCTGGAACCTTTCGCGGAGATTCCTGCCCGTGAAAAGTGGCTTTTCGAAAACAAGGAGGCCCTGAGTGCCTTGCATGACGGTCTCGCTCAGACCGCGGAAGGCCGGACCGTCTCCTGCGGAAGTTTCGCCAAATTTACCAACGGGGAAACGGACTGAGCGTGCCTTTCGAACTTCTCTTCACCGAGCGGGCATCGAGCCAACTGGATGCCCTTGAATCCGACGACGGATTAGCAAATCGACTCAAGGCCGTGAGAAATGCCTTGGGAATGCTCGAAACCAATCCCCGCCATCCCGGCCTCAACACCCACAAGTTCGTCTCCATCAAAGGTCCGAACGGAGAGGAAGTCTTCGAAGCCTACGCGGAAAGCAAGACACCCGCCGCATGGCGGATTTTCTGGATCTACGGTCCAGGCAGGAACCAGATCACTATCCTCGCCATCACGCCGCATCCGTGACAGGTGGGATCGTTCACTTCATTCCCCGGTGTCCTCCCGCAGGCGGGACGGGATGTCCATGCTCTCATGCAGGACGGTGATCACGCCGATATCGCCCACGGCCAGCTCCTTGAAAAAGATGAAATGGGAAGCGTGCTTGACGAAGAAAACGCCCTTTAGTGTCGGATCCGGAACGGGTTTCCAACCACCGCGTTTCGAGCCAAGCCGCTGCATCACATCGACGAGGTCGCGAACGTATTTGTCCGCCTGTTGCTCATCCCAAGTCGCTTCCGTGTAGTTCCAGATCCCGATGATCCTGACCTTGGCTGCCGATAGAATCCTAGTTCCCATCGGTAGCTTTCAGCAATCTGGCTTCCTTGAGCAGCGTATCGGCATCGAGTTCGAGAAACTCGGAATCACCGGCATCGGCCCCCGGTTTCAGCTCCTGACGCAGCCAGGCCCATCTCCGTTTCTCCTCCGCCTCATAATCCCGCCGGACCAAGTCGCGGATGTATTCGCTTGCCGATCCATAAAGCCCGGACTTTTCCGTTTTGGACTGGATGAACCTCTGGAGTTCACCCGCGAATCTGACGTTCACTCCTTCAGCCATGTGGACTTGGTAGCATCGTCCCACAAAATGTCAACCTTGTGGGACGGATTGGTTCGATGGTTTGGAACCGCGACGTTCGCCATTAAGCCTCGAATCCAGGGGAATCGGTGAAGTCGTCGGGGAGGAAGATGGCGTCGCTCATGGGTTGGGTTATCCTGTTATCTCGATTATCCGATCCGGGAAATCACGAAATGCCTGGGGTGTGGATTCGACCGGCCACACAAAGCGGCGGTAAAGCCGTTCCCAAAATGAGTCATCGAGAAGGGAAACTTGGGTCTGCTCGCCGGGATCTTCGTCGATGCCCCAGTTGTAATCCAGACCGCCGTAGTCGGTGAGAATGTAGCGGGCATGGAGTGTGCCGCCGGTTTCCAATTCATTCCAATGAACAACCCGCAGTTTCCATCCGCTTGGCAGGTGCTCGTTTGCCCAATTGGTCCAGTTCCCCCGTTGGATCAAAGGGTCATAGTAATCAGGTAGCTTTGTATGCACCTCAAGGCGTTTCAGCGGCGAGCATTCGCGCTCCAAGCGTGCCAAAAAATGTCCCAACACCCGACCGAATTTGCCCTCGCGAGGACGAAAATAGGGATCGATGACGGCAATCTCTTTCGCCCGTCGGAAGCAGGACCAACCGCAGGCAACAAGATCGGTCGCCTGACGCCGCACCTCCGCTTGCCGTGGCCTGGCGAAGGGAGGATTGAGGCGCAGAATCTCACCGACACGTAGCTCACTGGCGCTGGTGGGCGCGTCTGAGTGGATGATCAAATCAAAAGCGGGCCGGGTGGTACGTGCTGCATCACTCCACCGTGATCCTGCCGGATATTCCCTACCAGATGCCACCAACCCGCGGCGGAATGTTCCATGTTGGAATTGATCGACCAGCATCGCCGCCTGGCGGGCGGTGTTGACACCGCTTGCCTCCAATTCGATAGCCTGCTCAAGAACCAATTTCCTCCATTTGGTGGGGAACTCGCATAACAGCCGACCTTGGCCGACGCCAAAGTCAGCGTGAAGCATTTGGAAATACTCCCAGCGGGCCATGACTTCGGGGTCAACTGCGCAATCCGCGATCATGTCGGTAATCAGTAGAGTTCTTTGGCGCGCTCGGTGAAAAAGCCCGACGGCCATGGGCAGGTGAAATCACCATCAGGGGTCAATGGCAGCTCGATGACCTCCGCGCCTTCGTCACCTGGCTGGACGTAAAGAACCGCAACATCGGATGGACGGATACCGTTCGGACATGCTAGCCGCAAGGCATTCGGCCATTCGGAAAAATCTCCCGCCGATGATTCCCTGACTCGTCGAAGTATCCGCAGGATCAGATGCTCGCTGTGGGTTTCTAGCAGAAACGTGTTCTTGCTGGCACCGATTGCCGACTCGATAAAGACATCGCCGAGTTCAGCCTGGAGCGCCGGGTGGATGTGGATCTCGGGCTGCTCGATGGCGATTAAACTCCCTTGCTCGCCGAATGCGTTCATGAGAACGGGGAGAACCTGACTGATGCCCACTCCCACGTCCTGGAGCGAGACCTTGATGTTCGCCGGGAGCTCCGTTAGAGCGATCTCCTTTCGGCGTTCCAGCGAGTCGGGGATAATGGAGTGATTGAACTCCTTTGCGGTTTCGTGCGGATCCCAACTTTCAGAAAGAAATCCCCTCAATTCCGGACTATTCGTCTGATAGTGTTCCCAGATTTCGTCGAAGAGGTCGGGTTCATCGGTCAGAATGCTTTCGATTCCGTTCTTCGCTTCCTCCAGCTTCTGCTTCGGGCTGAGTAAAAGATAGTCCCTGTCGGGAGAAGTGTTGTTTTGATCGTCACGAGCCCATTGCTCATCGTGCGCAAGTTGGTTCCTGACCAGTTCTTCCAGCAAGTCAGGATGGGCATGCACATAGTCTCTTTTATTTGCCGCTTCATAAGCGGAATAAAGTCCTCCGAGAATTTCATCGATTCCGCTCCCGAATCCCGGTTTCTGAAACACGCGCATCATCTGCGAATCCAGGGCTTCCGGCACCCGTGAGGTGATCTCATCAATGGGCGCATACTCCCTAACCTGAAGTTCATAGCGCGTCTTCATGAAGCCGGCTCCGAGCCAGCCGTTGATTCTGGCGCGCAGTTCCGGCTGGTTCGCGATTCGCCGCCATAAGGGGTCCGGGTGTTGATTCAGATCAAACACGCGCGGCGGTAGATCGCGAAGCGGCGGGACGTGCCGGATCGATGACAGGGAGGAACGGGAGTATCCCTTGAAAGCGGAGAACAGGGATTTGAAAGCTCCCGGCAGCGTATCTTGCAAAAACAGTTCGATGTGGCTTTGCCATGCTTCCACAAACAGGGTCATCCGAATATGTGAGTCCTTATCCGGTGTTTCAGTAACGTCCGGAATGAACTTCGAATTGAGGGCCCGGGGAAGGAGATCATCTGTCGTCAGTTCAAACGCGCCCCGAAGGACGGTGAAGTTGAAATATTCCACGATGTCTTCGAGGTGAAGTTCGTCCCAATCCACTCCGAGTTCGTCATCATCCGAATCCGACATCCGGCCAGCGCCAAGGGTGGCCAGCAGATTGGACATGACCGGGTGGGCAAAGTCGAAGAGATCAATTTTCATCGGTCCTTCTTCGACCCGGCTTGCTCTGAGGAGTTCCTGTCCGTCGATCTCAAGTGAAACGCCTTTGGTGCCCAGGTCGCCGCCATGGGAGAGCGGGCCGAGCGTGAGGTTGATGGAGAAGCCGCGTTCCATCGGCCACCAGTTGCGATCCGGCATGGGGATGATGTCCGGCGGATAGGTCAGGCCGAGCACGAGGTGTTGCAGGCCGCTGCGGCGGTGCAGGATCTGTTTGAATCCGCCGAGGTCCACCTTGCCGCGCCCGGCACGAGGGGCGATGACATCCAACTCCCCGTTTTCCAGGATGTCCTCCAGATACATCAACGCTTGCAGCAGCGAAGACTTGCCAGCGCTGTTAGGGCCGAAGACGAGGGTGATCGGGCGCAGCGGAATCTCGTTTGGCCTGCTGCCAAAGGATTTGAAGTTCGCGACGGAGAAGGAAAGAGGCGTCATGACGGATGTTGATTCAGCGGGCGGTGCGCTCCATCTCCTGCAACACTTCCTTCGCATGACCCTCGCGCCACTTGGCGGTCAGGCTGCCGTCGAAGGCGCGGTGGAGGAGTGTTTGGAAGAGGGTTTCGAGGGTGGCGGCGGAGGTGTTGGCTTTGGCGGACAACTTGCGTGCTTCAGCGAGTGCTTTACTGAAGCGCTCTTGCTGATCTGGCGGGGGATCGATGTATGCTAGGGATCTCAGCTCCTTGAAGTGGCGGCTGTATCCTCGACTCGGGACATCCAAAAGAGTGAGTAAGCCGAAGGCGAAGTGACAATCCATGGTTTTCGGTCTCAGAAGACGAACTCCGTCTGCACCGATGCAGAAAGGATAATCAAGCAGTTTGAAAATTCGCGTGTGATCACCAAATAGGATCACAGGAAGTTGACCGTGGTAAGCGTCGCCAACCTCGTTCCAATAACCGGCGATCTCGTCCTGCCCCTGGTCGACCACTGGGATCTCTCCAGAAACGAGATAATGCGAACGTGGGATTTTGTTCCCCAATCGAGAGACATCATCGAATGCTTCATCCAAGGGGAGTATTGGCCATTTTCTTTCATTGCTGTTAGGATCTCCAAATATTTCATTGAAAATCGCGGAGAGCATTTTCTGTGAGAGCTGGTCTGCTTCGCGGCGTTGTTGTCGGAGAGTGTCGGCTTGGTCGAGGATCTCGACGATGCGGTGTTGCTCGGGAAGAGGCGGGAGAGGGACGCGCTTTTCTTTGAGATATTTAAAATGCCGACTGTAACCTCGTGCTTCAACCGGACTTTTCAGGAGGTAATAATAGAGGAATTTTGCGGTGAGGAATGGTTTGGGCTCAAGTGCTTTCACTCCATCCGCGCCAAGGGCGAACGGTTGATTCACAAATTTAATTTCCCTTGTGTGATCTCCAAACAGGACTAACGGAATTTGCCCGCGATACAACTTCGATTCATCGGTTGTGAAACCAGCGGAGTATTCCTTGCCTTGGTCGATGACCGGGAATGCGCCGGTTATTTCATATTCCGAACGAGGAATTTTCACCTGACCTCCCGTGCGATCCGTCACAACGGACTCGATCAGTTCGCTTTGCCAGGGGATGGATGTGGTGGATTTCAAGTGGAAGAGACTGTTCTTACGGTGAGGTGGAAATAAGGAGGGTGGACATTCCTGTCCACCTGCCGATGGGATGAGAAAGTGAGGTCGTTGCGGCGGGTCTTTCACTTTTCATCGGCTTCGCGGACAGGAGTGTCCGCGCTCCTTAATGGGTGAGTTGTTCGCGGAGGCTTTGCAGGCCGGTGGTGATGGAGGTTTCTAAAATCAGGAGTTCATCGACGAGGGCGAGCGGGTCTTCGGCGATCGCACGGGTCGGCGAGGTCGGTTTGTAGGAAGCGGCGGATAGATTGTAGGCGGATTCCGCGATGCGCTCCGGGGTGGCCCACCAACAGGCGGGTTCAGCCGCTTCAGCATCTAGCAGGGTGTTGGCTTCGGGGCCGGGTGGTGTTTTGAAGCCGCTGGCTTTGTAGGCCTTCCACGCGACGAGCATCTTCGGGATGTCGTTCTCGTTGGGAGTTTCCACACGCCCGCCGCCGGAGACCTTGTCGGGATCGTAGCCGTCGTTTTTGATTTCGTAGAACCAGACGCGGCGGTTGGATGAAGAAGGCGATTCGGAGATCGCCTCTCCTTGAAGCTTCGAGAAGACGAGGACGGAGGTTTTGACTCCGGCGTAGGGCTTGAAGACTCCGGCGGGGAGGGAGATGACGGCGTGAAGATTAAATTCCTCGACGAGTTTTTTCCGAAGATCGACGTGGGCTTCGGTGGAGCCGAAGATCAGCCCCTCGGGAACGACGACGGCACAGCGGCCACCGGGAGCGAGCGAATCCATCATGATGGCGAGGAAGAGCAGTTCGCTCTTTTTCGAGTTCGTCGGCAGGTCGGAACGGATCGAGTCTTTCGGCAGCAGTCCGGCGAAGGGTGGATTGGCGAGAATGACCTTGTAACGGCGGTTCTTGTCGTCCTCGGTGAGGCCACCGGTTTCGGATAGGGCGTTGGCCCGGCGGAGGCGGGCTTTGGGAACACCGTGGAGCACGAGGTTCATCAAGGCCACGCGGATCATCTGGCCGGAGACGTCATTGCCGTAGAGGGAGGCTTCGAGTTTTCTCCAATCGTCCTTGGCCAGCTTGTCGCCGACACCGCGCGGATAGATTTGCAGGTTGGGGAATTTCTCTTTCGCCGCTTCGACGGATTTGAAGCCGTTGTCCTCGTCCCAGCCTTCGCCGTAGATGGGGATCATCCGTGTCTCGCCGGAGTATTTGGCGAGGATGTGGTCGAGCGCCTCGACCAGGAATCCACCGGTGCCGCAGGCCGGGTCATAAATGGCATCGCCGATGTCGGGATCGACCATCTGCACCATGAACTGGCGGAGCTGGCGCGGCGTGCGGTATTGGCCGAGATCGGACTTGGCCTGCTTCTGGAGCTTGAGGAGCTGGTATTCGAAGATGTCGCCCTTCACGTCCGGGCCGAGTTTGGCGAACTGGAAGGTGTCCAGAATATCGACGACTTCCTTGAAGACATGCGGATCTTCGAATTGGAACCGGGCATCGGCGAAGAAGGTGGCGACGGACGGGGCCTCACGAACGAGCGAGGACATGTAGGGGAAAACTTCGTCGCTAACAAAATCCAGCAGGTCGCGGCCGGACTTGAAGCGCCACTCGGACCAGCGGTAGCGCTTGGCCTGGGCGGGGAAAAGCGTGGGGCGGTCCAGCGTGATGCCGAGGAGTTCGGCCTGGGAGTGCTGGTTTTCCGCCTCGTCGAGGAGTTTCAGATAGAGCAGGTAGGAGAGTTGCTCGACGTAGGTGATGGGATTGGCAAGGCCGCCGGACCACATCACGTTGGTGATGGTGTCGAGCTTCTGGCGGATGTCGGAATTCATGGGAGAGGGAAGACTTGCGGAAATCAGGAGGTGTGGAAGCCGATTTCGCGTTTGGGCGGAGCGGCGGCGTCGGTGTCCGCGGAGATGAGGCGCTTGATGGCGTCGAAAACAAGTTGGAAGTGCTGGTCGTGCTCGGCGTATTTGGCTTCGAGGGCTTCGATTTTTTCCGCGAGCAGGGCGTTTGAGTCCATCAGGCGGCGGAGTTGGACGAAGGTCCGCATGATGGCGATGTTCACCTCCACGGCGCGGGGCGAATGCAGCACGCTGGAAAGCATGGCGACGCCTTGTTCGGTGAAGACGTAGGGGAGGGTGCGGCGACCGCCGCGGCCTTTTGATCTTCCAGATTGGAATCTCAAAGATGTGTCCGCATTCTTTGCTATGCCAGATTGGCATTTCAAAATTTCCATCTCATTTTCAGTGAGTTGGAACATGAAATCGGCAGGGAATCGGTCGATGTTTCGTTGCACGGCTTCGTTCAAGCGCCCCGTCGGCACCCCGTAGAGTTCGGCCAAATCGGCGTCCAATATGACCTTTTCGTGCCGCAGGACGTGGACAAGAGGGGCGATTTTCTCCGGAATGAGCAGGCCGTTGGAAATGGCGTTGCTGGTCTTGGCGGGGGCTTTCTTTTTCGCGGGCATGGGTCATGGGAGCTGGTGGCGGTTTGATATCGCAAATTGCGATATCAAAGAATGCGGGGTTTGGTTTGAGGTCGCATTTTGCGACCTCAAGTTTTCCGGCGGGTCATCAATCGGTAGCGGCATGAACTCAGGCGGAGGCGGGAGTGTCGAAAACTTGGGAGTTCAGTTCGGCAACGATTTCCTTGATGTCGGGGCCGAAGAGTTGCTGGGCCTTTTCCGGGGCATTCGAGTGGATGAGCGGCGGCTCGAAAAGTTCGGAAAGCTCGATGTGGCCGTTGGCGAGGCCACGGGACTTGAGCAGGGAGAGGAAAAACGCCTGCTCTGGCGTGAATTGGTGGGAAACAAGCCAGGCGCGGAAGTTGTCGTCGATCTGCTCCTCGCGGGATTTCACCACGATCAGCCCGAGGGCGGCGCGGATGAAGTCGATGATGGTCCCGACGGGCGTCTTGTAGGCGTGGCGGAGGTTTTCCTCGTTGAAGTAGTTGACGTTTTCGTTGAGGCGGCGGGAGAGCGAATCCTGTTCCTCGTCGGTGAGGTCTTCGCCTGCTTTGATTTTCGCGATGATGGGATCGGAAGTTTGGGCGGCGGTGATGGTTTGTTCCCAGCGCGAACGATATTCCGCTTTTTCGATGCGGATGTCCTCCGGGCCAACTTCGACGTAGGTGACCCGCTCGCGCCAGCGGTCGTCGCGGTCGAGTTCGATCAGCTCGCCGCCACCGGGGCCGGGAGGTGTGCCGCCGCCACTACCGATGCCAGAGCCGGTGAACGGATGGTCGTCGGTATCGCCGAAGTAATCGTGGTTCTTGAAAAAGTCGTAGATGACGAAGCCCTTCTTCTTGATGTGGGGAGCGGTGCGGGTGCCGCGTCCGCGCATTTGCTGATAGAGAATGGGCGAGCGCACGCGGCGGCACATCACGAGGTGGAGAACCTCGCGGCAGTCGAAGCCGGTATCCAACATGCCGACGGAGACGGCGACGCGGGGATAAGATTCGCGCTTGAACTTGCGGATCAGGCCCTCGGCGTCGGCCACATCGGAAGTGATGATTTCCGCATACTGGCCTTTGGCTTCCGGATGGAGGTCGTTGAGGATTCTGGCGAGACGGGTGGCGTGGTTTTTCGTGATGGCGAAGACGATGGCCTTGCCGGGTCCGTCCTTGTCGGTGAGACCGGGAGCGAGGGTTTTGAAATTCTCGTGAGCTAGCCGGTCGAACTCGTGCATCATCAACTCGTTGGTGGCCGGATTGGTCCAGCGGCGTTCGAATTCGGTCGGGTTGTATTCCTCGCCGTTTTCCTCGAAACTCTCAGCCAGCAGCTCGGTGATGCCTTCCGCGAATTTGTAGCGGACGAGGTATTGGTTCTCGAAGGCATCCTCAATCGGATAGGAAAAATCCGGTCGCTGGTTCTCGCAGTGGTAGAACTGGTAGGTGTTCCGCTCGATGTATTGGGCCGGGGTGGCGGTAAGCCCGATGTGGAAGGCATCGAAATGCTCTAGCGCGGGACGCCAAGCCCCGTAGATCGAGCGGTGGGCTTCATCGGTCACCACCACATCGAAATAACCTGCGGTGAAGGAATGATAGCGGCTCATCATCGTCTGGAGCAGGCAGACGGTGATTTGTTTGTGCTGCGGAGCCGTGCCGGCTTTCAACCAATAGCTGGAGTAGCCGGGGAGAAGATCCTGGATGGTTTCCAATGCCTGTTTGGCAAGTGATTCGCGATCCACGAGGACGAGGATGCGCTCGGCGTGTCCGGCTTCGAGCAGCCGCTTGATATAGAGGACGGTGAGGTCGGTTTTTCCGGTGCCGGTGGGCAACTCGATGAGGAACCGGCGTTTTCCAAGTAGCACGGCGGAATCCAGCGCCCTCATGCAGTCCGTCTGATAAGGACGCAGGAAACGGATTTCTCCGGCGCGAATGTAGTCCTCGACGATGGGCAGCATGGCAAGATCGAGACGGTTTTTCCGCTGGTTGAGGAGCCGCTCCAAGTCGCGTTGCGAAAAGAACGAGGCCACCGGGCGGGCATCCGCTTCGAGGTAGTCCCAGAAATAAATGGCGTCGCCGTTTGAGAGAAAGATGAACGGCGCGGACATCGACTCGGCATAGGGCAGCGCCTGGTTTTTTGCGCGATAGGGATCGATGGCGTTTTTCTTGGCCTCTATGACCGCGAGTGGTTTCCCATCCGACGCATGAAGCACGTAGTCCGCCTTTTTTGGAGGTGACAAAGGACCGTCAACCAGTGTCGAAGTGGTGGCGGTTCCGGGTTCTCCGACCATTGGGGTTACGGAAATTGGAAACTCCGTACGAACCTGCTGTTTATCTGCCGGATCCCAACCGGCTTCACGAAGAAGCTGGTCGATATTGATGCGGGCGTCAGCTTCGGAGGAAATAATCATGTTAGTTCGCTGGCGAGGAGTAGCGGAACTGTTCATCCGTGGCAATCCGATTGCTGGCGGACGAATTCCTCTGCAGCATTCCTTGTCAGCAAGTGGCGGAGCTGGAGGCGTGGTTCGGGAGGAGCTGCTGGATCAGTCATCAACTCCTAGCAGTCCGACGGAAGCGGCTCTGCGAGCTGGGCGGCTCTTGACGGTGGGTTTGATTCGGCCCAGCGTATTTAAAGAAATTCCTAACAATAACATGATGCACCCCTTTCTTGCTCCTGATTTTCACGTTCGCTGGTCCACGCTTGTTCCCGATGCAGTCGAGCCAGACATCCGCCATGCTTTAGAAATTGCGAAGGCGAATATCGAGGCAATTTGCTCGCAAGATCCCAGCAGCGCGACATTTGAATCCACGTTTCTCGCGTTTGAAAAAGCCAGCGAGTCACTCAATGACGGCTGGGGTCGCTTGAACCATCTCGATTCTGTTAGCGATAATCCAGCTCAACGGGAAGCACTCGGGAAAATGCTGCCCGACGTGACAGATTTCTACTCGTCACTCGCGCTGAATGATCGTCTGTGGGCCATCGTTAAAGCGGTGGGCGAGAGTTCGGAAATCGCCACGCTCACTCCGGTGCAACAACGTTTTGTGGAGGAAACTCTGGCGGATTTCCGTAATTCCGGTGCTGACCTACCTGCGGATCAAAAGCAGCGCATCGCCGCCATCGAGGCTGATCTATCAAAACTCACCAAAGAATACTCCGAGCACGTCCTCGACTCCACCAACGCATGGGAACTCGTCATCACGGACGAAGCGCAGCTCGCAGGTTTGCCGGATTCTGCCAAAGCAGGTGCCGCCGCAAACGCCCGCGCCAAAGGGCTTGAGAACGCATGGCGGTTCAATCTCCAGTTTCCTTCCATGTTTCCCGTCATGCAGCACTTGCACGACGACGCGATCCGTAAGCAAGTGTGGGAGGCTTCATCCAGAGTCGGCGGCTATGGCGAGTATGACAACACCGCACTTGTCTGGCGCATCCTCGGGCTGCGTGAGGAGAAGGCCAAGATCCTTGGACACTCTCATTTTGCCGACCTAACACTCCTGCGGCGCATGGCGAAAAACGGTGACTCCGCGCTCGGCTTCATCAACAACCTTCACGCCCGTATCCGCCCGGCATTCCTCGCGGAGCACAAGCAACTCGCCCACTACAAAGCCGCGAAGTCAGGCCAGCCTGTTAGCGCATTGGAGCCATGGGAAGTCGCCTACTGGGCAGAGAAACAACGTCAGGAAAACTACGACTTCGATGAAGAAGCGCTGCGCCCGTATTTCCCGGTCCACGGTGTCATGGCAGGCAGGTTTGAAATCGCCTCGCGTCTTTTCGGAATCACCATTCGCGAGCTAGAAACAGCTTTCATCGACTCTTCATCTGACTCTCAACTTCCCGTCGAAGTCTGGCACCCTGAGTGCAAATTTTACGAAATCCACGACTCGAAAACGGAAGCGCACCTCGGCTCGTTCTACGCAGACTGGCACCCGCGCGAATCGAAGCGTGGTGGCGCGTGGATGAATTCCCTGCACACGGGCGCACTCGGGGAACCGCACCTCGGGCTTATCATTGGGAACATGAGTCCACCCGTGGACGGTAAGGCTGCGCTTCTAACGCATAGCGAAGTAGAGACGATTTTCCATGAGTTTGGTCATTTGCTTCACGGCTTGCTGAGTGAGGTCGCGGTGAAATCTTTATCCGGCACCAACGTTCCATGGGACTTTGTAGAATTGCCCTCACAGATCATGGAAAATTTCTGCTGGGACCGTGAATCACTCGATCTTTTCGCCCGTCATTTTGAAACCGACGAGCCGATCCCGGAGGATTTATTCGTGAAAATGATCGCGGCAAAGAACTACCTCAGCGCGTCCGCGTTCATGCGCCAGCTCGCGTTTGCCAAGCTCGATCTCGAACTCCACACGCGTCTATCAGACTTTATGGGCAAGGATCTGGACGCCGTGGATCGTGAGGTGCTCGTTGACTATCTGGCACCGCTCAACACCCAGTCGCCCTCGATGATGCGGCGTTTTAATCACCTCTTTAGCAGCCCGACGGGCTACGCGGCGGGTTATTACTCCTACAAATGGGCCGAGGTGTTAGACGCGGATGCTTTTACCCGATTCCAGAGAGAAGGCGTGCTCAACGCCGACACGGGTGCTGCTTTCCGCGAGCACATCTTGAGCAAAGGCAACTCCGCTCCGGCAGACGAACTCTATCGCCGCTTCATGGGCCGCGATCCCGATCAAGAGCCGCTGCTTGTCCGCGCCGGACTTGCGGAACCCGCGTTGGCTTGATCTGAGTCGAGTCACTCTGGATCTTCTCTCGGGCCCTGCTCCAAAAAAGTGGGGAGTCTGAGGTGGTCGATCAAGTCGTCGAGAGCTTTCTGTTCCAGTGGATCTTTGCTGTCGCGAGAGAGGTCGTCCAAGTGTGGAATGGCATCGCGACTGCCGAAATCACTCGTGGCAGCTAGGGCAGCAGCGCGAATTTCTGGCTCCGAGTTGCGAAGTTCCGCGAGGATTTTCCCGAGTGATTCTGGATCATCTGACCATGCGAGCCGATCCAGCTCCGCGACTCGTTTCTCGATCCAGTTTTGTTTGTCAGGCGAGCCGATGGGGCGCGGCGACACGAGCGGAACGGGAATTTCAAGAAGCCTACGGGATGGCTTCATGGGCCGAGTTTCTGGAAGTTTGATCGAAGATTTTCCGGCTTCGCTCTTTGATTGTGCGACGGGACTGAGTCGCTGATAGACTAAAACTGCGGCGATAGAAACCACGACTGCGCCGCCTACAAGCAGTGAAAGTCGGCCCCGCAACTTTTTCATATCCGACTTCCTAGCGGATCGAGGCGTTTCTGCCTTTCAGGTTGATCCTGCCTTCAAAATAGCCAAGACCGCCGTTGATGATTCCTTTGCCACTGACCGCGCTATCCGTGCTGCCACGGATAATCTGAATCCCGTCTTTGTTTGGAGCAGTGGTGAGTCGATCTTCGGTGCCAATGCCGCGCAAAGTGCCTTTGAGAGTGGCGAGATTAAAGGTGAGAGTGAGCGGGAAATAAGTTCGGCTGTCTTCCTTGCCGTTCGTTAGGTTCACCTTG
This sequence comes from Luteolibacter sp., assembly GCA_031414935.1. Lineage (GTDB taxonomy): Bacteria > Verrucomicrobiota > Verrucomicrobiia > Verrucomicrobiales > Akkermansiaceae > Luteolibacter. The sequence continues at coordinate 28,913 of JANOQR010000266.1, forward strand.
CCGCTGAGTAGCTCTTCCGCTTTTTCCAGTTTCACCTGCACGAGGTCGCTGACGTCCATGAGCACGTTTCCCTGAGCATCCGCAACGAATACCACGCCTTCATCTGAAACCATCAGCAAGGTTCCGTTAGCGAACTTGATGCCCTTTTCCTTGCTGATTAGCGTGAGGAGTTGCTTCGAGTTGAGCCGGACAATCCCGACCTTGCCGGATTCCAAAGCACCGGATGAAGAAGTCTTGGCTTGAAAGTAGCAGTTGATATCCACCCGCAAGGTTGCGTTCAGTCCAGCTTGCAGCGACATCGCTGGAAGTAAAAATAGCCCGGCGGCGAAGAGGAGTTTCAGCAAATTTGATTTCATGATCGTATAGAAGTTTTTTCGATTTGTCGGCTTCATGGATGGCATCGAATCACTCTGCTGACTAGGCCGAAAATTAAGTGATCCGAAATAAAATCACTGGCTCAATGAGGATGCCATCAGAGTTCGCGGGCTTGCATCCCGCTGAGGTGCCCGATATTTTCTCTCCCACAAAATGAAGTCTGCACCACTCTCCGCCTATCAGGAAACTCTCGGGATGATTTATTTCGCGAGGATGTTGGACAAAATCCGCCTCAACGCGGCTGGCAACTTGCGAGAGGATTTTTGTGATAACCTCGGGACCGGACTCGATGGTCGATGCGCTGGATTTTTACAAGTGGACTACGTTGCGCTGGTAAATCGCGTGCTGGAAGGCGGCACGGATGATGAAGTGCTGAGGTGGTGCTTTGCAAACGGACGAAGTCTCACCGAAAACGATCTTTTTATCTGGAACCAGTATTTGAGGAAAGTCGGCTGGAATGATGGTGTGAGCGAGATTCTCGTTCGCAGAAAACAGGAAAGCGGCCTCGAAAATCGCGACGATATCCAAACGATGGTGGATTATTTTGATCACGACGAAGGCCGAAAATAGCCGCCAAAGCTCGGGACAAAAAATAATTTCCTGAATTGGGAATAAGATCTCTGGGCCGTGCATCTGAGATGCATGAAAATGTTCTATCTCGTCCCGATTCTTGGTTTTATCACCGCATGTCAGCCAGTCGGCATTACCAATCAGGGAAATCTTAGCCGCCCTATTTTTCAAGCCTCTGCCACCGGGCCGCGTGCGCTTGAGGGCGGCTTGGTCAACCAGCTCGAAACCGGTAGATCGTCTTCAAACGTGGCCGCTGGAGGTTGCTCATCTTGCCAATAAGCCGCCATGATGAAAAAACTAACATGGATGCTAGTCGTTCTCGCGCCTCTTGCTGAGGCCGCAGATTACTGGTTCACCGGAGCGCAAGATGTCGAGTTTGCCGCAGAGAGCCTGTCCACCAGCGACATCTTGATCCAATCTTACCAACTCTCCTATTCCGGGACCGAAGGCCCTTGGACGCTCGAAGTCGGAGTGGGATCGAGTTTGTATGACATCGACTACTCACCGATTCTTTTCGGCACGGATCAGCATCTATCAGAAAACTCTGAGAACTTCAGCATCAGCCTGAGCCGGAAATGGAACGCGCAGTGGTCCAATACGCTCACGGTCGCCGCTTACGATGGGTTCGCCGACTACCGATCCATCTGGATCGCAGAGTTTTACAAGCAGTTTTTCGGGGATTTCGCGTCCTACTACGGCCCCGATCCTCACGGCCAATCGGTTAGTTTAGAAACGGTGTGGGAGTATCTTCCCGGTTCAGGTTCGGCGACGTTCGCACTCGGCTTCGGGCGAGACGAGATCGCGCCCGGCTGGAGTTTCGACTCGGCTGCTGGTGTTCCTGCCCCTGGGAGAGAATCCCTGGATACATTTTCTGGCAACATACTTGTCGAGCAAGCCATCAACCCATGGCTGAAGACTGATCTCGCTTTCACCTTCCGCCAGACTTCGGAGCGCGATCCACGCCTGGGCCTTGCGAATACTTGGGTCGCGGCCACCGGCCCCGTAGCATTCCGACTAACTGGCGGTGTGACTTCTGAAGCTCCTTCTTTTGACGCGATTTATGGCAGCGCGATGGTCGAGTGGAACTTCTATCCGCAATGGTCGGCCCGACTGGGTTACCGCGTTTACAGCGATAATGGAGAGATCGAATCATCTGGGTTCAATGCGCTCGCTCCACCTGTGGACACTGACGAAGTCTTCACCAGCCTGCTGTGGGACAATGGTGAATTCGCATTTCTAGCAAGCGTCGGACTTCTGAATACCGACTACGATGATCTCTCCGAAGACAACGAATTTTTCGGCAATCTCTACCGTGATCGCGAGTGGTGGACCTTTCGTTTAGCCGCCTCATATCGATTCTGAAGAGCGTTAAAATTTATCACTAACAGCGATGAAGACTTTATTCGCCATCACCCTGCTTGCCACGCTGGTCGCCCTCGCGTCTGCGGCACAGCTTCCTGTCGGCTCCGTGTCCAACAACCGAGCTTTCGCCATCCGAGGGAGTAATAATTTCCGGGATGTAGATCTCTCAGACTATGAGGGAAAAATCCTCGTTATCATGATGATGACTCCGTGGTGTCCTGGTTGTCAGAGCAACGCTCAGGCAGTAGGCAGTGGCATATTAGACCATTTTCACGCCAGTTCGCGCGGCTCATTGCAGGGGAAAAATGCCAATGGCATCCCGATTCACAGCATCCTCTTATCCACCGAAGAAGCGGAAGGGTGGGACGAAGTGAATGAGTCCTTCGCCGCTACGAATGGCTATGAAGACTGGGGACTTGATGCGAATGCCCAAAGAAATAATCCCCGCAAAAATCTCGGCTATTTCCGGGGAGAATTTATCGAAAGCTCTAACCTCTACGACTGGGGAAATGATCGCCGACGGGTGGTGGTTTTAAATTTAGTGAGAAACTCGGCCTCCCACGCTTTCCGTGAAATCATCCTCAATCAAAACTCATACACTTCGGACAATAACCAAGCTGCTAGATCTGCCATCAATGCGATCCAAACCGCGCCTGTCATCATTGCTCCTGCGATCACCAGTCATCCCGCATCCGCCACGATCAACAGCGGCGCAACGGTGACTCTCAGAGTTACGGCATCCGGCACATCGCCGACTTATCAATGGTATGTCGGAAACTCTGGAACCACCGGAAATCCGATCAATGGTGCGACTTCAGCTAGCTACACGACTCTTTCATTGACGGCGAATATGAATTACTGGGTTCGAGTGAGTAATGCCTCTGGAGCTACCAATTCAAACACGGCGGCTATTTCTGTCATCCCGCCATTGACGGGATTTGCTCTCTGGCAGTCGGGCTATGCTTTTCCTCTGGGGAAATCCGGGCCGAGTGATGATCCAGACTTCGACAGTGTTCCGAATTTGCTAGAGCATTTCCATGGCACTCACCCGCTGCAAAGTAATACCAAGCCACTTGTCACCATCAAATCTGATACCGCTGGTTCGAAACTGATTTACCAAAGAGCGAAGAATCTCACTGGCATCAACGTGGTTCACCAGTATAGTGAAAAATTCGTGAGCTGGACGGCTATTCCTAATGTTAGTCTTGGATTTAGCATTCGAGATCTTGGTGCCACTGACGAAGTTACCGTCACAATGCCTGCGATCAATGCGACCACATGCTTCTATAACATTGCTGTATCTACACAATAACTCGTCCCCACCATGAAAAATCTCGTTTTATCAATACTGCTTGTTTCCACGCTTGTTGCGGGAGCTGCCGCGCCTCCAGTCGGTTCGATTTCGAAAAACGTGACTTTTTCCGTTCGCGAAGGCAGTGGCTTCAAGCGGGCTGACCTCAAAGCCTACGAGGGAAAAATCCTTGTTTTAATGATGATGACTCCTTGGTGTCCGATCTGCCAGAGCCACGCGAGTGCGGTGGGTGATGGTGTTCTCGACTATTTCAACTCGCCATCACGCAAAGGACTCCGCGGCAAGAATGCTCACGGCATCCGAATCGAAAGCGTTCTGCTCTCCACGGAAGAAGCCCCGCAATGGGACAGGTTGAGCACTCAGTTCGCTCCGCAAAATGGCTTCAAAAATTGGGGACTCGACGCGAAGCCGAATCGCTCGAAACCGCGCACGCTGCTAGGATATTTCCGTGGTGGATTCATCAATTCCCGAGACCTCTACGACTGGGGTGATGATCGGCGGCGCGTCGTCGTTCTGAATCTCGTGAAAAACTCCGCGACGCATGAATACCGCGAGATTGTTATCAATCAGAATGCCTTCAGCTCCGCGAACGCAGCTTCTGCCCAAGCCGCCATCAACGCGATTCAACCGCCCCAGCCTGCGGCACTGCGGCTAGTACCGGATGCGCCATGAGCACGTTGCTTTCTTGAATCCGGTTGCGTGCTCGGCTATCAAGCCTGCACTTAGCCATGGTAATTTCTGATTCCGATACTCGCAGCGCCACCGCTCCATGGGAAACGAAGCGCAGGCCGTCGGGGAAAAATTTTCTCAAACGCGCGGCTCCGTGGACTGGCGTGCTGCTGTTAGCGGGGTTGCTTGCTTGGGGACTTTGGCCAAAGCCTGTCGTCATCGAGACTGGAGTGGCGGCTCGCAGCTCGCTCACAGTCCGCATTTCGGAAGAGGGTAAAACTCGTGTTAGAAATCGCTACGTCGTCGCCGCGCCTGCAGCGGGAAAAATGCAGCGTGTGCGGTTGAAGCCCGGCGATGATGTGAAAGCGGGCGAAACGGTGCTGACCGTCATCGAGCCTGCGGCTGCACCTTTACTCGATCCGCGGGCGCGGGCGCAGGCTGAGGCACTGGTGTCGATGCATGAGGCTTCTCGCAAGCGGGCGGAAGAGTCGTTAGGGGCTATCCGCGCCGCTGCGAATATGGCAACAGCCGAGCTGGAACGGGTGCGCTCGGTGACTCGCGTGGGCACGTTATCTGAGTCTGATCGGGAGCGGGCCGTGATGGAATCATCCATGCGCGGTGCCGAAGTCCGAGCGGCGGAATTTTCCCTACAAGTCATCGACTACGAGCTAGCCCAAGCCCGCGCTGCTCTCGAACGCCCAGAATCTGTGACCGCAGAAAACTTGATCGAAGTGAAATCTCCCGTCTCAGGTCGTGTGCTCAAAGTGATGCAAGAGAGCGAAATGGTCATCACTCCCGGAGTGGAAATTCTGGAAGTGGGCGATCCTGCGGACATCGAGATCGAAGCGGAAATTCTTTCCCGCGATGCTGTGGCGATTCAGCCGGGTGACTCTGTGGAAATCGAGCAATGGGGAGGTTCCGCGCCGCTAACAGGCCGGGTGCGTCGCATCGAGCCAGCCGCCTTTACGAAAATTTCCGCGCTGGGTGTGGAGGAGCAGCGAGTCATCGTCCTGAGTGATCTGGGTGAAGTGCCCGTAGCCGCAAAGGCACTTGGAGACCGCTACCGAGTCGAGGTCCGTGTGGCGATCTGGCATCGCGACGATGTGTTAGTGGTTCCTGCCGGAGCTTTGTTTCGCGAGGGAAATACGTGGAAAACCTATCTCTTCCGCGATGGCATGGCCAAGCTGACTAACGTCGAAACGGGCCACAGTGATGGACGTTTCACCGAAGTCCTATCGGGCATCAACGTGGGCGACCAAGTGCTGCTACATCCGCCAGATACGGTGAAAGACGGACAGCGGTGACGAAACGGAGCGAGTGATTGTAGGCTTTTATTTCATGCCCTGTGACTCGTCCACGAGGGTGTTTTATTTTAGACGAGGCTCAGAAACGAGAATGGAAAGCATTCTTAACTTTTGGCTGAAAAATCTAATCCTAGCTTCTCCATCTGTATTCGTGCATTCCAATCAGCAGGAGCGGGAATGGCCGTGGACCACCATTGCCCTCCTTGCTCGACAAACCATCTGTATCGTAACTTTTCGAGATGCTTTAATGTCACTTCAGTGCCGAATTCGTAACCGGATTCAACGCCGCAACACGGGCAAATCTCAAACGTCGCGCATTTAAAATTGTCGAGGACATCAATGGCAGGGTGTCCACAGACCGGACAACCTTGAGCTGAAATGCGAACGATCATGAGTAGCGGCGACTCAGTTAAAACGGCACGTCGTCGAAGTCGTCATCATCGCGGAGGTCACTCATGGTTGGCTCGTTGCTGGAGGCGGCTGGGCCAGCTTGCGATGGCTTGGCTCCGCCGTCTGCGGCTTGTAGTTTCCAGCAGGAGAGGTCCACGAAGTATTTTCCGTTATACTCCCTGCCGCGAATGTCGAAGTTCACTTGCACGTCATCGCCAGCTTTGAAGGAGTCCAGGATGGCGCACTTGTCTTTCACCATGTCGAACTTGATGTCCTGCGGGTACTTGTCGACCGCCGTTGTGACGACGAATTCCCGCTTCGTAAATCCGCTAGGAAAGGATTGGGTGTCGTTGATGAGTTTGATTTTCCCGGTGGCTTCGTACATGCGCCCGAATGTTTCAGCCCGACGCGGGATGTCAAACTTCCGGGTGGGAAAAATTCAGCGGCTGGATGCCTCGGAGACAGCTTCCCAATGCGAGCGCAGCTTGCGAGGACGTGACTTCGAGCCACTGCGAAACGGGGTCATGCTGCGGCGGCTCATCATCATCCGCTGGGAGATGCTGAGGCAGGGCCGCACTTCGGTGGATTCGCCGCTTTCATCGTATCCTTCCTGCCGTTGGCCTTCGGCGAAAAAGTCCGGTAGTTCGACGGCATCCCGGATTTCTCGGACCATCACTAGCAGCCATGCGATGACCGCACAGACGAGGCCTCCCGCAACGATCCAGCCAGTGGTATATGCTAACCAGCTCATCATCACGCTCGCTAACGACAAAATCCCGACCCACGTAAGGCAGGCAGCCATTAGCAGGATCAGCATTTTCGACGACAGGATGAATTTGCTCAAGAAGCATTAACTATCAACACGCGTGGCATGTGCCAAGGATTCTTTGGCCTACGTGATCGCGTAGGGGCGATCATCGGTCGCTGCTAGACCATCAGCGCGATTTGTTCGCCGGGGCCGTGGACGCCTTCGATGAGGATGCCTTCCACGTCGGCGGTTTTTGATGGGCCGGTACACCAGATGATGTTCGGGCTATCGCCAAAGGCTGCGATGGCGTCGGGCATGGTGCGGTGGATTTCGTGACGCTGGACGACGGCGATGTGGACCCAAGGCGAGAGAGCGGCGAGGCGGTGTGAGGTGCGCTCGTCGTCGAGGATGACGCTGCCAGTCTCGGCGATGGCTCCGGTGGCGCGAGTGATGCCGAACTGATAGTCGTCGTAGCGGGCGCGGTCATACTCGGTCTCTACGGTGAGGCCAGCGGCGGCGAGATTGCTGCCGACGGAGTCGTAAAGGGCGGGATCGCAGTAGCCGTGGAGCTGGTTTCCGGCTTTCAAGAAATCCACTAACTGGCCGATGGACGTCATCGGCTTTCCGTTCACGGCGGAGAAGTTGCGGGAGAAAATTTCCCACAAGTCGTTGCCAGCTAGCCGAGGCGCGGAGTGGACGAGGGTGAGATCGTAGTCGGGATAGGCCGCTTTTTCTTTGAGGGCGGTGGTGGCGGTATTGATTTTGGCGAAGATGGCGGCGCGGGAGTCCATGGTGGGGAAAAATTTAGGAAATGGCGGTGGCGATGGCTTGGTCGAGATCGGCGAGGATGTCGTCGATGTGCTCGATGCCGACGGAGAGGCGGATGAGTTCGGGCGGGATGCCGCAGTCGAGGAGTTGTTTCTCGTTGAGCTGCGAGTGGGTCGTCGTGGCGGGGTGGATGGCGAGGGATTTGGCGTCGCCGACGTTGGCGAGGTGTTTGAAGAGCTTGAGGGAGTCGATAAACTTCGAGCCAGTCGCGGCACCGCCTTTGATGCCGAAGACGACCATGGAGCCGCCTTTGCCCCGGAGGTATTTTCCGTTGAGATGGGCTTGGGAATCACCTGCTAGGCCGGGGTAGCGGACCCACTCGACGGCGGGGTGGGCTTGAAGATGTTTCGCGACGGCAAGGGAGTTTTCACAATGCCGATCCATGCGGAGTGGCAGAGTTTCGATGCCTTGGAGGGCGAGCCAGGCGTTGTCTGGGGCGAGGCAGGCACCGAGGTTACGGAGTGGGCCGGTGCGCATCCGCAAGATGTAGGCGAGCGGTGCGAGTGGGGCTGGGAGATCGTGGCCCCAGCGGAGGCCGTGGTAGGAGCCGTCTGGGGTGTCGAAAAGTGGATGCTTTCCGCCAGCCCAGTTGAATTTCCCGGAGTCGATGACGATGCCACCGATGCCCGCACCGTGGCCACTGAGCCATTTGGTGAGAGAGTGGACGACGATGTCTGCGCCGAAGTCGAGAGGGCGCGTGAGGTAGGGTGTGGAGAAGGTGGAATCGACGATGAGCGGCAGTCCGAGGGCGTGGGCGCTGTCTGAGATGGCTTCGAGGTCGGAAATTTCTAGGGCGGGATTTGAAACGGACTCACAGAAGAAGGCGCGGGTTTTCTCGTCGGCAGCGGCGGCGAAGTTGGCGGGATGATTCGAGTCCACGAAGCGGACTTCGATGCCGAGTGCGGGCAAGATGTCTTTGAACTGCGTGTAGGTGCCGCCGTAGAGATTTCTAGCAGAAATGATGTTGTCGCCTGCTTGGGCGAGATTGATGATGGCGTAAAAAATGGCGGAAGTTCCCGAGGCGATGGCGAGGCCAGCAGCTCCACCTTCGAGCGCGGCGACGCGCTGCTCGAGCACGTCGTTGGTGGGATTCATCAAGCGGGAGTAAACATTTCCCAGCTCGCGCAGGGCGAAGAGATTGGCGGCGTGTTCGGTGTTTTTGAAAACGTAGGATGCCGTCCGGTAGATCGGCACGGCGCAGGAGTGCGTGGTCGAGTCTGGCGTGTAGCCAGCGTGGAGGCAGAGAGTTTCGAGTTTCATGAATGTGGGAGGCTTCAAGGCGTGTCGTTATCGAGAGCCATGAGCGTGACGGTTTCAGGGGTAAGGCCAGAGGAGGAAACAGTAAACTTGGCGGTGTCGTTTGTTTGATCCGGATCTTGAGCCGCATTTAGCAGAACGGTTTGTGGCTTGGCCCAGTTCTTGGGAGTGAACGTGAGCGATGTGTCTGATGAAATCGTGAGATCGGCATCTCCAGAGGCACGGGCGATCGTGACGGTAGTGTTGGATTTGGGGGCAATGGCGAGCCTGACCGAGAAGGCGGCCTGGGTGCCCTCGTCCGTTTGGAGCTGGGTGGGGGTGACTAACAGGCTTTGAGTTTTATGGGTGAAGGCCCAGCGGTGGATGCTGCCATCGAGCTGCAAGCCGTAGAGTGCGCCATCCGGGCCGACGGCGGTATCGACGATGTTTTCCGCACCTTCGGCAAAGTAGTCGGTGCTGACGACTTGGTTCGAGCCGCCGAGCTTGGAACGCATGACGCGGCCTGAGTTGAAGTCGCCGAAGAAAAAGTTTCCGCGATAGCTCTGCGGCACGGCGGTGGTGTCGAGGAAGGTGCCGCCCGTGATGGAGCCGCCGAAGTTAGAAGTGCTCACAGCACCTTTGCCGCTGGTGGCTTTCGCGGCGGCTTGGGCGTAGGTGAAGGTCTTCGCGGATGGAGTGGAGGCGACGTAAAATGAGCCGTTGAAGGAGCGATCTTTCACGCCTGAGATGGCGATTTTTTCCCCCCGGCGAAATCCGTGCGCTGTCGTTGTGGTGATGGTGGTGACATTTCTCGAACGGCGAATCCCGGTAGCGGAAATCTGGCGAGTGTCGGTGCCATTGGTCCGATACTTGATGACCGGTGTGATGTAGCGATCGTAGGGCGAGGCACTGCCAGTGGGGATGCCGTTTTCGGTGTTGTCGTATCCGGCGTGGTCGCCGGGGCGAGTGATGAAGACTTGTTCGTAAGCGTCACCGACGACGTTCACCCAGAGTGCTCCGGTGCCGGGCTGAAAGGTGAGGGTGAATGGATTCCGCAGTCCGCCCGCGAAGATGGAGTTATTGTTAGGGCCAGCGCCGTCGAAGAGAGGATTGTCGCTCGGCGTGCTGCCATCGCGATTCGCGCGGCCTACTTTGGCTGCCAGAGTGGTTGTATCGAGATCGACGCCGGTGCGATTTCCTAAATCGCCGACAGCCCAGTAGAGCTTGCCGTCCCGCCCGATGCCGATGCCGCCGCCGTTGTGGGTATTTCCTAACGTGGGAAGATTGGCGACGATGACGGTGCGGTCCGTGCCGACGTTTCCTGAAGCGGTGTAACGGATGATGTGCTGCTCCGTGTTAGAAACGGTGGCGAAGAGGTAGAGGTAGCCGTTGGTGGCGAATCCGGGATCGAAGGCGATGCCGATGAGTCCGCACTCGGCATCGGTGATGACCGTTTCTGTGGCGAAGAGAGTTGGGAGGATGGCTCCATTTTGAATGATGCGGACTTGTGCGGTGCTGGTGCCGCTGAAGCCGCCTTTGCGAATGACAAACAAGCGTCCTGAGCCATCGGGTGCCCACGCCATGCCGGTGGCGGCGAAGTCTGGGATACGGTTCGCGTAGTAGGTGGTTTGGGAAAATTTCGCGTCTGTCTGAGCCGTAGCGGTGAGGCTGGCGGAAAAGTTGACCGCGACGAGGCCGAGGGTGAGAGGAAACAGGATGGAGGTTTTCATTTCGTGAATCGTGAGTTTTGAGTGGTGGGAAAAGTTAGGAATTTTTCCGAGTTTTGAACCATTTCCTGAAGTCGCCGCCGTGGGAATCGGGCAAAGTCCGTTGGCCTAACCAATCTTGCAGCGGCTTGATGGGCGCGACTTGGATGGGCAAGTGGTTCATGGCCTTGGACATGGTCATCGCGGTGCGCCAGAGGGACGGCGAGGTGGCGAGATGGGCGAAGGGCGACATGGGGATGGCACCGGCGGAGGGGATTTCCTCGCGCTTGGCTTTGTCGCGAAGACGCAGCAGGAGATCGGGGATGGGGATGTCCACGGGGCAGACTTCGTTGCACGCACCGCAGAGGGAGGAGGCTTTCGGGAGGTCTGCGAGTTCGGGGAAACGGCTGCCGAAGAGGATGGGTGATAGAACTGCGCCGACGGGGCCGCCGTAGGTGGAGCGGTAGGCGTGGCCGGAGGCTTGGCGATAGACGGGGCAAACGTTTTGGCAGGCTCCGCAACGGATGCAGCGGAGGATTTCTTTGCAGTTCGAGGCGAGGACATCGGTGCGGCCATTGTCCATGAAAACGACGTGCATGTGCTCGGGGCCGTCAGGCTGCTGAGGCGAGCGCGGGCCGTTGATGAATTCGGTGTAAACGGTGAGTTGTTGACCAGTGGCAGAGCGGCCTAGCAAGTTGAGGAAAACGGCGAGGTCTTTTTCTTGCGGGATGATTTTCTCGATGCCGACGAGCGCGATGTGGACGGGTACCGGTGCCATGCCGAAGCGCGAGTTGCCTTCGTTGGTCGCGAGAACGAGGCGTCCGGTGTCGGCGCAAACGAAGTTCGCGCCGGTGATGCCAGCTTGGGCTTCCATGTATTTCTGCCGGAGATGGACGCGGGCGCGGCGGGTGATGATTTCGGGATCGTCATTGTATTCGCCGCCGATGCCTTCGCGCAGGAAAGTCTTCGCAACATCGCGGCGGTTCAGGTGGATGATGGGCTTGACGATGTGGGATGGCTCGTCGCCGTCGAGCTGGATGATGAACTCGCCGAGGTCGGATTCGAGGCAATCGACGCCATTTTCGATCAAGAACGGGTTGAGGTGAATTTCCTCAGCCGCCATGGATTTGGATTTCGTCAACTGGGTGACGCCGTGGTCGCGGAGGATGGATAAAATCGTCTGGCGGGCGTCCTCGTCGGTGGCGGCGTAGTGGACGTTGACGCCACGGTCAGTGAGAGATTTCTCGGCCTTGGCCAGGTAGTCGCCGAGGTGGTGGAGCGTGTGATCCTTGATGGTGGCGGCGAGTTTTCGCAGGGCGTCGGGATCGGCGTAGTCTTTGTGAAGGACGTGGTAGCGTTTCTCCGTGCCAGCGGATGAGCCGTCGATGACGGAGTGCTGTTTCTCATCCGAGATGTCGCGGGCGTATTGGTCGATGGGTTGAATGCCGATCATGGGAGTGAATTTCTAAGGATCTGGATGGCGTGGAGGTGTTTGACGGGGCGGCCTTGGGTGGTGGCGAGGCCGGATAGATGCATCAGGCAAGACATGTCGCCGCTGACGAGGATGTCGGGCTGAGTTTCGAGGATGTGGTCGAGTTTTAAGGAACCCATTCGCCCGGAAATGTGGGGAAACGTGACGGAAAACGTGCCGCCGAAGCCGCAGCATTGTTCGTCTTGGCCGAAGGGGGCGACGGTGGCGTTTTTGATCGATTCTAGCAATTTGAGAGTCGCTTCGCCGCTGCCAGTGCCGCGGCTGTGGCAGGAGCGGTGAAAGGCGATGCGGGTGGGTTTTTCAAATTTTCCGGCCCACGTCTTGATGCCGAGACCGTTGTAAATGAAGTCCATGATTTCCCAAGTGCGCTTGGCGAGCGAGTCGATGGCGGGGTCTGGGGATTCCTCGAATTGGAGTAAATTTCCGTGGAAATTCATGGCCGCACAGGAGCCAGACGGGACGATGACGGGAAGCTCGCCCGCGAAGACGGAAGCGGTGTGGCGGGCGACTTTGCGGGAGGCGACCCAATCGCCGGAATTGAAGGCTGGCTGGCCGCAACAGGTTTGGTTTTCAGGAAACTCGACGGACAGGCCGAGGTGTTCGAGCACCTCCACGGTCGCACGGGCGACGTCGTCATAGAAGGCGTCGCAGAGGCAGGTGCCCATGAGGAGCACACGTTTGGCGAGAGGGCGGGCGATGGGATTAGCCATGAGATGTGAGGTGGTGAACGCCGCCACGGGCAGCGAGGGGAAGCTAGTAATTTCCTCACAAAGGACAATGGGGAAAATCTCGTCTGTGTTTTCGAGGAGTCAGCCGGATCTCTGAAATGCCGGAGATTTTTGCCGTTCCTATTTCCTCTAATGAGGCTTCAGCACCATCACCGAGTGGTCCACGAAGCCTTCCATGCAAAGTTGGTTTGCTTCATCGACGCGGAGCGTGACGCCGCCGGATTCACCTTGGTGGAAAACGTGAATTCCGCGCGAGCGCCAGTAGTTCACGGCCTGCGGGTTGAGATTTTCGCCGATGGGGAAATCCGAATGGGCGGCGACGATCAGGCGGGGTTTCACGGCAGCTAAAAAAGCATCGGTCAGCGACTCGTCAGCACGGTGGCGTCCGGCGATGACGACATCGGCAGTGAAATCGCGGCCAGAATCTTGGAGGGCGCGTTCAGTTTTCTCGCCGCCGTCGCTGGTGAAAAGCAATTTCCAGCCGCGCCAGTGGAGCCGATAGATGGCGACCCGGTCATCGGCGACGGCACTTGGCGAGGTGGGATCGGGGGTGTGGAGGATTTCTAACTGCGCGCCATCGGGCATGGGGAGAAATGTTGTGGAGGCGGCTTGGAGGGATTTTACTCCGGCCAGCGGCGCGTCGATGAGCCATGCGCGGAAGGCTGGACTGCGGGATTTTTCCACGGGCAGCAGGGCTTGGCGGATGGGGAAAGTTTTCCAAACCTCTGCACCGCCGCCGAGATGATCGCCATCGGGATGAGAAATAACCACGGCATCTGGCGTCACGCCGAGCCGCTGCAGCGACGGCGCGACACGCCATTTGAAACCACGGGGATCGGCGCAATCGAACAAGACGGCCTCGCCATTTTTTCCGGTGAAACACGCCGCGCCCGCGCCGTGCTCCAGATCGTAGATGAGCAGAAAAGGACGGCTGTCTTTCCGCGCTTGGAAATGTCCGCCGGGCAGAGCGGCGAATTTTTCTGCCATGAGGGTGCAAGTTTCCGCTGCTAGACCGTTCACGCGGTTCACCAATCGCGCGGCGGACGGGACGAATGGATAGATGGTCGCCGAGATTAACGCCGCACCTAACAAAATGAAAATGATCGGCACCATGAACACGCCTGCCAGCACCGACACAGGCGTGACGAGGCCGAAATGAAATGCGGTGAGCGGTGCCGAGCCGAGTCCTGCCGCGATGGAAACACCCAGCGAGCTCACGATTTTTCGCCGGAAATGCAGCCACGCCGACTGCCAGCGATTCATTTCCCCCAGCGGCAAATACAGCTCCGGCCTGCCCATCCAGGCGAACCAGCGCGTCGTAACTCCCGCCCCGATGGCGATGGCTGCGACGACGCCGTAGGACAACTGCACGCCCGGCAGAAACAACAATCGCCCATCCCACAACGCAGCGGCTAACAGGACTGCGCCCAGCGCATTGAGCAAGTCCGGCTTGCGGCGGAAAATAAACGCTAACAAAAACACCGCCGCCATCCACGCGGAGCGCATCGCGGGCGGGCTATTTCCTGTGAGCCACGAGTAGCCGAAAATCAGCGGTATCAGCAGTAAGATGGCGGGTCGTCGCCGCACGCCCGCGAGTCTGAGCAGCACCCAGCAAATGCTTCCGACCATCGCCACATGCAGGCCGCTGACGGAAAATGCGTGGAGTGTGCCGCTGTTGCGAAACGCCGCTAACAGTTCCTCAGCATCGGGTGGTTTTTCCCCGATGACTACCGCGCGGATCACCATCGCCCGCCGCGAGTTTTCCTCTAACCCATCTGTCACCGCCGTGCGAAATCCACGCCGCAGCCCGGCACCGAGCGCGGCCAATCGACCCGTCGCGATCTTGCCCGGAATCCAGCTCGCGTGGAAAACCACGGCCATGCCTTGGCTGCGGAGCCATGCGGCTTGATCGAAGGCTCCGGGATTTCTCGGCACCGGCAATGGGCCGAAATTTCCTGCTGCCATCACCTGCGAGCCTGCGACTGGCAGTTTTCCCCGACCCTCCCACCAGACTCGCGCACCGGGGCGTGGGCCATTTTCTAACACTGCCGGGCCGGACCAAAATCGCTCGCTACCCGACGCGTCGGCTAGCAGGCGTCCCTGCATTTCGCCGCCGGAAAATTTCAGCAACTCGCGCTCATCGGCGAGCCGCGATTCCGTCCGCCAGGTGAAAACTCCGACGGCAATCCACCCGCACGCCAGCCACGCCACGCCCGTTTTCCAGCCACTCACCCAGCCGCCGAAAATCCCACAGCCGACACCCAGACCTAACGCTAACCAAAAATTTCCCGCCGCCGCAACGCAAGCCGCCGTCACCAGTGCCGCCACAAACATCGGGTGACTCGCGATCACGCGGCGCATCCATTTTCGCGTGCTGAAATCGACTCGCCACATCGTGCCGATCAGAGTGGGAGGGCCTCAATTTCCCTCCGGGATTCCGCTAAGCGCCCGGATTCTGCCCAGCATTTTCCTGCGCCTTCAGACGTGCAAAATACTCTTCCTCTTCGGCGGTGAGATCCTTTTCCCCGGCGTCCACCGGATGCTCCCCGTCTGCCGCTTGCAGGGCCGCATCTTGCTCCGCCCACTCATGCAGCTTGTGGCTCGCGTTCGCGGAGTGGCGGGTGCTGGGAAATTGCTCGATCACTTGATTCATGATCGCGATGGCCGAGGCGCGGTCGCCTTCCAGCTCGTCGTAGAGTTCCGCGAGGCGGAAAAGGAAGTAAGCTGCGTCGTTGATTTCCCACTCTTGACTCTCTAACGCATGGCGAATCGTGCCAATCGCCGCTGCCGGATCTTGCAGGTTGTCCTTATAAATTTTCGCGATTTCCACCCAGGGCAGGCGGTTGAGTGGGTCTGCCTGTGCGGCTTCTTGGAACGCCGCGATGGCACCATGATAGTCGCCCTGCGCCATCAGAGATCGGGCACCCCGCATCACGTCCTTATCCACCATTTCCGCACTGTCATACACCGCATGAGTGACCCGCTGCGCGAAAAATGGCAGCAGATAGGCGACAAAGAAAATCCCCACCACTCCCGCACCTAGGAATGTAATCACAATGCCAGAAAACGTGCGATCCGAGTCGATCCCGTTCAGCTTGGCCTGCAATTCAGCCACTTTCTCTTCTGGATCACCGCTTTCCTCGACTTGTGCGATCTGCGATTTTAAGGCGTCCATCTCCTTGCCTTTTTTCGTAAAGAAAAAGGAACTCCCTGCTAACAGGCCAACGAGAATCAGATACATGAGCCATTTCATCGTCCCCTAGGATGAAACATCGCAAGCCGCCCTTGGAAGCAAAATCTAAGGTAGCTTAAATTATAGCCGCCGCGCATTCCGGCCTTCGTCGATGAGCTTCCAGAAATGCTTCGAGTTCGCCAACGCCTCATCCTCCGCTAACGGCATTTTGGCGCGAAAAAGGAAATCCGAAAACGTCCCCTTGTGCAGCACGCGGTGGATGATGACCGAGCCGTCCTTCACCTCGAAATAAAACCGATAGTCCTTCGCCCGGTAGCGATACAGCACCTTTCCATCGCGGTCGATTTTGCCAAACCGCTCGCCGTCGAGGTGATTCAAATCCTCCTTACTCACCCGGAATTCCTCCATCAGCTCTAACTGCTCAAGCGTGTCCAAAGCAGACAACTCCGCCGCACTGATCTCATTAAAAACAATCTGAAACACCCCGCCAAGCTAGCCACCCGACCTACCTTTGCCAGTGCGAAATGGCTCGGGTCCTGTTGCCTCATAAATCGAGCACACCGAAAGGTTCCTGACCGAGCGGGAGCGTTGCCTCACAATTAGGACACCATAGCGACTTGGTTTCTTGTTCGTGGTTTGCTTGCCCTTGCGGGCGGTTCGCAGCGTAGCGGAGCAACGCCCGCAAGGGCAAGTGCCTCCCGCTCTTCCTCGGCGTAGAGCTCTTTGCGGCGACTCCACA
>JANOQR010000267.1:0-10725 GCA_031414935.1 Luteolibacter sp.
GTCGCCGCGAGTGGATGGCTCCAGTGAACAGGACTCGCGGCGACCGGTGATCGCCGCTACGTTGCTCACTCGCCTCGTCGCCCTGAATCACGCCCGCGCGGCAGAAGAAAAAACGGCCTCATCCGCTGGCTCCGCCCGGACTATCAAAATCCGGGAAGATCGAGCGAGGGCCACGGTTCACCACAACAGGGAAGTCTCGCAGGAACCGAAACCACCAAAGCTCCCAAGTCCGCCACCGAGCCAGCCCGCGTCTGGCCGCGCTCCCTCACTGAGCGCGTGGGTGCCGTGAAACAACTGCTCGCCACCCACGCCCCAGACGTGGAGGAACTTTCGGCCTGTTTCGGTAAAAAGAACTCCAAACGCGCCGCCGAGATCACGGAGATCCTCACCATGCTCCAGTCGCTCGGGGGAATGTGATCTGCGAGACTCGTGCGCGTAATGATTGTTGAAAAAACGTCCTGTGCTTCAGCATGTCCTGCCCGTTACCCACAAATATCATCTTCAGCCCCACGGGGGGCTATCGTCTTGCGCCCCCATGGGCTGAAGATTCAGGCGTTTTCTGGCCTATCGAAAGTCTGAAACTCTTCCCTATTTGTGGGTAAGGGGCAGAGCATCTCAGAGGAGCTTCTTCGCTTGGAATCTAACCAGAATTCCTGAACAAAGGAACTTCTCTGACGGACCGCGAAATTCATTTCGCTCGGAGCTTCCAGACCTGATCTCGTATCACCGCACCACGGCGGTTAAGCTAAGGAGCAACCACGGAAATTCGATGTGATTTTAACCGCGAATCGACACCCATGGACGCGAATTTTGAGAACCGCATTTCTCTGAATCAGGAATTTCATTCAAAAAACTCTTCATTCGCGTTCCTTCGTGTCCATTCGCGGTTGAAGAATCCCTAGCTTGATCGACCTGATCACCGCACCATTCCACACTACTTTTCCGTGTGAGTTCACTTGAAAAGCACATCCACTCCCATCGCGGATTCGCGCATGAAGGCGGGGAGAGCTTGGGGAGCGCGGTTGCGAAAAATCCGGTAAGCGTAACCTAGCAGGCTGAGAGTGAAGAAGTGATCGAAGAGCCGGTAGCCGCGTTTTTTCCTCACCATCAGTCCCACTCCCCACGCGATCGTGCGACGTTTCAGCTTAAATGGCTCGAAGGAAACTTTGACCCGGTAGCGTTGGCGGATTTCTTTGGGCCAACGTTTTTTGTAGAGCTTCTTCGCATCGCGGACCTGCTCTTTGATCGTCTCGTCGAAGGGGAGCAGGTAGTAACGGCGAGCTAGCAGGATGATGCCGAAAGCGTCACGCATGTGCTCGATGTCGTCCACGGGCAGACTTGAGTTTTTAGCCAGTTCGATCATGCGAGGGAATAACTCCGCCGCCGCCTCGCCAGCGCGGAGGGCGCGTTCTGGATCAGTGACAAAATGGGCGACGATTTTGCGGACGCCGTGATTCACGAAGATGGAATCCCAATACATGTGCAGCATCGGCGGGACGCGGACGCGCCTGAAGAAGAGTTTCTGGCGGGCGAATTCTTCGATGTATAACAGCTCGTGGATCAGCGTGTCCGAGTGGCGCAGAAGTTCGAGAACGGCCGGGGCTTTATCCGTGAAATCTGCGATGATTTCCTCCACCGATTTGCCGTCTTTAAAAACTCCGATGGCCACGGCGGTGTTGAGTCGGATCCAGACATCGCGATTTCCTTCTTCGAGAAATGCGAGACGGTGAAACCGATGCCAGCCGCCCGTTTGGCACCACACCGACATCCCGACCATGTTCTCGGCGGCGGTGAGTTCGCGGGCGAAGCGTTCGCAATCTCTGCCGATGAAGGACGGATACTCGCCCGCGCCCTCGTATTCGCGGCGGGCTTGCATCTCGATGATCTTCTTCTGTTTCACCCGGAAAAACGCACGATTCAGCGGCAGATAGCGGAAAAAGTCGCTCTCGCCGTGTTTCATGGAGACGATGAAATTTGGCGAATCCACGCCTTTGAGCGTTTCTGCGAGCGTGCCGCTGTGCCAGATGAGATCGCCGATGCGGTGTGCGCCCACGGTCCAGGTGCGGAGGATGAGCGTCTTGCCGCGCTGCTCGAAATCCGGCAGGAGCAGCTTGAGCAAACGATTGGTTTCCTTCGCGCTGGTGAGGTGGAGCTGGGTGCGGATCGGGTCTTCCACGTCGTTGCCATCGCTCTCGCCGATGCGCATGATGAGTCCTTCTAACTGCGGAAAATCATCGAGAACCGCGCAAACGAGCTGCTGGTAGTATTTCTCCAGTTCCCGGACATCGCCACCGATGCCCGCAGCCACGGCGGGTGTCATCGGCAGCACGTCGGTGGTGAGGTATATTTTCAGTTTAAACTCGTTCTGAAGGATCTCGAAAAAACGGCGGAATTTCCCCCGAAAAACTTCAATTTGCGCCGCGACATCCGCCTCGTGCAGCGGATGAGGAGCGAGGTGGGCGAGATCGTCGAGCGTGACGGCGTTGTATCCTTGGGCGGATATTTCGCGAGCGAAACGTCGTAGGTCAGTCTCGATGTCAGCCCACTGTTGTTCATCGGCAGTGGCTAAGTGGGTGAAATGGATTTTCGACCAGTTCACGCGTTCCTTGTGATAGCCCCTGAAAAACGGGCCGATGGCATCGATCAAAAAAATCTCCATGAGGACGGCGCAGAGATATTCCCTCGGGTCCGAGTCGGCGACTAGAATCGTTCCCTGACGGAATTGTCACATGCGGCGAGCAGCGTGCGATTTCTCAAAACCGATCAAAGAACTCTCGCTTACCTGCTGGCAGTCGCACTGGAATGCAATCTACAGGAACGATGATGCCGCTTTCCGTGGCAAAAACGTTGGCAGGACGCATATCAAAGACAACGGCATCTTCCCTTACAAAAGCATAAGAATCCTCGTAGCCGATGCCGTGATTGTGCCTCAGTTTCGTGAAGCCCAGCTCATCAACCATGAAGCGGATGATTTCTTCCCATCGGGCTGCTCGGCCGACAACGATCTTTTGACGCGTAATGATGCGACGGCTGTTTGGCTCTCCGCCAACGCCGACAAAACTCAGCGTGTTCGTGAAAATCTCGTTTTGAAGGATGAGCCGCTCCAAGTATTCCAAGGGCATCGCGGGAGCCATTTTAGGTGTTCCGAGATCGAAATTCACGACATACGCGGCTTTGCCAGCCTTGGTGAATTTGAGAATCGTGCCCGAATCGTAGTCGAAAACTACGTCATGCTCGACGCCGCCAATTTTTAGTTGGAATTGCTCTTTGTAGAGATAGCCCGCTCTTGCGGCTTCTCTTGCGATGCTGCGGAACTGGTTCCGCAGGTGATCCAACCCGTCTTCATCCCCATCGAGCGTTCCATCTGCTGATAGAACTCTTCGGAAGTCATTGACGGCATCGAGGAGAGCGCGGTCCTGATCCGCTCTAGGTAGGCCTCGCGTTTTTCCTTCGCTGTGTTGGGTGTATTCATCTGACAACTTCAGGACTTTGCCGAATGATCGTTGTTTCTCAAGAATGAAGTTTTCCCTAGAAAGGCAGGGAGTTTGTGAAAAATTTCACAAACGGCTTGAGGCAGCATGGACGCGCGGTCAAAGTCCCCACAACCAACCACATCATGGTCAGTCCTTCTCCTAACATTCTCCACACCGCTTACGACTCCAAGATCGAGGGCAACGTGATCGTCACTCGGGTGGATGCTGCGATTAACTGGATGCGGAAAAACTCGCTTTGGCCGATGCCGATGGGCCTTGCGTGTTGCGCGATCGAGCTGATGGCGACGGCATCGAGCCGCTTTGATATTTCCCGCTTCGGGATGGAAGTGATGCGGTTCTCGCCAAGGCAGGCAGACGTCCTGATCGTTTCCGGGACGGTGACTTACAAGATGGCGCTCGCCGTGAAGCGCGTCTGGGACCAGATGCCGGAGCCGAAATGGTGCATCGCGATGGGTGCTTGTGCGTCGTCCGGCGGCATGTATCGCAGTTACGCGGTGCTTCAGGGGATTGATAAGTTGATCCCGGTCGATGTCTATATTTCAGGCTGCCCGCCGCGTCCCGAGGCACTGATCGAGGGTTTGATGAAGCTGCAAGCAAAGATCGAGGGCGAGCATTCGACGCTCGATCAGAAGCGGACATTCCTCGAAGAAAACGCCTGAAATTTTTCCTAACTCAAATTTACCATGTCAGCCGCTGCCGATGTCACAAAGCTCCGAGAAACCTTCGGAGAGAAGATTTGGGAAACGCTCGAGTTCCGTGGCGAACACACGCTGCGGGTCGAGTTAGGCACGCTGCATGAGATGCTGGCGAAATGTCAGCGAGAACTCGGCTACGAGATGATTCTGGATATTTCCAGCCTCGATCACTTCGGCGACGATCCACGTTTTGAGATGGTTTATGAAATCGCGACGCTGGATGATTCCAAGCATCTGCGAATCAAAGCGAAGGTCAGCGAGGATGAAAAAGTGCCATCGGTGACGGATTTATGGCTCGGCGCGGATTGGCATGAGCGCGAGGTCTGGGACATGATGGGCATTCCATTCACCGGCCATCCGAATCTCAAACGCATCTTGATGTGGGAAGGCTATCCGTTTTTTCCACTGCGTAAGGATTTCCCTCTGGCCGGGCGTCCGTCAGACATGCCGGACGTGGCTTTCACTGGTGTGGCTCCGTTAGTAGGTGGTCCGTTCGTGACCAGTGCGGGTGGCGAGGACGTCCTCCGCCGCGAGCCTCGGGCCAGAGTCGTGGAGTGAGCATCGGCGGTCTGACTTCCTAACACGCGCGCCGCAATGTCTCCTTCCGGCGCATCATTTTCTAATGCGGTTAGAAACTTGCGGCAGCTCGTTCATTCACCCGTGTCGTGGAGTGTCGCGGGGGGGATTGTCGGGATTCAGTTGTTGGTTGGCGTCTCGGGCGGGCCAGATCAGCAGCCAGCGTGGGGGTGGTATGAAATTTTCGGATTGTCGCGAGATGGGGTTTTATCGGGAAAAATTTGGCAAATTTTCAGCTACGGATTTCTGCATGGCGGCTGGGTTCATGTCTCGTTGAATGCAGCGTTCATTTTGCTCATCGGCTCGCGGATCGAACACATGGCGGGGCGTCCTGCGATGGTGAAAGTGATCCTTGCGGGAGTGATAGGCGGCGGAGTGGGGCATTTGATTTTCGCGTCTGGTGCCGTTGCCACACCGTTGCTCGTCGGGATCTCGGGTGGCTGCATGGCGTTGCTGCTTTTTCTAACGACGCTATCACCAGAGTCGCGGATGATGCCTATTCCCGTATCCGGTCGTAGCTTGGGAATGGGAATTCTCGTGGCGGAGTTGATCCTCACGCTGATCGATCCGTCACTTGGCTTACCGGGTTTTTCGGGCGTGGGTCGGGGACTCGTTGCCGTGGGAGCAGGGGCTTGGTTTGAGCTGGGACACGCTTGTCATGTCGGCGGCGGAATCACGGGCTGGGTGTTAGGCCGCTGGCTGCTGCGTCCACGGGTGACGATTCAGAGCCTGCGGAAAGATCGTCAGCGGCGGGAAGAATGAGAGCGGATGCTCAGGAAGGCTACTCCTTGAAACCCGTGTCTGCTTTTTCGAGCTGGAGCTCTTTGATCCAGATGTTGCGGTAGCGGACGTCGTGGCCTTCGTTTTGGAGTTTGATGCCGCCGGGGATGTCGGTGATGCCTTTTCCGTCGTCGTTTCCGCCGTCGATCCCAGATTTCGGGCCGCCCCAGACTTTGGAAATCGTTTGGTTGGTGTGGATTTTTTTGCCGTTGAAAACGACGGTGACGAGCGGTTTTTCGGTGAGGATTCCGTCTTTGAAACGGGCGGCGCGGAAGACGATGTCGTAGCTGTTCCATTTCCCGAGGCCGTTGTAGGCTTCGTAGGGTGCGGCGGCTTCGTTGATGACGGCAGCCATGCCGTGCTTGGTTTTATCGCCGTCGAGCACTTGGATTTCGTAGCGGTTTTGGAGATAGACGCCGCTGTTCCCGCCGGGATTGGTGATGAGAAACTCAATGTGGAGGCGGAAATCTCGGTAGGCTTTTTGGGTAACGATGTCGGCGGTGCCGTATTTGCCTTTGGCGGTGGCGGGATCATCGGTCATCAGGACTGCGCCTTGATCGACCGGGTCTGGGACGATTTTCCATTTGATGGGCAGCGAGGAGGCGAAGGCCGGACCTTGCCAGTAGGTCCACTTCGCATCGAGCATCTCGCGGCTGCCGTCGAAGATGAGTTCCGCGCCGGGAATGGGCTTGTCGCCGACGTTGGCGAAGAGCGGTGAGACGATCAGAGCAGCGGTGAGGAGGAGTGGATAGAGATGGGGCATAAGCTGGGGAAATACCCCGGCTGTCCGTTAAATCTTACGTTGCTGGTGGAAAAGCCTGAGTTTGGAGAAGGATGTAAATCACGGCTGAATGGAGGTCGTGGAACGAGGCGATCATTCCTTGTCTTGCCTACCCGTATTTCAGACTTTATGCATCTGCATATGAGAACGACCATTGATGTGCCTGATGATTTGCTCAAGCGGGTGAAGCCGTTGCTGGCAGAAAGAAAAATGACCTTTCGTGCGCTGGTGATTGATGCGGTTGAGCGAGCGATCGAGGTGCCTGCGGTTTCCTTTCGGCTGAGAGACGCATCCGCCGGTCACGCCGAAAAAGGCACGGCGGTTTCCAGCGAGGCGATCAACCGCGCAATCCATGAAATGCGCGAACCTTCCTTCCACAGGTGATGATCGCGGTGGATACGAATCTGCTGGTTCATGCCCATCAGCGCGAAGCTGCCTTCCATGAAAAAGCGAGAGAAGTGATCCGCAGTCTTGCGGAATCTCCGACTCCTTGGGCGACGTGTCTGCATTGTTTCGTCGAGTTTTACGGAGTCGTCACACATCCGAAATTATGGAAAAAACCATCCACCCCGGAAGAGGCCATCGAACAAATCCGGGCATGGCGGGAATCTCCCAGCTTGCGAATCTTGTGCGACACCCCTGGAGTTTTGGACAAACTGGGTGAGTTTGCGGTCAACGGAATCGTGCGCGGGGCTTTGATTCACGACGCCAGAATCGCGGCTTGTTGCCTCGTGGGCGGAGTCGGGGAACTGTGGACGGTGGATCGGGATTTCAGCCGCTTCCCTGCAATGAAAACTCGAAATCCTCTGATCTGATGAGGCCGGGCAGCTGGCCATCTTGCGCGGTAGGTGAGTCAACGCGGAATTTACTCTGCATGAAATTTCCACACTGGCTCGGGCGGAATGAATTCCGCGCTCCGGTTTAGCCTTTGGCTTTGAAATACTTCACGATGGCGGCGGCGAGGCCGGGGATGTCGTGTTGAGCGGCCTCGAACGCGGGTTTTACACCTTTTTTTCGCAGCGTGTCGCTGGTGACGGGGCCGATGCTGGCGGCGGCGCAGTTTTCCGGCCAGTCGATGCCGAGATCGAAAAAGTGATCCACGGTGGAGCTGGAGGTGAAGGTAATCATGTCCGCGCCTTCCGCCTCAAGGCGTGCGCGTGCGCCGGTCGGGTCTTCGGTCTCGGCGACGGTCTGGTAGGCGATGCAGTTGTCCACGATGGCGCCGAGCTTGGTGAGTCCTTCGCCGACGACATCGCGGGTTTCGGCGGCTTTGACCCAGAGCATGGTGAGGTTTTCGATGTCTTCTTTTTTAAAGGCTTCGATGAGTCCTTCCGCGACGAAGCGTGTGGGGATGAGGTCCACGGCGAAGCGGTATTCGCGGATTTTTTTCGCAGTGCCTTCACCGATGGCGGCGATGCGCGGATTGCCAAGGCTGCGGGCGTCTGCGTAGGAGGCGAAAAAGGCGTCGAAGAAACGTTCCACGCCGTTCGGGCTGGTGAAAACGAGCCAATCGTATTCGTGGGCGTGGGTGACGAGTTCGGCGAATTCTTGGCGGTCCGGCGGGCCTTGGATGCGGATGGTGGGCAGCTCGATAACATCGGCGCCGAGATCGCGGAGGGCTTTGCTGAGTTCGCCCGCTTGCTCGCGAGTGCGGGTAACGACGATGCGTTTGCCGAAAAGCGGCCGTTTTTCGAACCAGTTAATTTTTTTCCGCTCGTTGACGACGTTGCCAATGACGGCGACGGCGGGTGAGGAGAAATTTTCTGCATCCGCGATGTCGGCGATGGTGGTGAGGGTGCCGACGATGGTTTTCTGCGAGCCGGTGGTGGCCCAGCGGGTGAGCGCGATGGGCGTGTCTGAGGCGGCTCCGTGTTCGACGAAAGAAGCGCAAATTTCCCGCAAGCGAGCGACACCCATGAGGAAGACTTTGGTGCCGGGAGCTTGGGCGAGTTGCTTGTAGTCCACGGAGGTGAAGCCTTTGGTCGGGTCTTCGTGGCCGGTGAAAATGGTGAGCTGTGTGTTGTGATCGCGGTGGGTCACGGGGATGCCGGCGTAGGCTGGCCCGGCGATGGATGAGCTGATGCCGGGGACGATCTCAAAGTTCACACCAGCGGCTGCGAGCTCGGCGGCTTCCTCGCCGCCACGGGCGAAAATCATGGGATCGCCGCCTTTGAGCCGGACGACGTTTTTTCCTGCCTTCGTTTTCTCGACGATGATTCCGTTGATCTGATCTTGCGGCACGGAGTGGTCTTTGGCGCGCTTGCCGACGTAGATTTTTTCGCAGCCAGCTTTGGTCCAATGCAGGAGTTCCGGGCTGCTGAGTGCGTCGTAAACGAGGACATCGGCGAGCTCGATGCATTCCTTGGCGCGCAGAGTGACGAGGCCGAGATCGCCGGGGCCAGCGCCGACGAGGTAACAAGTTCCAGATTTGCTCATGAGAGGGAGTTGAAGAGTTCGAGTGCGGTGAGAATGGGATCTTCGCCACTGGCTGCGCCGGATTTCGGCGTGCCGCCAGCTTCGGGGAAGACGCGGGCTTTGAGATGGATTTCACCATCAGAAAGGGACGAAAAAACGCCGACGGGCGTGTGGCAGCCGCCATCGAGCAAGCGGAGAAATTCGCGCTCGGCGGAGATGCGGAGCCAGGTCGGATGGTGGCCGATGGATTCCGCATAAGCGTGGCTTGCGGCATCGCCCGTGCGGACTTCGAGGCCGATGGCGCCTTGGCCGGCAGCGGGGAAAAATTCGCTTTCATCCAGCCGGGTGACGAAAATGCCGGGGATGCAATTTACCGTCTCAGCCTCGGAGTCCGTCGGCGTTTCAGGGATGAAATCCAGCCGAACCAGCCCGGCTTCGGCGAGGATGATGGCGTCGTAGTTTTTTCCTTCCGCCAGCTTGCGGAGGCGGGTGGGGACGTTGCCACGAAGGTCGATGACGGTGAGGTCTGGGCGAAGCCATGCGACTTGTTTTGCGCGTCTGACGCTGCTGGTGCCGACCCGTGCTCCGGCGGGTAAGGAATCCAATCCGCCGGGATTGCGAGTGACGAGGACATCGCGGACGGGAGCGCGTTCGAGCACGGCGGCGAGGGTGAATTGTGACTGCAAGACCGTCGGTAAATCCTTCAAGCTGTGGACGGCGATGTCGATTTCCCCGGCATCGAGTGCTTCTTCGATTTCCTTGATGAACACGCCTTTATCGAAGGTGCCTTCGGATTTCGCCACGTCTGCGAGAGCAACGTCGGTCCTGCGGTCGCCGGTGGTCGTGATGATTTTACGGATGATTTCTCGATCAGGAAACGCCGCAGCCAACGCCGCCTCGGTAGCGGTCGCTTGGACCAACGCCAACTCGCTACCACGAGTGCCGACGATGATGGTGTGAGAGGACGGTGAAGACATTTTAGGGTGCCGGGAATCTGCGGAAGTGGATTCCTTTCCTTGGCTACGGGAGACTTGGGGCGCAAGTCTAAGATGAGATATTGCTCTATGGCGGTGGACGGTGTGGCGTTCCGTTTTAAAAACCAGTCCTCTGTGGATTTGGGAAAGAGGACACCAACTTCGGCATTCATTTCTTGTCCGGCTATTTCTCAACCGCTAGAGACTGATTTCAGAAAAGCCACATGCCCGCGAAACGCAAAGCCTCCACCGACCAATCTTCCGCCACCATTGGCTTCGAGGCCAAGCTCTGGCTCGCCGCCGACAAGCTCCGCAACAACATGGACGCGGCGGAATACAAGCACGTCGTCCTCGGCCTCATCTTCCTGAAATACATTTCCGACACCTTCGAGGACCACCGCGCCAAGCTCCTGACAGGGGAAGGCGAATACGAAGGCTCAAACCCTGAGGATAAAGACGAATACAAGGCCGAGAACGTCTTCTGGGTGCCCGCCGATGCCCGCTGGTCCCACCTTCAGGCCAGCGCCAAGCAGCCCACCATCGGCAAGACCGTGGACGACGCCATGGTCGCCATCGAGCGCGACAACCCGCGGCTCAAAGGTGTCCTGCCCAAGGACTACGCCCGCCCCGGCCTCGACAAGCACCGCCTCGGCGAACTTATTGATTTGATCGCGACGATTGACCTCGTCGCGTCAAATCAACCCTCACCCCAGCCCTCTCCCACGGGGAGAGGGAGCGAAGACGAACTCTCCTCTACCTCTGGGAGAGGGGCAGGGGGTGAGGGTAGGCCGACCCACAGGTCGGTAGACCTGTTGGGGAGAGTCTATGAGTATTTCCTCACCCGCTTCGCCAGCGCCGAGGGCAAGAATGGCGGCCAGTTCTACACCCCGTCCTGCGTCGTGCGCTGCCTCGTCGAGATGCTCGCCCCCTACAAAGGCCGCATCTACGACCCCGCCTGCGGCTCCGGCGGCATGTTCGTGCAGTCGGAAAAATTCGTCGAATCCCACGGC
>JANOQR010000268.1:0-5757 GCA_031414935.1 Luteolibacter sp.
AGCTGGACGTGCATGGAGTCCACATCTGGCTCGGAGTAAACGGCGACGGATTCGACGCCGAGCTCGCGACAGGCGCGGATGATGCGGAGGGCGATTTCGCCACGATTGGCAACTAGGACGCGCTTGAACATTGGGAAGAAGTTGAGAGTTGATGGTTGAGAGTTGAGAGAGAAGAGGAAGAGGCGGCGATTTCTTCCTTATTGGCGATCCGGGCAGGGTGATGCGAGTGAGGGATTCTTTAGCTGAATGAACCTTGGGTCGCCTTTTTCTTGGGCCTGAAGATCACGAGCCATTGCGGTGACGTCGTAGTTAAATTTTTCGGCCCGCTCCTGCTTGATGCGATGGACCTCAGCAATCACGGAGTCTTGCTGTTTTGGAATGAGATCAATTGTCTTCATCGTTTTGTAGAAGTTCTTCAGGGCTAGCCATGATGGGCATGGTGAATCCTGCCGCTGTTACTTTGTGGCGGATTTTATCACGCAGAAATGGATTGGCAATGTGCTTGAAATTCCAAGTAGCAAGGTAGGCTACGCCATGAAATGCACAGACAGCGATGTGAATAGCATCAGACGCTGCTTTTTGAGGAATGATTCCTGTTGAGACGAGTTCCGACGCAAGCGCGATTGCAGAATCTGGAATAGTAAGTAGAGGTATTGAACTCATAAATTCTAGCCTCTTTGCTGCCGCTATTGGATCACCAGCTCCTGCTTCAAGCACGGTTTCCAGAGAACTCACAGGATCGAGATTGGAATGTCCAGTGTCCCACCACTCTCGTGTTTTTTGCTGCCTGTTTAAATCGGTAATGCTATCTGAGAGCCGAGCGGTGTAATAGCTCGGAATAGTTGTCTCTATGTAAACGGTCGCCATCAGCTTCTCCAAATACCACGGCAACTTCACTTAATCCTAAAAAGCACATCCCCATACTGCACGGGCGTACAATCTTCGGCGACGAGGGCGCAGATGGTGCCGGATTTCTCGGCTTTGATTTCGTTCATGACTTTCATGGCCTCGATGATGCACAGCGTCTGGCCGACGGAGACGGTGGAGCCGACTTCGACGAAGTTTGGCGCGTCGGGAGCGGGCTTTTGGTAAAATGTGCCGACCATCGGCGAGGTGATTTCCGCGCCTTCGGCAACAGGAGCAGCGGCGGGTGCAGAAATGGCCGCTGCGGGAGCGGCGTGATGCACTGGAGCTGGGGCCGCGCCGGATGGCAGGGATGCGAGTAGCCCGCGCAGGTCGTCGATGTCGGCGCCTTTCTTGAGCTTGAGGTGAAAGTCTTTTTTGGTGAGATCGAACTGGGTGAGTCCGTGCTCATTCATGAGTTCGACGATGCGGCGGATTTCCTGGAGTTCCACGATAGAAAAGGAGGTTGGTTGTTGGGTGAAACGGTGGGTCCGACGGGACGCATCACGTTTGAGCAAGCTAGGAGGAGGCGGGAAAGAGCGTCAAGGGGGAATGCGGAAGTGGGAAGTGGGAAGTGGGAAGTGGGAAGTGGGGAGATTGGAGATTGGAGATTGGAGATTGGAGATTTGGGATTTTAGATGGGGGCGTGACCGCTACGCAGCCTTTTGATGTTCTCCCGCGCCCGGCGATAGCCGGGGAGTTTGTTCCGATGAATTATTTCCAGACGATGACGCGGGAGGAGCTGTGTCGGGATGGGAGGCCGCTGGAGGTGGATCTGGGCTGCGGTGATGGCTCGTTCTTGCTAGAAATGGCGGCGCAGTTCCCGGAGCGGGATTTTCTCGGTGTGGAGCGATTGTTAGGGCGGGTGCGGAAGGTTTGCAGGCGGATCACGCGGCGGGAAATCGACAATGCGCGAGTGCTGCGGTTAGACAGCCGCTACGTGGTGGAGTGGCTGCTGCCGGAAGCATCGGTGAGTCGGCTTCACCTGCTGTGCCCGGACCCGTGGCCGAAGCTGCGGCACCATCGGCGGCGCATCATTCAGCAGCCTTTTTTGGAGGCGGTGAAACGCGCACTGGCTCCCGGCGGCGAGTTTCTTTTCATGACGGACCACGAGGAGTATTTCCGCTGGGCACAGGGAAAAGTGCGCAACTTCGGTGGACTGGAGCCGCTGGAATGGGAGGAAAGTTCGTTTTTCTATCCGAAGACGGATTTCCAAATGCAGTGGGAAGCTGAGGGAAAATCCATGTTCCGCCTGCGCTGCCGAAACCAGTAGTCGTCCCTCACGGCGAGGCGGATGAGCATTTTTTAAAAGACCGATGAAGTGTCTTCCGTGGTCTCTATTTTCCTCGTGGCCTATCTGCGTTTGTGACGCCTGGCTTTGTCTTTGCGCTTGATGGCTGGGCCGACTTTGGAGGCCGTCTTGGTCTTGGGGCTTTTGCCGTGTTTTTTCGCAACGACGGCAGCGGGGCGGTGGGTGCCTTCAGTGGTGGGTTTACCGGCGACGGCGAAATCGACGAAGCGTTTGTCAAAGTCGATGTTGATGACGCGGAGAGGCAACCGCATTCCTAGCTGAATGACTTTTCCATCCTTGGAAACCCACGCCTTGCGATGTGCTTCGTGGAACCAACGGCCTTCGGGCAGGTCTTCGCGTTTGACGACGCCGCGCACGCCCATGTCGGGGATTTCCACCATCAGGCCCATGGGGCGAACGTCGGTGATGAGGCCGTTGAAGAGCGGTGGCTCGGGTTGTTTCGCGACGCGTTCGAGGTATTCTAGCAACTTGATTTGTTTCGTCTCGCTTTCCGCGTCGGACGAGGTGCGTTCGGTGTCGGAGATGTGGCGGGAAATTTCATACAAGTCTGCCTGCGACGGGGTGCGGTCGTGGGGCTTTGGCGCGTTTTCTAGCAGCGGCTGGAGGGCGCGGTGGATGATGAGATCGGCGTAGCGGCGGATGGGGCTGGTGAAGTGGCAGTAGTCGGTTTTCGCGAGGCCGTAGTGGCCGATGGGTTCGGCGGAATAGACGGCGCGTTTGAGACTTTTGAGCAGACCGAGCTTGATGACGTGTTCTTCCGGGCTGCCTTTGGAGTCATCGAGAAGTTTCTGGATGTGGGCGCGGTTCGTGAGATCGCCGGGGCGATAGCCGTGGGCTTTCGCGGTCTCGGTGTAATCGATAAGGCGGGATGGATCGGGATCTTCGTGAATGCGATAGACGGCGGGTTTCATCCGGTCGCGGAGGATTTTCGCGACGGCTTCGTTGGCGGCGAGCATGCATTCTTCGACGAGTTGGTGGCTCTCGGTGTGGACGACTGGCTCGGCGACAGAGGCGCGGCCTTGATCGTCGAGACGGATTTTAATTTCCGGCATTTCGAGATCCAACGCGCCTTGCTCGAAGCGACGGCGACGGAGTGTGGACGCGAGTTTCCAGCCTTCCTTGACCATACCGACGAGTTGCGGATCTGAGCCATCGGGCGCGGGTTTGCCGTCGAGGATGGCCTGCGCTTGTTCGTAGGAGAGCTTGACGCGGCTGTGAATGACGGCGTCGATGAACTTGGCTTTGAAAATGACGCCTTCGTGAGAAATTTCTAGCAACGCGCATTTCGTCAGGCGATCCACGTTCGGCTTGAGTGAGCAAATGCCGTTGGAAAGCTCGGTCGGCAACATGGGCAGGACGCGGTCCACGAGGTAGGTGGAGTTTCCGCGCTCGATGGCTTCTTGGTCCATCGGGCTGCCGGGCTTGATGTAGTGGGAAACGTCCGCAATGTGGACCGCGAGCGTCCATCCGGTTTTGGTTTTCTCGCACCAGATGGCGTCGTCGTGGTCCTTCGCGTCCGCGGGGTCGATGGTGATGATGAGTTTATCCCGCCAATCTTTGCGACGGGCGATCTCGGCAGCCTCTGGTTCTTCCGGGACGGCGCGGGCTTCGGCGAGGACTTCGTCAGGAAATGAGGTCCGCAATCCGAAGCGGTGGATCACGGAAATGATGTCCACGCCGGGATCACCGGGCCAGCCTAACACTTCGATGATGCGGCCACGCGGATCGGTGTTGCGGTTCAGCCATTCCTCCAAATCGACGACGACGAGCTGCCCCGGCATGGCGGTGGTGTCACCGACGACATCGACGCGGCCTTCGATGGCTTTATCGTCACAGTCGATCCAGCCGAAGTTGCCTTTTTTCCGATAAATGCCGACGAGTTTGCCGGAGCGGCGGGCGATGACTTCATCGACTTTGCCGCGCATTTCATCGCTGGTGTCGGGCTGGATTTCGCTGCGCGTGCGGAAGGGCCGGGCGACTTGTTTGATGATGGAAACCGCGACTTGATCGCCATCGAGTGCGGTGCCGACGTTGCGTCGTTCGATGAAAATGCGCGAGTGGACGGTGAAGTCGATGCCGGAGGCGATGTTGTGTTCGGCGGTGATTTCCGGGAAGAAGAAGGCGTGGCCTTTTGGGTGAAATTTCAGCGAGCCGGTGAGTTGGTTTTTCGGCGCGGTGGGGAGTGAGTAGGTGTTTTTTTTGCCTTCCTTGATCGCGTTTTCTTGGACGAGGGCGTCGAGCGTTTTTCGCAACTCCGTGATGCGCGTGCCGGGCAGCTTGAGGCCACGGGCGAGTTGGGACTTGGAAAGCGGGTTGCCATTTGCGGAGCGGAGGGCGTCGAGGATGGAGTCTCGCAATGTTTTACCGGGCATGGGCATTAGCTTGTCGTGTGAGATGGCAGCCCGCAACGGCAAAGGCGTTGATGTTTGTTGTTAATACTGCGGCTGAATTCTCGCCGAGTTCCGATGGAGAAAAAGATTGCGACACCTGAAATCGCGGCTAGGTGTACACATTGTAAGCATTGCGGTGATTGAAGCATTGTCAGCTTTCAAGAACTCGTATTTGCTCCGCACCTGTGAAACCTAAATTCCAATTTGTCATGAAAACCCACACATCACGCCGCACAGACGGCTTCACGTTAGTCGAACTTCTCGTCGTCATCGCCATCATCGCCGTGCTAGCGGGTGCCGGATTCGCGGCAGGAAATGCTGCGATCCAGAAGGCGAAAAAAACGACAGCACTTGCGTCTGCCACGGCGATTGACAGTGCCGTCAGTAATTTTTTTACGGAATATGGCTCAATGCCAAAGGACGGAATCACGAGTGACACCGAGTTGAACACAAAATCGAATATCACGGATTTCATGAATGTAATTCTGGGCATCGAAACTGTTCCCGCTCCGATAAATTCAAAAGCCGTAAAATTCTTATCTGTGAAAGAAGGTAAGAAAAAAGGCACCGGTGGGATAAATGGCCTACTGTACAATCCAGGTGGGACAACCGTGATAGGCTTATTCGATCCATGGGGAGGTCCATATTATGTGATCCTTGATGGTAGCTATGATGAGAAAGTTGCCGCTAAGACCTCTAAGGATACTTCTGCCAGCAATCTTAATGGACGCCGCTCGGCTACATGGAGCAACGGTGCGGACGGAGTTACTCTCGGTAACGGAACCTCCGCAGACGACGTGAGAACTTGGGCTAAATAAATTTCCCCATCCCAACGACACCAAACCCAAACTGAACCCCGTCCAGCTCCGGCTGTGGCGGGGTTTTTTGTCGTGTGCGAAGAGCCGCACCATGGACTGCGTGCAGTTCGCGGCCAGCTTGCTTGCGCGTATGGCTTTCATAGCAAGCTGCGAAACCAAAGCGGCAGCAAGCTCTGCCCATTATACCAAAATCCCTTAGAGACTGTCTTAAAAATACCTAACTTGCGATTCGAGCCAGCATGCGCTTGCTCATCGATAGGTAGATCATCGCTTCTGAATGTGCGATTGTAACTTCATAGTCCCGGATGAGTCGCCGTGACTGGATCAACCAGCC
>JANOQR010000269.1:0-5673 GCA_031414935.1 Luteolibacter sp.
GAGCGCGGGAACGATTTGGCCCGAAGCGCAAAGATGGTGCGAGGAAGCTGAAGGGTGGTGGCGCAATGGCGAGTGGAACCTTGTGGAGCTTGAGGGATTTACGAAAGGGAATCGCTGAATGATGTGGGTCAATTGACCTGCAATCTCGCTCTCCGTTCTTTGCTGATTCGATTGGTGCAGGTGAAATCACCTTCATCTTTAGCCCGCACTCGGGGGGCGGTGTACGACTTTGGTCTCGGTAATTTTGCGAGATGGGGCGCGTCGGAGAACTGGATGCTCGATAAAAAGCAAAAAGCCCCGGCTCGCGTGGTGGCGGGCCGGGGCTTTGGTTGGAATTCTTTCTCGATCAGGCAGTGGCGGCGTCTTCGTCGTCCTCGAAGGATTCTTTGACGGGGACGATGGGTTCTGGCTCCTCGACGGTGAACTCGAACTCCGCCTCGCGGTGGTGGTGGAATCCGGTGCCGGCGGGGATGAGGTGACCCATGATGACGTTTTCTTTGAAACCGCTGAGGTAATCGACACGTCCGAGGGTTGCAGCTTCGGTAAGAACACGGGTGGTGTCTTGGAAGGATGCGGCGGAGATGAACGAGTCGGTTTCCAACGATGCCTTGGTGATGCCGAGGAGGACTGGCTCACCTTCGGCAGGCTTGCCGCCGTTGGCGATGATGGCCGCGTTGACGCGCTTGAAGTTCGAGCGGTCGATCTGGTCGCCCCAGAGGTATTGATCGGCATCGCCCGGATCGGTGATTTTCACCTTGCGGAGCATTTGCCGGACAATGACTTCGATGTGCTTGTCGTTGATTTCCACGCCTTGGACGCGGTAAACGGACTGAACTTCGTTGACCAAGTGCTCTTGGAGCTCTTGAGCACCGCAGGCTTCGAGCAAATCTTCCGGCGACACGGGGCCTTCGGTGATTTGGTCACCGCGTTTGACGGCATCGCCTTCGGTGACGACGATGTGCTTGCCCATCGGGACCAAGTGATCGACTTGCTCGCCGGATTCGGGATCGGTGACGATGACTTTTTTCTTACCGCGAACGTTGCCGCCGAAGGAAATGGCACCGTCGATCTTGGCGATGACGCAGGAATCCTTGGGTTTGCGGGCTTCGAAAAGCTCGGCGACCCGTGGCAGACCACCGGTGATGTCCTTAGTGCGGGCAACTTTCCGCGGAGTCTTAGCGATCTGGGTTCCGGCGGTGACGACTTGGCCTTCCTTGACGGAAAGGTGAGCGCCGACCGGGATGGAGTAGCTCGCTTTGATCTCCTTGGTTTTCTCGTCGATGATGACGACCTGCGGATGGAGGTCTTCTTTGTGCTCGGTGACGACCATGCCTTTTTTCCCGGTTTCTTTGTCCGTTTCGTTGGTCACGGTGATGCCGGAGATCATGTCGCGGAGCTCGACCTTACCGTTGCGTTCGGTGAGGATGGGTACGTTGTAAGGATCCCAAGTGACGACGGTATCGCCCTTTTTCACGTCCTCGCCATCCTTCACGGAAATGACCGAGCCGATGACGATGTTGTGGCTTTCCAGCTCGAGACCATCGCGGTCGCGGATGGAAATGGTGCTGTTTTTGTTGAGCACGACCCAGTTGCCATCGACAGCTTGAACGGTCCGCATTTCTTTGTAAACGAGGCGTCCGCTGTTCTTGGCCTTGATGATCGGCTGTTTGAACGTCGCAGCGGCAACACCGCCGACGTGGAAGGTCCGCATGGTGAGCTGGGTGCCAGGTTCGCCGATCGACTGAGCGGCGATGATGCCGACCGCTTCCCCGATTTTCACGGGGAGGCCGGTGGCGAGGTTGAGACCGTAGCAGTTGGCACAGCAACCGCGCTCGGCTTCGCAAGTGAGGACAGAGCGGATCTTGAGTTTGAGCACACCGATGTTCTCGATGGACTTGGCTTGGACTTCGTTGATGACGTCGTCCACTTCGACCAAGATGTTTCCGCTGACAGGGTCTTTGATTTGCTCACAGGAAACACGACCGTAAATCCGGGTGGAGAGGGATGCGGATTCTTCGTCGCCGTCGTAAATGGCTGCGACGACAATTCCGTTCGCGGTGCCGCAGTCTTGCTTGAAGACGATCACGTCTTGAGCCACGTCCACAAGTTTCCGAGTCATGTAGCCGGAGTCGGCGGTTTTGAGCGCGGTGTCGGAAAGGCCTTTGCGGGCACCGTGGGTCGAGATGAAATACTCGAGCACCGAGAGACCTTCACGGAAGTTGGAAATGATCGGGCGTTCGATGATTTCGCCGGAGGGCTTGGCCATCAGTCCGCGCATTCCGCCGAGCTGTTTGATCTGGGATTTGTTGCCGCGAGCACCGGAATCGACCATCATGAAGAGTGGTGATGCCTTTTTCTTGCCTTCGTTGAACTCGATCTTGCGATAGAGCGCGTTGGCGATGGTGTCGGTGGCTTGGGTCCAAACATCCACAACTTTTTGGTAGCGTTCGCCGTCAGTGATGACGCCGTTGCGATACTGTTTCGTGACTTTTTCGACTTCCTCGTAAGCCTTCGCGATGACTTCAGTTTTTTCCTCGGGGATGACCATGTCCACGATTCCGATGGAAGTTCCCGAGCGGGTGGCTTCACGGAAACCGAGGGTTTTGAGCTGATCGAGCACCTCGACGGTCTTCGGCTTGCCGGAAACTTGGTAACAGCGCCAGATGATGTCGCCGATTTGCTTCTTGCCGACGTTGTGGTTGATGAAACCGACGCCAGCAGGCCAGATTTCGTTGAAACGGACGCGACCCGGAGTGGTCTCGATAATTTTCCCTTGGCGGAGTGCTTGTTCGAGCGGCGTAAGTTCCTTGAGATCCTTCGCGGTGAGTTCTTCGCCTTTGTAGCCGAAAACGGTGTTTTTGCCGTGATCTGGGTTACGGACGCGAATCCACTGGTGATAGTCGATTTTCTCGGCAGCGAGTGCGAACTCGACTTCCGAAGCACTTTCGAAAAGTGGCATGTGCTCTTCTTTTTCACGGTCCTTCTGGGTGCGGATGCCGGCCCAGGTGAGGTAGTAAGTGCCGAGAATGATGTCCTGAGTAGGAACCGTGACGGGACGACCGGATGCGGGCGAGAAGATGTTGTTCGGCGCGAGCATGAGCTGGCGGCACTCCATCTGGGCCTCGATCGACAGCGGGACGTGGACAGCCATTTGGTCACCGTCGAAGTCCGCGTTGTAGGCGGTGCAAACGAGCGGGTGGACGCGGATGGCCTCACCTTCGATGAGCTTCGGCTCGAAGGCTTGGATCGACAAACGGTGGAGCGTCGGAGCGCGGTTGAGCAGGATCGGGTGACCCTTGGTGACTTCCGCGAGGATGTCCCAAACTTCGGTGGTCTTGCGGTCGATCATCTTCTTGGCCGAGCGCACGGTGTGGCAGTAGCCGAGTTCCTTGAGGCGGCGGATGATGAACGGCTCGAACAAAGTAAGCGCCATTTTCTTCGGGAGTCCACATTGGCCGAGTTTCAAATCGGGACCAACGACGATGACCGAACGACCCGAGTAATCGACGCGTTTGCCGAGAAGGTTCTGACGGAAACGACCGCCTTTGCCCTTGAGCATGTCCGAAAGCGACTTGAGCGGGCGGTTGCCAGCACCGGTGACGGCGCGACCGTGGCGACCGTTGTCAAAGAGCGCGTCCACGGCTTCTTGCAGCATCCGCTTTTCGTTGCGAATGATAACTTCCGGCGTTTTGAGAAGCAGGAGGTTTTTGAGGCGGTTGTTGCGGTTGATGACGCGGCGATAGAGGTCGTTGAGGTCGGAAGTGGCGAAACGTCCGCCTTCGAGTGGCACCAGCGGACGCAGGTCCGGCGGGATTACGGGAAGCACAGTCTGGATCATCCACTCAGGGCGGGATTTCGACTGGAGGAAACCTTGGGTGATCTTGAGACGCTTTGAGAGTTTCTTCTTGTTTTGCTTGGAACGAGTGGTTCCGAGTTCTTCTTCGAGCGAAACGATCAGCGATGGGAGGTCGCACTGACGGAGAAGTTCCATCACAGCGGCTGCACCCATGCTGGCTTGGAATGA
This sequence comes from Luteolibacter sp., assembly GCA_031414935.1. GTDB lineage: Bacteria > Verrucomicrobiota > Verrucomicrobiia > Verrucomicrobiales > Akkermansiaceae > Luteolibacter. Next base: position 4,025 of record JANOQR010000269.1, read on the forward strand.
GCCGTCGCCATAGGTGTCTTCGGCTTCGCGGAGTTCATTTTCCGTGAGGAGTTGGCCGACTTCGAGGGCGGTGTTGCCTTGCTCGGTGACGACGTAATCTTCGTAGTAAATGACGCGCTCAAGCTGGCGAGCACTCATGTCCAGCATCAGGCCGATGCGGGATGGCATACATTTGTAGAACCAAATGTGCGAAACGGGCACGGCAAGCTCGATGTGGCCCATGCGCTCACGGCGGACGCGGCTAAGGGTGACTTCCACGCCGCAACGGTCGCAGATCACGCCTTTGTGTTTGATGCGCTTGTATTTGCCGCAGGCGCATTCCCAGTCGCGGGTGGGTCCGAAGATCCGCTCGCAGAAAAGACCGCCTTTTTCGGGCTTGAAGGTCCGGTAGTTGATCGTTTCCGGGTTTTTCACTTCGCCCTTGGACCAAGAGCGAATGATTTCTGGAGAAGCGACGGTGATGGAGACTTGATCGAACTGCTCAGGGCGTTCGTCCACGCCAAATAGCTCGCGAAGGTTGTTATCGACACTCATGTTAGGTATTAGGTCAGGTTTGGGGTTCGCGTTTAAAAATTACAGGGTGAGATCATCGAGGGAGTAGTCGTCCAAGCCGCCGGTCATGCCGGAGCCGTGGGTCGAGCCTTTGCGACCCGGACGGACATCGAGGCCGAGGGATTGCATTTCCTTGATGAGGACGTTGAACGACTCGGGCGTTCCGGCTTCGAGGTTGTTGTCACCTTTGACAATCGCCTCATAAATCCGGGTGCGGCCTTGCACGTCGTCCGACTTGACGGTGAGAAGTTCTTGGAGCGTGTAAGCCGCGCCGTAGGCTTCGAGCGCCCAAACTTCCATTTCTCCGAAACGCTGACCACCGTATTGCGCCTTACCACCGAGCGGCTGCTGGGTGACGAGCGAGTAGGGGCCGACGGCGCGGGCGTGGATTTTGTCGGCAACCAAGTGACCGAGTTTCAGGATATAAATCATCCCGACCACGACTGGGTTGTGGAAAGCCTCGCCAGTGCGACCGTCATAGAGGGTCGATTTTCCACCGGTGGTGCCGTCCTTACCGTCGCCGATCCAAGTATAACCACGGCCTTCGGGTTCGCCGGGCTTGCGCTTGCGGAGTTCGCCGTTGTCGCCGACGAAATTCACGCCGTCCACCTTCTTGGCTTTGGACATGAAATCCCAGATGACTTCTTCTTTGATGCCGTCGAAAATCGGCGTGGCGACCTTGAAGCCGAGTGCCTTGGCTGCGACGCCGAGGTGAGTTTCAAGCACCTGACCGACGTTCATCCGCGATGGCACGCCGAGTGGGTTGAGGCAAATATCGACGGGAGTGCCGTCCGCGAGATAGGGCATGTCTTCCTCGGGAACGATGGTGGCGACGACGCCTTTGTTACCGTGACGACCGGCCATTTTGTCACCAACGGAGAGTTTCCGTTTCGCGGCGATGAAAACTTTGACCTCTTTGATGACGCCGGGATCGACTTCATCGCCAGACTCGAGGGAGTCGAGTTTGCGCTCGCGCTCGGTGTCGAGTTCTTGGAAGCGACTTTCGAAGGAAGTGATGATTTCCAAGATCTTATTACGGATCGGGGAAGGATCAATTTCGATGTGGTCGTGGACCGAAGCGAGCTTGCGAAGAAGCG
>JANOQR010000270.1:0-10717 GCA_031414935.1 Luteolibacter sp.
CACCTTGGTTGAGGTTGATGACGATCTCGAACTCGGGATGAGAGACGGCTTCGCGGAGCTGGTCCATCGGAGTTTCCGCCTGAAGTCCACCGAGGCAGGCGGCTTTTCCGCCGATGTGGATATCGACGAGTTCCTCGCGGATGCGGGCGCGGGAGTAGCCGACGGCGTGGATGATGCGGCCCCAGTTCGGATCGCCGCCATTCCATGAGGATTTCACGAGGGCGGATTTGCAAACGGCCTCGGCGACCTTTTTCGCGTCCAGATAGGTTTTCGCACCCACGACTCTCACGGTGACGAACTTGGTGACGCGCTCACCGTCGCGGACGACGGCTTTGGCGAGTTCTAACATCAGCCAGCCGAGAGCTTGGCGGAATTGCTTACAAAATGTGCTGTTGCGGCGGATGGTAGGCATCTTGGATGCGCCGTTCGCGAGGACCAGCACGGTATCGTTGGTGGACATGTCACCGTCGATGGTGATGCGGTTGAAGCTGTCTTCGACACATTCGAGCACGGACTTGCGGAGATTTTCGCTAGAGATGGTGGCATCCGTAGTGATGAAGCAGAGCATCGTGGCCATGCTGGGGGAAATCATGCCCGCGCCTTTCACGCAGCCGCCGAGACGGACGCGGTGCTCGCCGAGATCGAAGGAAATGGCAACTTCCTTCGCGTGAGTGTCGCTGGTGATGATGGCGGCGGCGACTTCAGAGCCGTTCTTGGGGCCGAGACGTTCTAGCAGCTCGTCATATTTCCCCTCCACACGCATCATCGGCATGGGCAGGCCGATCACGCCGGTGGAGGCGACGCCGATCTCGCTGCGTTTGAGCTTGAGAGGCTTCGCAACGCCGTCGCACATCGCGTTCGCGTCGTGGATTCCTTGCACGCCGGTGCAGGCGTTGGCGTTGCCAGAGTTCGTGATGACGGCCCGTAGATCGCCCTTGCGGAGGTGGGCTTGGGACACGCGGACGGGCGCAGCTTTGACGCGGTTCGTGGTGAAGGCACCAGCGGAGGAGCAGGGTTTTTCCGAGTAGATGAGCGCGAGATCGAGACGCTCCGCATCTGGGTTCTTAATTCCGCAACTGATAGCGCTAGTTAGAAATCCGGTTGCGGCACCGACGCCGCCTTTGATTCGGGAAAATGGGATGTCCATGACGGGTAAAGGGAAACAGCGAGAAAGACTGCGGCGTGCTTAAAAATTTTGCAACCCATCAGTCGGATTCAGCCCGCACATCAGGTTAAAACACTGCACCGCCTGCCCGCCCGCGCCTTTTCCGAGGTTGTCTTCCGCGCTCATGAGAATGACGCGACCCGTGCGCGGATCATGCTGCCATCCGATGTCGATGAAGTTCGTCCGGGTGACGTTCTTGGTGTCCGCGCAGCCGCCTTGACCGAGGAGGCGGACGAAATGTGATGCAGAGTAGGCTTTTTCTAACGCGGCGCCGATGGACTCGGGTGTCACGCTATCTCGCAACATCGCGGTGGTGGTGGTGACGATGCCGGAGTTCACCGGGATGAGATGCGGGATGAAGGAAATGGTAACGTTTTCACCTGCTGCTAGAGAAAGTTCCTGCTCGATCTCGGAAAGATGACGATGCTTCGGCACGCCATAAGCGCGGGCACTTTCATTGCACTCGCAGAATAGATAGGCGATGTCTGCTTTCTTTCCGGCGCCACTCACGCCGCTCATCGAGTTGGCGACGATGGTCATTGGGTCAATCAGATTTCCGCGCAAAAGCGGCAAGAGCGGCAGTAAAATACTCGTCGGATAACAACCCGGCGCAGCAACGAGGCGGGCCGCCGCGATTTCCTCTGCCCTCACTTCCGGCAAGCCATAGACCGCGTCTCTCAGCATTTCAGGCGCGGGATGCGCGTGACCGTAAAACTCCTGATAGACCGTTGCATCACGCAGCCGGAAATCCGCGCTCAGGTCGATGACGCGCAGCCCGCGATCCAGCAACGCCCGTGCGATTTCCGCCGCTACCCCGTGAGGCAGCGCGAGAAATGCGACCTCTGCCCCCGTCGCCGCGATGGCATCTGGGTCCGGCTCGATGAACGGCAATTCCGCCCCCGGCGCGTGACGAAATCTCGGGAAAACTGAGGCCAAACTCTTCCCCGCTTCCTGCCGCGATGTCGCTGCCACCAGCTCCACCCCCGGATGGATCAAAAGCAGGCGAAGCAATTCCATCCCGGTGTAGCCGCTGGCCCCGATGATGGCGGTCTTGATGCGATTCATGCCGGGGAAATGTCAGGATTTTACGTGCTTGCCAATCCGCATTTCGCCTGTTTCCTTCCCCACCCGTTCAGGAAACGGGCTGTAGCGCAGTCTGGTAGCGCACCTGCCTGGGGGGCAGGGGGTCGTGGGTTCGAATCCCGCCAGCCCGACCATTTTGGGTCACTGAAATATCAGTTTCTCACCTGACCATCGCCCCGGACGCGGTATTGATAACTGGTGAGTTCGCGTAGGCCCATGGGGCCGCGGGCGTGGAGCTTGTCGGTGGAGATGCCGATTTCCGCGCCGAAGCCGAACTCGCCGCCATCCGCGAAACGGGTGGAGCAGTTGTGGAAAACGCAGGCGGAATCGACGGAGCTAAGAAATTTTTCCGCCGTCGCCTCATCGCGGGTGACGATGACATCGGTGTGATGAGAGCCGTGCTCGTTGATGTGTGAAACTGCGTCTTCCAGCGAATCGGCGACTTTCACTGCCAAGATGAGTTCGAGAAACTCGGTGTCCCAATCCGCCGCCGTAGCAATGGTGGCAGTGGGGAGAATTTCTAAAACGCGCTCGCAGCCACGGATTTCTACGTTCTTGCTGTGCAGGGCGGCGGCGACTTTCGGGAGAAATTCGGCTGCGATGTCGCGGTGGACGAGCAAGACTTCCAGCGCATTGCAGACGCCGGGTTTCTGCGTCTTGGAATTCACCGTGAGGGCGACCGCCATTTGCAAATCCGCCGCTGTGTCGGCGAAGAGGTGGCAAATGCCGTCGTAGTGCTTGATGACGGGCATCCGGGCGAGAGAGACGACGGTTTCGATCAGCCCTTTTCCGCCGCGCGGGATGATGAGGTCCAGCCATTGATCCATCCCTGCGAGCACGGCGACGCTTTCACGATCCGTGAAGGGAATGAGCTGGATGGCGTGCTCCGGCGCACCAGCTTCGGCGAGGGCAGCGGCGATGGCGACGTTGGAATGGATCGCCTCACTGCCGCCGCGCAGGATGGTGGCATTTCCGGTTTTGAAACACAGCACGGCGGCGTCCGCAGTCACGTTTGGGCGGCTTTCGTAAATGATGCCGATGGTCCCGATGGGCACCCGCACTTGTGTGATCCGTATGCCGTTCGGGCGATCCCACTCACGGATGATTTCGCCTACGGGATCGGGAAGTGTGGCGACTTGGGCGATCCCGGCGGCCATCGCCTCGATGCGTTTTTCATCCAGCATCAGCCGATCCAGCATCGCGCCGGATAGGCCTTTTTCGCGAGCGGCGGCGAGGTCCGTCGCATTGGCGGCGAGCAGGTCAGGCATCCGTCGCCGGATGGCCGCAGCCATTTCTAGGAGGATGGTGTTTTTCTCCGCAGACGTGAGCTGGGCGAGCTGGTAAGCAGCGGCGCGGGCTTGTCGGCCCATCTGGTGGATGGTTTCTGGAAGCGTGGACATGGCGTAAAATCAGAGGGTGAAATCGAGGGCGAATTTTAGCGGGATGGATGGACCGTAACGTTCTCTTGGGGCAGCAGGCTTCATAAAATTTCCCCCGGACGCAACAAAACCACATGCCGGAGCAGAAATTTTCATCCTAACGCATTTCATGGAATCCATCTTTTGAGAGTTGACGGACTATTCTCAATTCCTAGGCTTTTCCAATCACCACACTTCATCAGAGTCCCCGAAAATTAGGGCTGAAGGTTGATACGAAGCTGCAAAAACCCATGGTTTGACGAATCATCCCTATGTTGCCAACTGTCTCCCTGGAAACTTTTCGTTTGGATTCAAACGTCGCCGAACTGAGTGCCGCCCCGCTGCTGGTGACAGAAATGCCTGCCCGTGGGGAAATTCCTAAGGAAACGGTGAAGCGCAAGGTGCTCATCGTGCAGGGCGACTGGGAGGCGGGGATGGCGAGGCTGGCACTGGATCTGAAGGACGCTGGGCATGAGGTGGGAAAAGTTTTCTTCTGTGCGCCGGACCTCATTTATAAGTTCAAGGGCATCCAGACGCATCTTTACCGGAAGCGGCTCGATGGATTCGAAGCGTGGCTGCGCGAGCTGGTGGAGAGCGAGGGTTACGACACGTTTTTCCTCTACAACCACTACCGCCCCTACAATCAGGTGGCGTGGAATCTGTCTGCGGAGCTGGATCTCGGCTGCCACGTCTTCGAGCTGGGGCTGATCCGCCCGAACTGCGTGACGGTTTTCAGCCGGAAATCCCCGCCCATGGCGACGATGGCGAAGGCATGGAAAAAGCTCCTCGCCGGGAGCGCGCCGCCCGAAAACGTCGCCACGCCACCTGCCCTGTGCCAAGTGAGCACCACCACCAAGCTGGTTTCCTTTTGCACGAATTTCTTCCTCAGCCGGGTGACTTCACCGCTTTTCCCGAACTTCGTGGACCAGCGGGAAATGAAGCTGGCCAGCCACTTCAAGCACGGCGTCATCCACCTCTGGCGCTCGCTCGAACGCACCCGAGACGGCGAAATGGACCCGATTTTCGCCGGAGAATTGTCAGGAAAATACTATGCCGTGCCACTCCAAGTACACAGCGACACGCAGATCACGCAGTGCTCGGACTTCAAATCCATCGAGCAATTCATCAAGCAAGTCGTCCGTTCGTTCGAGAAATTTGCCCCAGCTGACACCAAGCTCGTTTTCAAAGTCCACCCGATGGATCGCGGCTACAAGGACTACACTGACCTCATCGCCGGTCTCGATCACCGCCTCGGCGGCGGGCGCATCATTTACGTGGATCGCGTGCAACTTCCCTCTCTGCTCGGCCATTCTCGCGGCGTCGTGAATATCAATAGCTCCGTCGGCATTTCCGGCCTCGTCCACCATGTGCCAGTCATCACGCTGGGCAAGGCGGTTTACGACCTCGTCGAGCTGACCTACCAAGACGGGCTCGACGCCTTTTGGACCCAAGCCGAACGCCCAAAAGGCATCCGTGTTCGCCAGTTCATCAATCTGCTCCTCACCACCAGCCAAGGTCGTGGCACGCTCTCTCAACGCTGTTTCAATGTCGCCGGACGCTGCAAAATCCAGTGGCCAGAGCCATTTCGGAAAGAATTTTTCCCCGACTACCCCAAGGCATCGTCCACGGCCCCGGCGGATTCTTGAAACGGACCGCGAAATTCATTTCGCCCGAAGATTTCCTATCCAGCCTCGTAGGATAAACGCACTTTCCGGCTCGTCGCGTGGCAAGCGCCGATAGTTCCCGGAAAAAATGACAAACCACGGAATACACGGAAAAGAATGGCTACATTTTTATTGATGCAGATCTTTTGACTGTGGCTAGTCCGACTCCCAATTCTTTGATTTCCGCGTATTCCATTCACAAATTGTCAGAAAACTTAGACTTTCGACACTGGTGTAAATTTTTTGTCAAAAACGCGAATAGGTCTATAAATCAAAATCATTTGGTCGTCCGTAGTTTTTAGGTTAAGCGTGTCGGGTGAATTTTCGCACCCCATCTGCCTGCATAGCCTTGACCGCCTTGGGTCTTTCCGTGACCACCGCGCTGGAACTTCGCGTCTATAATCCCACCGCTCACCTGCGCATGATTGGCTTTCCGGCCGCGCCGCAGGTGAACTCCACCTTCCTTAACCCCAGCGGAAATTCGGTGACCCGACTCGATTTATCAGGCATCGGGTGGAGCGTCCAAGATCCCACCAAGCAGCTCACTCTCGTTTCACCGCGTCATTTCGTCGGCGCGAACCACTTCCGGCCCGCCATCGGTTCGACCGTCCGTTTCCTCGCCACGGACAACGTGCTCCACACCCTCACCGTCGCTTCGATCAATACCCTCCCTAACGCAAATGACTCCCCGAGCGATCTTTTTCTAGGAGAGTTCACCGCAGAAATCCCCACCACTGCTGCTGTTCTTCCGTTACCGTATTTAAATCTCGCCGCAGAAGCCAACTACGCAGGTCAGGCCATCATCGTCGCAGGTCAGGCCGCCCGCGGTGGGCGAGGCGTCATTGGCAGCGTTAGCGATTTCGGTGGCGACCCCATCACGGGTGGTGCCGGCATCCAGACCCGGGCATTCACCTTCAGTTATGCCACTGCTGCCGGAGCTGTCGATGACGCCTATGCACAAGGCGGCGATTCTGGCAGTCCCTCCCTCGTCGTTAGAAATGGGAAAGTGGCACTCGTCGGCACCCACACCGCTGTTCTAACTGCGCTCGGCACCATCACCACTTATGACACGCTGGTCCCTCACTACGCCCCGGAGATCAACTCGCTCATGGAAACGACCAGTCTGCGTTTAAGAAAAATCGATCCACCCGCCGCCGCTTTCACCATCACTGGTGCCACCAACGATCAAACTATTAGGTCAGGCGAGTCCTTCACCTATCGCTTCACCATCACTAATACCTCTGCCGCAGAAGCGGACAACGTCCACGCCCGTTTCTCCGTTCCAGTCGGCCTCTCACTCACCCAAGTCACCGCCACTGGCTGGCGCAACAACGCGGATGGCTCCGTGCGCCGCAGCGGTCTATCAGCGGGAAATGCCGCATCATTCGATCTTACCTTCGCCGCCGCTCCGCAGGCGGGCACTTTACAACTCAGCCTCACCTTGAAATCAGACGGCTCCGCCTCGCAGTCTCAGGATTTTCCCATCACCATCCAGCCGTCCTACGCCGGGTGGGTCGGCGGTCTTGCAGCCTCTGGTTTTAACGATGACGGCGATGAGGACGGCATCTCTAACTTAATCGAGTATGCCTGCGGTGGCGATAATCAAACAGCCTCCCGATACTTGCCGGGCAACACGGAATTCCTAACGCCTCAATTCATCACCAACCCTGCGACTCTCACCTTCATTCGCCGTAGCGACGCAGCAACGCGTGGCCTGCGCTACCTCGTGCAATACTCCACAGACTTGGAATTCAGCTCTTGGCAGACTCTGGAAAATCCAGAAATTATCACTCTCTCCTCGCCCGTTATGGGATTTGAAAAAGCCGCAGCCACGCTTCCGCCCGGAGCGCCTGATCGAAGATTCTACCGCCTAGGCATCGAGCTAGCAGAGTGATCTTCGCTCCTGCCTTATCGCTTCATCCTCGTTGAGACTACACCAAACAGGACGCCAGCTGCACGGCTCTCGCTATCATAGTCATGCACTCCGCGCTTGTGCCCGGACGCGGATATCCGCTAGCAATTCCGCTGTGATTGGCCGCGATCTCCTCAACATTCCCCGCCGTCGGCTGCTGGGGCGCGTGCTCGGGCGGTGGGCGGCGGTTTCATGGATTTCCAAGTTCCTCCGCGTAGGACGCAAGCGGTTCATCGCACGGATCAAAGGCCCGGAACGCGCGTCATGGATCGCGGAAATTCTCAGCTACCCGGCAGGTCGCGATTTTCACCATGCACTGGAAACATGGGCGCGCTCTGCCTCGATTCCCACTGCGATCCCGCCCCTCGCTGCCGTCGCCGAATCGCTGCGTTGCTCCGTCATCATCAACACCGTGGACCGCGCGAGCGATTTAGAAATCACCCTCGCCGCCCTCGCCCGCGAGTGGGACGCTGCCCGCGACGAACTCATCGTCGTCCTCGGCCCGACTGGCGATGACAGCGAGGAAATCGTCGCCCGCTCGCCGATGCCGTGCCGCCTCATCCCTTGCCCGGTGAGAAATCTCGCCGTCTCCAGAAACCTCGGTCTCGCTGCATCATCCGCGCGTTTTGTGGCATTCATCGACGACGACGCATCGCCTTCGCCAGGGTGGCTAGACACCTTGCTTCAGCCGCTGGAAAAAAATCCCAAGACCGCGATTTCCGCCGGTTTCGTCCTTGATGGACAGGGTGCGCATTTCCTCAATCGCTACGTTGTCGCTGATACATTAGGCCGCGCGTTTTGGTTTGATGACTCGTCATCTGCTGCCACGAAAATCGCCCAACTCGGCTCATCACGCGCTTTCCTAACCGCCACGGGCTGCAACATGGCCTTCCGCCGCTCCGCTCTCATCACCTGCGGCGGCTTCGATCCCTTTTATCAGTATTTTCTCGAAGAAACTGACCTCATCCGTCGCCTGCTCGATCACGGTCATCGGTGTGAAATTTCGCCCGCCAGCACCGTGCTCCACCGTCTCGGCGCGAATCTCGCCCGCACGCCATCCTTCGATCCCGCAGACCGTGCCGTCATCATCCGCAGCCAGATTCACTACATCGGGAAATTTGGCAAAGCTACGTTTTCACCCGCAGAAATCGAGTCCTGCCTGTGGCAAAGAGTCCTTCTCGACCTCGAAAAAATCGCGTGGGACTGCAGCCATAGCCCACCGCATGACTCGCGTTGCAGTGAGCTTCAACAACGCTATCTCGCAGCCGTGGCAGCGGAATTAAGACTCGACTCACTCCCGGATTCCTCCAGCTTTTCCCATCCCGTTCCGACGTAAAACAATGCCTTTTAGCGATGCCATCGGTCACCCAATTCATTGACCAACTCCACGAGCGAAGGCGGCGAATTTTCTGGCCAGCCACCGTCAAGGAGATGAAACGACGCGCCGAGCGAGCCTTCCGTCGCCTCCAGCCGATCTACGACCGGACCCACCGCATCAAGCCCGGCGCGAAGCTGCTGATGACCATGGGCCGCGATGAAAACTCCCGCATTCCCTACTTCCTCGAATACTATCGGAAGCTCGGCATCGACCATTTTCTCATCGTGGATAATCAGTCCGATCCACCGATGGCAGACATCCTCGCGAACGAAAACGATGTCTCACTCTGGCACACAGACGAAGCCTACGCGGACACCCGCTTCGGCGTGGACTGGATGAATGCGCTGCTCTCCGCCTACGCCGTCGGCCACTGGACGCTCACCGTCGATCTCGATGAATTTTTCGTCTATCCGTTCATGGAAAGTCGCTCCTATCGCGAGCTGCTGTCATTTCTAACGGACTCGGAGCGGCACAGTTTTTACACCCTGCTCGTGGACATGTATCCCGAGGGGCCGATCGTGAACGCGCACGTCCCTGCTGGTGAAGCTCCGCTGAAATACGCGCCATTTTTCGACGAGTGCGGCTACTATTCGATCAAAAGCAGCCACGAAGACACCTTCGTCCGCGGCGGGCCGAGACTGCGTGCCTTCAACGCTGGCGACTTCACCGGTGCCCCCGCGCTGAACAAAACGCCGCTCATCAAATGGCAATCGCGCTTTGCCTACTACCTCAGCACGCACGTCGCCTATCCGACGATGCTCAACGCCGCGCATAAAAAAATCCACGAGCCCACCGGCGCGTTGCTGCACTTCAAATTCGTCTCTTCCTTCCGCGAAAAAATCGACCAAGCCATCCGCCTGCGGAACCATTACAGCGACTCTGCGGAATACCAAAAGTATCTGGATCACCTCAAACACTCCGAAGAATACTCGCTGAAAACCGCGATCTCCGCGAAATACGAAAGCACCCAATCCCTCATCCGTGCTGGCATCATGACTGCCGGTTGTTGGAAATAATCCCACCATCGCCGCCATGAACTTGGGATTTATCATTCTCGCCCACAACCAGCCCGACGCGATCCGGCGGCTGGCAGAAATTCTCGCGACCGATGGCAACCGCGTGGTGATCCACTTCGATACCAGCGCGTCTCTAGCAGACCAGCAAGCCGTCCAACAACTCGCTGCAGACTTCCCAGATCGCGTCCAAGTGATTTCTAAAGTCCACTGCGTCTGGGGCGAGTGGAGCTTGGTCGAAGCCGTGCTGTTAGCCTTGCGCGAGTTTGAGAAAATGCCGCAAGCGCCAGACTACATCCACCTGATGAGCGGCGCGGATTTACCAGTTAGGCCGATTGCCGATCTCAAAGAATTTCTCCGCAGGAATCCAGAACGCGACTTCATCGAGTGCTGCGACATCACCCGCCGCCCGTGGGTAAAAGGCGGTCTCGGGAAAGAACGATTACAGTTCTATTTCCCCGTGAATTTCCGCACGCGGCGGAATTTGTTTGATCGGCTCGTCCGCTGGCATCGCAAGCTCAAGATCCGGCGGCGGATGCCACTCGATCTCACGCCGCACATGGGTTCGCAATGGTGGACGCTGCGTTGGTCAACGTGCGCGGGGGTGTTAGAATTCATCCGTCAGCATCCGCAAGTGGTGAAATTTTTCCGCTCCACCTGGATTCCCGACGAGTCGTTCTTTCAAACCGTCATCGCCAAGATCGTTCCGCGTCAGCAAATCGCCGATTTGCAACTGATGCTCCACCATCTCAGCCCGACCGGACGACCTTACGTTTTCTACAACGACCACGCTGCGGTCATACGCAAGCTGCCACATTTTTTCATCCGTAAAGTCTCGCCGGAAGCAGCGCAGATTTTCGAAATCCCCTTCCAGCCATCCCGCGCTGGCCGTCCGATTCCCAAGCCCAAGCACCTCGCCCGCGTCCGTGATTTGGTGCGAGTCCAGATTGACCGGAACCATCTGCTAGAAGGCGAGATTCCGGGCTACATTCCTCTGCCGGTGAAAGACGCTCCGCCGCGCTTAGTGGTGGAAGATCGACCGCTGGTGCTCTTTCTCGTCAACGACGGACGGATCATTGCCGAG
>JANOQR010000271.1:0-6945 GCA_031414935.1 Luteolibacter sp.
AAGCAGAAAACACCCTCGTCATTTTCACCAGCGACAACGGCTGCGCTCCCTACATCGGCGCGAAGGACATGGAGAAAAAAGGCCATTTCCCCAGCGGCCCGCTGCGTGGTTACAAAGGCGACGCATGGGAAGGCGGTCATCGCGTGCCATTCATCGTCCGCTGGCCCGGAACCGTGAAACCGAACACCACCTGCCACGCCCTCGCCCAACAAACCGACCTCATCGCCACCCTCGCAGAAACCTTAGAAACCAAACTCCCCGAAACCGCTGGTGAAGACAGCGTCAGCCTCATGCCACTCCTCAAAGGCAGCGACAAACCCATCCGCGAGACCGGCATCAGCCACGCCATGAACGGCCTCCCCGCCCTGCGCAAAGGTTCATGGAAAATCATCTTCGGCAGCAAAGGCGGCGGCTTCACCAAAGAATCCAGCGGAGAACAAATCGGCCAACTCTACGACCTCACTACCGACCTCGCCGAAACCAATAACCTCTGGCTAGAAAAACCCGAACTCGTCGCCGAACTCACCAGCACCATGACGCGCCTCGTCTCCGAAGGCCGCTCCACCCCCGGCTCTAACCAACAAAACGACGTCCCTGTCCGCTGGCAACGTTTCCTGAGCGATTCCGCGTCCAAAAAATAGCCCATCCCATTTCTATCAAATGAAACTCATCTACACACTCCTGTGCTACCCCGCACTTCTCGCGGCCGAGGTCGCACCGCGAAAAACGACCGTTACCATCGTTGGCGACTCGTTTCACATCAACGGCGCACCGACCTACGCAGGGCGCGAATGGCGCGGCCACAAGATCAAGGGACTGCTCATGAACTCACGGATGGTTCAGGGTATTTTCGACGACCAGAATCCCGCGACAGCCATCCGTTGGGCGTATCCCGATACGGGGAAGTGGGACTCGGAGCGCAATACCCGCGAGTTCATCGCCGCGATGCCAGAGTGGAAAAATCATGGCCTGCTCGCATTCACCCTCAACCTCCAAGGCGGCTCGCCGGAAGGTTACTCAAAGTCGCAACCCTGGGAAAACAGCGCGTTCCATAGCGACGGCTCGATGCGCACAGACTACCTCGCGCGGCTAACCCGCATCCTTGATCGCGCGGACGAACTCGGCATGGTCGCCATCGTCGGCTATTTCTATTTCGGCCAAGATCAGCGTCTCACCGACGAGACCGCCGTCCTCCGAGCCACGGATGAGGCGACGAAATGGTTACTCGCCGGACGCTGGCGAAACGTCCTCGTGGAGGTCAACAACGAGTGCAACATCGCCGCCTACGACCACGCGATTTTGAAACCTAACCGCATCCACGAACTCATCACCCGCGTCCATGAAACCCAGCACGAAGGACGCCACCTGCCCGCCGGAACCAGCTACGGCGGCGGGGCGATCCCGCGCGAGAATGTCGTGCGCGTTTCCGATTTCCTTCTGCTCCACGGCAACGGCGTGAAAGAACCCAAACGCATCGCCGAAATGGTCCGCAAGACCCGCGCCGTTCCCGGCTACCGCACGATGCCGATTCTCTTCAACGAGGACGACCACTTCGATTTCGAGAAACCAGAGAACAACTTCATTGCCGCCATCGGCGAGCGCGCCTCATGGGGCTACTTTGACTTTCGTAAGAAAGGAGAGAGCCTTGATGACGGCTATCAAAGCGTCCCGGTGAATTGGGGTCTCAGCAGCCCACGGAAACGCGGTTTTTTCAAACTCCTCGCAGAAATCACCGGCACAGCGACTCCGGGTGAGAAAAATTGAAAATCCATCTCTAACTTTACCAATCGAACCATGAAACTCATCATCCCACTCCTCGCCCTTCTCTACGGCCATGCACTAGCAGCTACGAAAAAACCGCTGCAAATCTACATCCTCACCGGCCAATCCAACATACAAGGCCACGCCAAGATCAGCACCATCGAACACATCGGCATGGACCCAGCCACCAAGCCGATGCACGACGATAAACACGCCCGCCTGCGCCAGCTAGCGAGGCACCGCGACATCAGCGCGAACAGGCTGGTGGAAGAACTCGCCACCATCAGCATCGCCGAGTTCGAAGCCGAAACCCGCTTCCGCACCCACGTGGCCCAAGTCTCCGCCAAGAAAGGCATCGCGATCCTCTACAAGCTGGACGCAACCTTCGCATCGAAGAGGAAGTAAAGAAAATCATCCGAAGTCGCCCTCCCTGCGGTGAAAAAGCTAGAAGTCGAACTGACGGTGACGCGTAAGCGGCTGGCATGGATGAAAAGATAATTAACCGCTTACCCCGCATTTCTAATAATGAGCATCACAACTACAACTAAGCCGAAAGTCTTCATCTCCTACAGTTGGGGCACCCCAACCTACAAAGAGCAGGTCTTGGACATCGCTGATCGTCTTATCAAAGACGATGGAATAGAAGTCATCATCGACGAGTATGACTTGAAAGGCGGGCAGGACATCGTTGCTTTTATGGAGCGGCTAGTCTCTGATAAATCGATCACGCACGTTATTGTGCTTTCGGACGCTGCATATACTGTAAAGGCTGACTCACGAGAACGCGGAGTTGGCACTGAGGCACAAATTATCTCGGCAGATGTTTATAAAGACATCGGACAGACGCGAGTTGTGCCCGTGCTAATGGAGAAGACACTAGAAGGTGAGCCGTGTTTACCCACATTCCTGAGAACTCGAATGTATTTTGACTTCTCCTCCACTGAAGCAATGCACCGTGAATGGGAAAAACTCGGACGACACCTCTGGGGAAAGCCGATTCGGACAAAGCCTAACCTCGGGGATACTCCGAAATACCTACAGAACCAAACGGGTGGCTCATTCGTTGGCTTGAAGAGCACTTGGATAGCCCTTCGTTCGGCTCTGATGGACGGCAAACCTGCGGCTTCAGTGCTTCGCGAAGAGTTTCTTGATCTGTTTGAAAACGAACTCCTCGAAGCATGCGGCGGGCCGCAGCCGAACCCCGATGACGACATCATGGAACGTTGGGAAAAATGTCTGCTTGCACAGCTGGAACCAAGGGATCTATTGCTAGAATGGATGTTGATGGAGGCGAGAATCAATGCTGAATGCGCTGTAAACAAATGCCTTATTCCCATGTTGGAGCGGGTGAATTCCATTCCTAGACTATCAGATAATTCACAGACCAGCCCTGCTGTTGAAGACGCGATGGCTGTTTTGGGTTACGAGATGTCACTTTACGCGGTGGCATGCCTTATAGAAGTGGATGCCTCAGCGGCTCTGCGAATGCTACTAGAGCATCCTTTTTCTGAGCGGAGTCGCTACCGTGATTCACTACATACAGCTCTTTCTGGATTCTGTCACCATTCGGAATTGATGAATCACTGGAATTCAAAACAGGAGAAGCGGTGGATTTCTCCGATGGCAGAGCGCGTGTTTCTGAGAAGCACGCACTCTCGGCTTAGTCGGAACAAGTTGATTGAGGCCGAAGCAGCCGTGTTTTTAGTCAACGTTTTAAATGACACGCGTTGGTACCCTTACACTGCCATCTATGCGTCCCGTGGTGAAAAGTTTCCATGGTTTCAAAAAGCAAGATCAGGTAAGACTCCAGATAGATTGGCCCTTATCACGGGCCGAAAAAATTGGCAGGCAGTACGGGATGAATTCCAAATCCAATTTAAGACCATCACGGCGAATTCCAGTTGGTCAGTGTTTCAGCTCGGTAGACGCACCAGTTATCTTGAGTGCATGTCGTTTGAACCAGACCGCAACGACTCAAATGCATGAGAAATTTGCCTAAAGCCCCGGTCATCCCTTGCCTATGAGTAAGAAATTTCCATCCACCTACGCCCCGCTGCTCGCGGACTTGAAAGCCCGCGTGCGCACGGCACAGGTGAGGGCGGCGGTGGCGGTGAACCGGGAGTTGATTCTGCTCTACTGGCACATCGGGCAGCAGATTTTTAGGGCGCAAAAAGCTGAAGGTTGGGGCACGAAAGTCGTCGAGCGGCTGGGCAAGGATTTAGCGGCGGAGTTCCCGGAAATGAAGGGGTTCTCGCGCTCAAACATTCTTTACATGCGGGCTTTCTACGCCGCTTGGGAACCAATGGAAATTGTCCAACAGCCCGTTGGACAATTGGGTAATGGATCGGTTGGAGGCTCAATCGTCCCACAGGCTGTGGGACAATCGGCGGATCCAATTTTGTCACAACCTGTAACAAAATCTCGGAAGGCAACGCGTGGGGAAGCTGACGCTCAAATTGTGCAGCAACCTGTTGCACAATTTGAGGACGCTCCGCCGGAACCGCTCGCGCAGCTTGGTTGGAGTTCCAACATTATTATCATCGAAAAGGTGAAAGACCCCGTCGCGCGCCTCTGGTATGCGTGCAAGGCCGTCGAGCATGGCTGGAGCCGGGCAGTGCTGACGGTACAGATTGAGTCGCGGCTGCATGAGCGGAGCGGGAAGGCCATCACGAACTTTGATCTCACGCTGCCGCCCGCGCAGTCGGACATGGCGCGTGAGGTTTTGAAAGACCCATACACGTTCGATTTTCTCACGCTAGGCGAGGCAGTGCATGAGCGCGACCTTGAACGCGGGTTGGTGGAGCATGTGCAAGCACTGTTGCTGGAAATGGGCGCGGGCTTCGCGTTCGTCGGGCGGCAGGTAGTAATCGAAGTGGGCGGCGAGGATTTTCGGCTCGACCTTCTTTTTTACCATCTGCGGCTGCGCTGCTTTGTGGTGGTGGATTTGAAGATGAAGCCGTTCGAGCCGGAGTTTGCGGGCAAAATGAATTTCTATCTCTCTGCCGTGGATGACCTGATGCGCCACGAGCACGACGCGCCAACCCTCGGCCTGCTGCTGTGCAAAGATACCAAGAACCGGCTCAAGGTGGAGTATGCGCTGCGCGATGTGAAGAAACCCATCGGCGTGGCCGAATGGCAGACGCGGCTCGTGGAGTCGCTGCCATATAACCTGCGAGGCTCGTTGCCAACCATCGCGGACATTGAGCGGGAATTGAATAAGCCGCAGCGCAAGAAAAACTCAGACAAGAAGAAGCCATGAAACCCAAACGCCCCACCAAATCCAAAGCCCTCCCGCCCGCGAAATCCGGCAGCGGTACCCGCGAGGCGACGTTTCGTGAGGTCGTCGGGATGATTCAGGACGCTCGCGGGCGGGCGTTGCAGGCGGTGAATACAGAACTGGTGGACCTTTACTGGCAGATCGGCGCGTTCATCACCGGGAAAATCGAGACAGCAGCGTGGGGCGAGGGTGTGGTGGATGAATTGGCACTTTTCATCGCCCGGCGGCAGCCCGACATCAAGGGATTCACTCGACGCAGCCTGTTCCGGATGCGGCAGTTTTTCGACACCTATCGAGGCGAGCCAATTGTCTCACCACTGGTGAGACAATTGCCGTGGACGCACAACCTGCTCATCCTCTCGAAGTGTAAGCGGCCCGAAGAGCGCGAGTTTTACCTGCGGTTGGCAGCGAGGGAAAAATGGGGCAAGCGCGAACTGGAGCGGCAACTGAACGGTGCCTTGTTCGAGCGGGCCGTAATCACTCCGCCAAAAGTGTCACCGCTGGTGACACAATTGCATCCCGCAGCCGGAAGCGTGTTCAAGGACAGCTACTTGCTCGACTTTCTCGACCTGCCGGAGGGCCATTCCGAGGGCGACCTCCAGCGCGGACTCGTCGCGAATTTAAAACGGTTTCTCATCGAGTTAGGGCGGGATTTTGCCTTCGTGGGCGAGCAGTATGTGCTGCAAGTCGGAGGCAGGGATTTCCGTCTCGATCTGCTGTTTTTCCATCGTGAGTTGCAGTGTCTCGTGGCCATCGAATTGAAGATTGAAGAGTTCCAGCCTGAACATCTCGGCAAGCTCGAATTCTACCTCGAAGCCCTCGACCGCGATGTGCGCAAGCCTCACGAGCGTCCGTCCATCGGCGTGCTCTTGTGCGCCACTAGGGACAGTGAGGTCGTCGAGTATGCCTTGAGCCGCTCCGCTCCGCCTCGCCGACGCTCATCGCGGAATATCAAATGCAACTCCCCGACCGCACGCTGCTGCTTAGGAAGCTGCACGAGTTTTATGAATTGGCGCACTCACCGGCAGAACCCGCCGTCCAGAAGCGCAAGCCGAGAAATCCCAAACCATAAAACCCAACTCCAAAGCCCTCCACCGCCGCGTAAAAACCCACTAAACAGTTAAAGCTGGCGCAGTGATGCACTTGTCGCCCATCAGACGTAGTCTCGCTTTACAAAATTTTGAATCCTAATGACGCCCCAATGAATCTGTAACAAGCAGCCTTTCCCTTGTGTATTATGCTCATTTCTTCGCACCTACATATCCATGAAACTCCCACTCATCGCACTCGCGGCCATCTTCCTCACCGCTCTTCCAGCCTCTGCAGCTGCGAAGAAAAAGGACATGACGCTACCAGATTTCACCAAGGGCGAAAAAATCCCCGAGGGCGCGAATCACGATTGGAACCTCGGAGCCATCGGTGCTCGCGGCTGGATGTATTGCGAAAAATTTGTCACCACCGATGCTCGGCAAATTTCTATCACCAAGGTGGATAAAGGTGCGCCAGCGGATCGCGATCTCGCAGTCGGCGACGTGATCCTCGGTGTCGGAGGCAAGCCATTTTCCTACGATCCACGCACCGAAATGGGCAAAGCGCTCACCCTCGCTGAATCAGATGCAGGTAAAGGAAACCTGAGCCTAACACGTTGGCGCGATGGAAAAACCCAAGAGATCGTGGTGAAAATTCCTGTGCTCGGAACCTACAGTGCCACCGCTCCCTACAACTGCCCGAAGTCCAAGCGCATTCTCGAACAAGGCTGCAAAGAACTCGCCAAGCGCATGGAAGATCCGTCCTACGCCAAGGGGCTGAACCCCATCCCTCGCTCCCTCAATGCTCTCGCCCTGCTAGCCAGCGGCGACCGCAGCTATCTCCCTCTGCTCAAAAAGGAAACCGAATGGGGCGCGAAC
>JANOQR010000272.1:0-1874 GCA_031414935.1 Luteolibacter sp.
GCGATGATGCCGTTGGTCATCGACTCGTTGATGCCTTTCATCACCGCGCTGATGTATTCCTTCGGGATCGTGCCGCCGACGACTTTGTTGTCGATGGTGAGACCTTTGCCTTTTTCGTTCGGCTTTACGGAGAGAATGACGTGGCCGTATTGGCCGCGACCGCCGGATTGCTTGATGAGCTTGCCTTCGCCGCCAGCGGCTTGGGTGATCGTCTCGCGGTAGGCGATTTGTGGAGCACCGGTGTTCGCCTCGACTTTGAATTCGCGACGGATGCGGTCGATAATGATCTCCAGGTGAAGCTCACCCATTCCGGAAATGATAGTCTGGCCGGTTTCCTCGTCGGTCTTGACCATGAAGGTCGGATCCTCTTCGGAGAGACGGCCGAGTGCCATACCAAGTTTTTCTTGGTCGGCCTTGGTTCTCGGCTCAACAGCCATCGAAATGACCGGTTCTGGGAAAGTCGGGGGTTCGAGAACCACATCGTGGTTTTCGGCGGCGAGGGTGTCGCCGGTCGTGACATTCTTGATGCCGACCATGGCGGCGATGTCACCTGAGTAGCAGGCGTCGATGTCTTTATGCTCGTTTGCTTGGATTTGGATCAAACGACCGACGCGCTCAGAGCGGCGGGTGCGAGGATTATAGACGGTGTCGCCCTTGCGGATGACGCCGGAATAAACGCGGAAGAATACGAGTTTTCCGACGAATTTGTCGGCCCAGAGTTTGAAAGCGAGGGAAACGAACTTTTCGTTATCCGAGGTGACGACTTCGATTTGCTTCTCGTGCTCGTCGGGGTCCATGCCAATCGCTGCTGGGATGTCGAGCGGGCTTGGGAGGTAATCGAGGACTGCATCGAGCAGATACTGGACACCTTTGTTTTTGAAAGCGGAACCACCAGCGACAGGCACCAGCAAGTTGTTGATCGTTGCGCGGCGGATGCCTTGCTTGAGTTCTTCGAGAGTGATCGGCTCTTCGTTGAGAAATTTTTCACCAACTGCGTCATCCACATCGGCGACGGCGTTGAGGAGTTCGTCGTGAGCTGACTTACAGAGCTCGATGAGATCGCCTTCGAGCTCTTTCACCGTGTAGGTAGAGCCATACTTGTCGTCGTCTGAGTAAAAAATGGCTTTCTGGTTCACCACGTCGATCTGGCCGATCAACTGGTCTTCCGCGCCGATTGGGATGAGGATGCGGACGGCATTCGCGCCTAGCTTTTCTTTTACTTCCTCGAAGACGCTTTGGAAGTTTGCGCCTGTGCGGTCCATCTTGTTGACGAACACGATGCGCGGGACGTTGTATTTTGTCGCTTGTCGCCAAACCGTCTCGGTCTGCGGCTGAACTCCGGCGACGCCGCAGAAGACGACGATACAACCATCTAGCACGCGGAGAGACCTTTCGACTTCAGCAGTGAAATCAACGTGTCCGGGAGTGTCGATGATATTGATCCGCTGCTTCTGGCCGGGGAAAAGTTTCGTCATTCCCTCTTCCGGGTGTTGCCACCACTCCGTGGTGACAGCGGCGGAAGTGATCGTGATTCCGCGCTCGCGCTCTTGCTCCATCCAATCGGTCGTCGCGCCACCATCGTGGACTTCGCCGATTTTGTGAATCATGCCTGTGTAGAACAGGATCCGCTCGGTGAGCGTCGTCTTACCCGCATCAATGTGCGCGGCGATCCCGATATTTCGGGTGCGCTCGAGCACGTATTGGCGGTTTGGACTGTTCGGGTTCACGGATGGAAATTGCTGGAGCGCTATCTATAATTAGAACCGGAAGTGGGCGAAGGCGCGGTTGGCTTGAGCCATCTTGTGCACGTCGTCGCGTTTGCGGACGGCACTGCCTTGGTTGTTCGCAGCGTCTTTGATCTCGTTGGCGAGAGC
>JANOQR010000273.1:0-23302 GCA_031414935.1 Luteolibacter sp.
CGCCAAAAGGTCGGTGCCATACCTGCGGGGTGCGCCCCGTTTGCCCCGGCGGCCTTTGCGACGACGGGTGCCCAGAAGCACTTTGTTGGCGTGCTTCCGGTCCCATCCGGTGATCTCGATGAACTCGTCGAGCAGCTTGCCACGGGCCTTCCGGCCCGTCATCCGCGCATACCTGCCGCGCATCTTTTTGGTGTATTCTTCAATGCTGGTTTCACTCATGTCCATGGCTGGCGCCATGGTGTCTCCATTTGTGAGGCAACGGGACTCTCTCGAACGCTCCGGGATTTCTTTTCGGTGTCCGCTTCAATGAGGCAACACGTGTGTTAGAAACTATATTTGTTAGGTTTGACATAGGTGAGTGGAACAATTTATCTTATGAAGTTACCTGCTCAACTTTAGTCGCCATTGCTCCTAACCAAGGGGAACAGACTTTCCCCTGCGGCTACTGCGTGCGCCGCTCCCCATTCTACCGGGGTGTCCCCCGAACCCCAGCAGGTGCTTCCGAAATGCTCCCAAAATCATGTAGAAATAGACGAACTGGTTTGTTACTCCGCGCCACGGCTTACACTCGCTTCGCCGGAGCCTTGGGCGGCGGTCGTGCCTCCCTTCCCGCCCTGCACCTCCGTCAAAGCCAGTTTCAGCCTACCATCAGTCAGCGCATTGTGTCACACTCGCGGAGAATACCGCCAGTATGCCACAAAGCGGAACGCCAGACATGCCACCGCGTCAAGGCCACGCCTGCGGCGGAAGCCTGCATGTTAGTTTCTGATTGTTGTTAATCATGTTTGGGCTTCCGGCCTGTGACCCAGCGGCATGTCTGGCTTCATTTGCCCTTATCGTTTTTCCTTTCGGAAAAATGGTTGTTTTGACGGTTCCGGGGACGTTCGTTAGACAGAAAAGCTTTTTCCCACCTATGTCCGCGCTCTTTGTTAGGGTGGCGGCTTGCCGTGCTGATCCGGGCTTCTACTCTCCCTTGCGACCGTGCCGGTGATTGCTTTGCCATGAGCCAGCTTCTGATTTGCCGCAATTCCATCAGGAAAAAACCAACCAAAAAGGAGGCCACATGGCCCTTACAATCACTGAAAAACAACACTGGAAAGACCGAATCGAATCCCGCATCAATAGGCGGACCAAACGGCTGAAATCCGGCAATCTCGAACTTTTCACAAAAATCTCTGAAAAGGCCAAAAAAATGGCCATTGCTCAATCTAAGCTGGCAAAAGATTTCGACCGCTTAGCTGTCATCGAGTGTCCTGCCCCCCTATAACTGGTCCAGAATTGATCGGAGTGGATTGAGGAAGATCAATTGGTTACGAGTGATCAATTTCAGCATATTGCCGTCGGCAGCCCATCCATAGCGAAGGACGGCGACATGCTGAGGGTATTTTTGTGTCACCACAACATACGGTGCGGTAGCCAAGGATGAGTGTGGGCGGATGTGGTTATAATCACGCCGTCAACATTCAATGAAGCCTTGGAAATCACAAAAATCAGACCCGACATTGTAATCTACCTTGGCTCCGCTGCATAGAGACGCAGCCAGACACTTCACATTGCAGCAAAGCAGCGGCATTTCACGGCAGCGTTGGAAGCTGGTTCAGAACCACCTATACTCTACTGATCGGCCAATCAGTTTTTGACCCTCAAACCCTTCATCCAATACTCGGTCCGCCTGCCTTTATCCAGAATCACTTTTTTTAGGTCAGAAACTTGAAATGCATCTCCTTCAGTGAGTGCTCCAAGCTCATTTCCCACTGTGGTTTGCAGCTTATCTTTCCCTCGCTCTACATCAATCCGAGATCTTAGTTTTAGATTAGTAACTGCAGGGTTAAGTTGTAGAACATCACCTTGCTTGATACCACTGATACCTTCTGGAATCTCAAAATTTTTGTAGGAATTTTCGTCGACCACGCGGACCCAAGCCTCTTCTCGTCCGCTGCCAACCAACTCTCTACTGATATTTAATTCGTCAATATTCTCAGGATGAGGATCTTTTGAATAAGAAAATGCAAACATGCAGCACGGATTATTCACTATCGAGTTTGGATCTTTCTCTGCAAAGAAATTGTAGTCAATCCAGACGTAGCCGTTATTACCAAAATTGGTGCCATATGAATTTAATACTTCAAAACATCCATTTCTGATATTATCATTGTAGCCGATAATAAGCATTGCGTGTGAAACGACATTTTGCCTTGTTGTTCTATCCCAGATGCGATAGCTCACTCCATCTTTTTGCCAATTTGTAAACTCTCTTCCCATACGAAAATCTTGAGATACCCTGAAGAGACAAGGAATGGGCTTTCTATCCAATAATTCCTTTTTAATGCTATTGACGATGTTCTGATGCGGGATTCTTACCGGCCTGACGACGAATTCCCTATTTTCATGTGGCTTTACAAAAGATTCAAGAGGATGAATAAGTGGATTCTTATAATCACTCATAGAACAAGACCCTTGTAGAGAAATTGTTTGAAAAGCAGCGAGGAACTTACTTCCGTCATCCTTTAAAACACAGCTTCCATTTCTACCTCTCGATCTGCAACCCCGCGCTGCTAGTCCCCAATGATAAACATATGCAGGATTCTTCGGCGATGCTTTACCCTCTTTTGAAAGGTAAGTAAGTAGGCCATAACCAAACACCCAACCGACACAAGAATTACTGATATTAACGTAGCCATACGAATTATTATTCTGGTTTCCAGGCAGAGGCAATTCATCGCGTAGTGAAGTATCTGGCTCTAGTGGTTTTTCAGTATTTAAAAAAGATTGGGGTGTCTCCGCTTGAAAACGTATTTCCGAGGGTGTCGGGGGAGTCGCATCCTGCGCACAAACCAAACTTCCTCTCCAATAAACTGAGAATCCCAAAAGGACGTATAAATAGAACCTTTTCATTCTTGAGAACCTCATTTCAAAAACAGTCAGTTAACTAATCCTTTGGCTTCTTTTTCCAAGCTGTCGATTCCATCTTTGATCCATCCCGTAGCTTCCGAGGTTTCACTTACTTGGAAATCCGCCCGCAGTAGTGGACGAATGCGTTCAGATGGTTTGATAAATGCTTGGCGCTTGGTCAACCGCACTTCTGCGTCTTTGACCAGGAGATCACGAAGATTTTTTTGTTGAGCATCATCGTAGAGGTGACCTAGCAGCTCCTTACTCGTCAGCCAAGAGTCTGAAATGCTTCCTCCTGGAGGATTCCAAACTAAGGGAATTTTTGCTACACCTGTCGTGAATCCAGAACCGTTGGGCCCGTATATTTCAAGAGTCATCGATTCCTTTGATTTCGCAATTCGGCGAGCCAAGTCAGGTGATTCGATTCCAAAGCGGGAAGCTCCCAACAATGGATAGTAGATTCCATCCAACCCAATTGCATAAACTGTCGCTCCAGAATTACCTTCCAGTTTCATTAAGGGGCAAAGTGCCAAAAGGGCAATTTTGTCGCTATCGCCAGCTTTCGTGCCTTTTAGAGCCTGCGAGAAGGCCTTTGAGATCTCGGACTTGCTCGGCTTATTCCCCTTTGAGTCTTTCGCCGTTGAGGCAATAGTGGTAAGCAGGTCTCCACCGATGGTTCCCGATTTTCCAGACTTAAAGTCTGAAACAGTAGCGACAGATGAGAACTTGTTGCCAGAGTCTTTGATGGTTCTCGTAATGACTAGAAATCCGCCGTCTGGAAAGCCGCCTGTGTTTTGTAAGCTCACACCTTTGCGTCCGTAATCACCCGTGCGTGCTTTCGTAACCGCTTCATCCACCTCCGAGAAGATATACCCAACGATATAGGTTGCTACTGCGGTAGTTGTGATGATTGGAGCTCCAGCGATTGTTGGATCAGTCTCCTCTTTTGTGATCACTACGGATCTTTGGCTTCTGCCATATCCAATCGAAGTTCCAGTTGTATCCGAATTGGTGCCAGCATAAGGACTGCACTGACTGAGTATCGGCATTACAGCCAACGTGAGAGTTAGGTAAATCAGATTTTTCATTAGAAATTAGTGTGACACTTCCACGAATCGAAAACCGCCGAGTTTGTCAAACTATTTTATGCCTAATGATTGAGGACATCTAACCTATATTAGTAATCGCCGATTTCCTGTGAGTCTCAATTATTTTCCAACAAGCCCGGTGAATGAATGAGTTATGAAGAAAACCGATGCAGCGCGTTTGAACTTGTTCGGGATTTTGGCATTTGACGCTGCTTTAGTTTCAAGGTTTTGAGGCGGAATACTCCGAATCAGCGACAGTTGGACGTCTTACCAAAAATGTTTTGCAGATCCAACTTTTCTGCCAAGCAGTGCTCGCGTTGTCTTTCCCGAGTAGAATCAGCGGCAATCTTCGACCTGTCGCTTCATCCTGAATGTCAGGGGTGCTCGCCTTGGTGCAGTTGGTCGAGGGCTTGGGGGATTTTCGGCCCATCTATGTGACAAGCGTCTGCTAGCTTGATCTCTGCTAGGCTGATGAACTCCCCTTCAAAATTTATCTCCCGGCATTTTATCAACCAATGGAGATTCTTGATGCCCCTTGATGAACTTCGTTTATTGGCCGCAGAACTATTCCCCTTTGCCGTTACCAATGTTGTCGATCATTCCGGTGAGCCTAACCCAGAACTTGAGCAAATAAAACAGCTTTGCTGGCAGTATTACAAACCTCTGGGTTTTCAATGCATGGGTTCTTGTTTTGAGGCCGTCATGCCAAGACGCGAGGGCGAACTCACCTTATCCGCATGGAGTTCTAAGGAGATGAACATGCTGCCTTGGGCTTTCCGGGTTAGCTGTCGTCCGTTCTTCCTTTTCAGTTACTCTGCTCATTTTGAAATCAACCACGATGGCCCGCTGCCAAGCGTCACCGAAACTGGCTACCGTTCTGTGTTCGCACCGATGTCTTTCTTTTCCAGAATCTCGCCAGAACAATTCATCCGCGTGGAAGTTGGCAAGGATTTGCCACAGTCATACCAGTTGGAGTTGTTTTGATGTGGCCATGCCTCCTGTTGGTTCCTTCCCAATGGTGGGCTTGCCGGATAGCTGGCCCGTCGGGGCAATCAAGCCCGCTGGGCTTCTACTCTCTGTTGCGACCGTGCCGGTGATTCCCCCGCCTATGGACCAGCTCATATAGGCTGCAATTCCATAGGGAAGAAACCAAACAAATAGGAGGCCATAATGGCACTAACAATCACTGAAAAACAACACTGGAAAGACCGAATAGAATCTCGCATCAGCAAACGGATCAAACGGCTAAAATCTGGCAATCACGAGTTCTTCTCAGAAATCTCTGAAAAGGCTAAACAACAAGCCATCGCTCAATCCAAGCTCGCTAAAGATTTTGACCGCTTGGCAGTCATCGAGAAAACCGAATCAGAATTGGAAAATGAGAAAGAGGTTCTGCTTGTCCAGATGCATAACAAGCTCATAGGCAAAAGCTACGCATCTTACGGCGTCAGAGACAGAATCTCTACTCGCATTAATGAGCTTCAACGTGAAATTGAAGATGAGTTGCTTGGTGAATCTGACATAGGCCGTGAAATTGCCTCTCTTTTGGCTGAGAAAGAAAACCTGCTCGATACCATCTGGCTGGCTACTTCTCCACGCCAAGTCACCGAACTTTGGTAGAAAGTCCTAACTCTTCTCGGCGAAGAGACCACCGCAATTCAGCGCGAAGTGCTTTCAAGCAGAGAAGCCTCTACCGACTAAAACTAGACTTCGTGCAGTGGCGGAAACGTCGCTGCACATTTTAACACAATCAACCTCACCAACTAATGGAGTAGAACTTGAAAGATCTTTATGAACAAATTACCAATCGAATTATCGAACAGCTAGAGAATGGCACTGTCCCTTGGAAGTCGCCTTACTTTTCTAAAACTGGCTTTCCCCGCAATTTTTCAACGCAGAAAGAATATCAGGGCATCAATGTTTTTCTACTAGGATGCCACCGTTTCATTTCACCGTATTTTCTAACTTTCCTCCAAGCCAAGGAACTCGGCGGCAACATCCGTAAAGGAGAGAAAGGCTTCCTCGTCGTTAAATACGGCACCTATCAAAAAGACGAGGATAAATCCAACACTGATGAAGAGCCAAAAACTCGTGGCTATTTGAAAGGCTACACGGTTTTTCACGAAAGCCAGATTGAAGGCATTAAATTTCCGGAAGCTGTTTCAGCTCCAGAACTCACCACTACGGATAAAACCGACCGCGCCCGCGCAATTGTTGAGGCAATGCCACAGCGACCCAAAATCAGCGAAGGCAGCGCAGTTCCATGTTACCGACCTAACACTGACTCCGTTCACATGCCAGCAATGGGGTTTTTCACAAATGAGGAGGCATATTATTCAACTCTGTTTCATGAACTTTCTCACGCTTCTGGCCATTCATCACGACTTGCTAGAAAGTCACTAATGGATACGCATGGCAAAGGCACAAAAATTTATTCAGAGGAAGAACTCGTCGCAGAAATGAGTGCATCGTTTTTAAACGCTCACGCTGGCATCATCGAGGAGGAGATAGAAAACTCAGCCGCCTATCTGCAAAGTTGGATCGATGCACTACGCGGCAAAGACGCTAAAACTTGGATCGTCCGCGCCGCCTCCCAAGGGCAGAAGGCCGCCGACTTCATTCTGGGCAGGTGCATCGAAGCCGTTCCTGAAGTTGCAGCAGTCGAAGCGAAGCCCACGCCATCACCAGCCTTTGCCGAAATGGTGATGGAGCGTAGAGCGCACGGAAGCCCCCAACTTAATCGTTAGCACCTCATGCCGTTCAACCATTTCTCTCAAATCATGGAGTAGCCATTGCCAAAGGAAACTTACCGCACGGTTGTTGAACAACTTGCCCGCACGAGATCCTCGTCGCTAACCGTCTTTTCAGACTTTTGCCGCGTCGCCGCATGCGCCCTCGCAATGGGCAGTCGTGAGACCGAATATATCGATGTCGCAAGGTTATACAACCGAGATCAGTTGAGTGACCTGTCCCGCGCAATGGCCTTGCTCGTGCAAGAAATGGAAACCAAACCGTTCACCGATATTCTCGGGGATTTTTACCTGAGCATTGCCGCGCACAGTTCGAAGCTGGCACGCGGCGAGTTCTTCACCCCTCCAGAAATCTCAAAGCTGATAGCCCGCATGACGGTTGATGCCGAGGCCATCAAATCAGCAGGCAAACCACTCACGATAAACGAACCGGCCTGTGGGAGCGGCGGGATGATTCTCGCGTTAGCAGAGCAGTTCGCACCCGAGTCAGTCGATCTGTTGCGCGTCACCGCTCAGGATATCAACCCGGTTGCTGTCGATATGTGCTACATCAACCTCACTTTATGTGGCATCCCGGCTAAAGTAATTCTTGGCGATACGCTGAGGAATACACGCACCACCGAATGGCGGAATCTCCACTGGCATCGTGTAGGTGAAGAGCAGCGTTTGATGATCGACAGGTTTCAGGAACTGATGACCACAGAACCCAAGCCGACACCGGCAACCAGCTTTGTCGAAAAAGTGGTGAAGTGTGAAGTGAACGGCCAGTTCCAGTTCGACCTCTGGCCAAGCCTCCAAGTTTCGGCAACGGTTTTGTAAGGATGATTGGTGACAGTTTTTTCTGAAGGTTACTCCCTTTTTTGATGGGATGTGAACTTTGCATTCCCGTCGTCCAAGTCAATTTCCTGCCCGCGCCTGTCGCTTCGCGACCCGTGTTGTCGTTGACATGGCCGCCTATGGATCTGCCCTCGTTTTTTCAATCCCAATAAGGGAAGTAACCAACAAAAGGAAAAACATCATGTCACAAGTAAAAAGCAAACCCGCACACGAAATCCGCCTCGGTAATATCAAGGCGACAATCTGGAAGAACGAAGTCGATGGATTCACCCGCTTCAACATTAACTTAGTCCGCAGCTACTTGAGCGACAGCACGTGGAAGACTTCCGATTCATACGGACGCGACGACCTGCCCCGCGTCATCAAATGCGCCGACCTCGCTTATGAGTGGATCTTCCAACAATCCAGCACCGCAGCGACCGACCAGGAAAGTGCTCACAGCGAAGCAGCCTAACGCCGAAGCCCCGCCTTTCGAGGCGGGGCTTTCCAGATCAAAATCTGAACTTGAAACACTTTGTAGGAAAAGTGTCGCAGAAGAATACCATCAGATCTCCCGGGTTCAAGCATCATCCCACGTTCTCGTGATCAGTTCCCTTTCTTCGTCTCCGCACACGGCGAGGTAGATCGAAGTGGTCATGGGATTGGAATGCCCCATCCACTTTTGAATCACGTTGACCGGCACCCGACCCAAGGCCCCACGCACACCAAAAGCATGGCGAAGCCCTTTGCAGGTCGCTTGGATTCCGTTTATCCCGGCATCGTTCATTACCCCCTTGATAATCCGCCAACCTGTTGACCTGGAGAACGGCCACAAATTTCCGACACCGAGCGCTTTCAGCTCTTTTGCGAGGGTCTCAGGAATAGGGATACGCCTCGTGATCAACTTGCCGCGCTTCTTGAGGCAACGCACGCGGATAGCGAACTCAGCAACGTCGATGTCTTCATCAGAAAGGCTGAGAGCCTCAGTGATGCGGCAACCGAGGAAGAACACTGTCTGACAGAAAAGTCGGCGTTGTGTCGGAAGCTGTGATGCGCTCCTGAGGTAGGCGATTCCCTCCGACTTCGTGAGATATTTGCGTCGTCCTTCGGCGTCATAGGCTTCATATCGACCGGTCATCGCTCCCTCCATGAAACAGAATTCCTACATTCCGTTTCATGAATACCCCCAGAGTCTTAATTTTCCGTTACTTCGCGACGGCGGCGCTGTTGCTCGGCTTCTTCCCGAACAAGGCAGGTGCCGCTGAGCCACAGCCCTACGCCGGCCATTTCAATCCCGATGAGGGCTTCAAACCCGCACAGCGCAGTTTTCAGAAGATCTTCCTCCAGATGGCCGGAAGCTTCGAGGCGAATGGAACTCCCGAACCATATTTCAGGCACGTCGTGGCTGAATACGTTAGGATCGACGCCAAATATAAAAAGGCCACCGGCAAGGGCGTTTCGTGCCGGCACGATTACTTCACCGACGAATATATCGAGAAGCTGATCCGGAACTGGAACAACATGGCCAAACCGCTCAGCCTGGAACCGTTGGTCCGCCAGTCCGGCAGGGACATGCGCTACGCTATCATGGGAAGCTGGAACATGACCATTCCCGAGAAACTCTCGGTCGAGGACAAACTCACGGCCGCCGAAGCGGCGACCTATCGCGATCTGCTTGGAAAGCAGTGGTTTGAAAAAAGCGACTTCCCCACCCTTCAGGCCTTTTATGCCGACGGCGGAGGCTACGACAAGTTATCCGAACTCGGGAAAAGTCAGCTCAGTAAGCGGACGCATCTAGGAACCATGCCATCGGAAAAGCGTTCTGTTGAGATCGAAAGCGAAAAGGGCGGCAGCTTGGCCCTCACAATACTGAACCAACATCAGGATAGGACACTGGCCTATCTTGAAAACAGGAAGTCCCCGAAAGCTAATTCCGACACCTTGCAAGAGGCTCTAAAAACCCGCTTGAAACTAGATGTTGGAGGAATTTCCCTCAACGGGCTGAGCGTATCAGAGCGCGACGCCCTATTCTACTCGCACCAGATCCGCGCAGGATTCATGAAACGACTCGATGCCGTCCGCGCCCAAGCCAAAAGTCCAGATCAGGCAAAAGCGATTGAATCTGCTTTGATGACCATGATTGACGAACTGGCGGTTGCCGCGCAGATGGAATTTCAACTGGGTCTAGATGAGGATTGGGCGAATCGGAAATCAACGAATAATTAGCCTTTGCCGACGGCTTTCGCGCCTGCTATATGCGGAATATCAGGTTTGATGACCTCAGAAGCATCGGCCAAGGTGATGCCATCCATTGCATCGGCCTTTTCGATCTTCAAATTGTTGGATTTGTCTTTATTAGTAGGTTCCGGACTCGCAGGTGCTGTTTCTACTGAATAGGAAGTATCCATCTTGGATACTTCCTTCGAAGAATGGATAGAGACATTCTTCGAAAAACTCTCACGGCTCAAAATCTGTGACGCTGCTTTCTCATTTCCGGCTTCATGCTCGCGAATGAAATCCGCACGGTCTTGTTGCGGGATATTGCCGAGGCTTGGATCAGCCTGGATTTTTCCTGTGAGTTGCTGGTAGAGACGATCCGATTCTTTTTTGCGCACTTCGTCCGGCAATTCGCCGAAAGTGTATTCGTCCTGCCGAATACCTTCCCAAACGCGGTGGCTCATTTCGGATTTGCCGCTTTCGCTCAGCCTGTCCCAAGCACCGCCATCAGCATAAAACTCGGAAAGTCTGCCAAATGATTCGCGGGTGAAATGGTCCAGCTTCAGGAACTCGCTGTATTGCTCTTTTTCCTGAGCCGTCAGATTGTGCTCCCGCTCGACCATGACGGCAACCGTGGCAGTTTCCTTTTCCTTGCGCTCTTTCTTCTCCTGCTCAACCCGCGTGTCGTCAAATTTGATCGCCTCCATCCGTGAGCGGGCATTCTCCAAAAACGGCGCGAGCAAATAACCGGCGTCGCTTCGAGCGCCAGACATTATCAGCTTTTCAATTTCTGCCACTTGACTCGCCAATCGCGAATATTCCGCTTCCCTCGATTCCGTCACATGCACTCCATAATCCCTCAACTATAACGCGATTTTATTAAGGAATTGTGACATTGGTGGATAAATTCATCACTATGCGGAAATCCGCCGTCACGATTCACCCCCATTTTTCGTGAATTAGCCTCTCGCAGTTCTGGATCACAACCGGAAGAACTGTTGCGGCAACAGCATCGGAATCAGCCCCCGTGGTGACCTTCCTGACACGCTCGGCAAGGCCTACAAGCCGCTTCACCGCCGCCGCCTGACTAACTCCGGCGTCATTGAAGAACTTCCGCCAGTTTCGCGCAAAGACCCTTTCAGGATCCCGCTCACCGCCAATTTTCATCGCCATTTCATTGGCGAGCATCGGGTAAGCTTGCGTGCAGACCAAATCGTAAAGTGGAGCGAAACGGGTTTTTTCCTTTTCGTAGAGAATTGAGAAATTCTTACCGTGGGCATCATTGTTGCCAATTACGTAATTGAAAACCACAGCATCAAACAGGCGCAGCACATCCGGCCCCGGAGCCGAGGACACAGCCCGAACCAACTCGAAACACCGCTTAAGGTTAGGGCCACCTTCCTGCTGATATTTCAGCTCGGGTGCGATCCCCATCGCCTGGCAAAAATCCTCCTGATGAATCCGTTCAGATTTGCCGTCTGGCATCCGGGTGCGGTCGAATCTCTCCACTTGAAGAAACCCGGTAATCCCAGCCGTCCCAATTTCGACACCGGCAACTTCCAGGCCGACCTTGGCCGCGAGACGCATACAGAAAAATTCGTTGGCAACGAGACCCCCGAAATTGGCACTCTCGGGTTTGAGAATGTGAGTGCTCGGCGAACTGCCGAGCGTAACATGAAATTTGCCGTTGTCGATGGCGACTGCCATCTTTTCCTGTGCTCCAGCGAGCGACAACCTGATCCCCTCTTCGCCGATCAATAGCGGCCGCCGGGGAATATCCGCGAATTTCTCCGCAAGCTCCTCAGAGCTGATTTCCCGGTAGTCGGATGAACCGGACATGGGCGTCTCACCGACCGGCATCAAACTAACTGCCCCGGCGCATTCGCCTCCGATTTTCTCCAAGATGGCAAAATCATTTTTGTCACTCACCCCGAAAAACCGGGCCACCATCTTGCGGCTGGTTTCTTCCGGTAGCAGCCCGGCAAAAAACGGTCGGCATTCGTTCCGTCCGAACGCCTCTCCCCTCAATGGAAGCGATGCCGACAAAGGAACTGCCGATGGCAAGACGAGCCATGCGTCACCGTATTTGAATGATAGCGCCCCGGAGTCATCCTGCTCCAGATGACCGACCAGATCTTGCTGCAAATACACGTCAAGAGTTCGGGCCATGGCAACTATCCTCGTTTGATCGGATTGATTTGAATTTCGACACCCAGGGTTTCCAGAACCCTCATCGCTTTTCCGAGATGGCAGGTTTCCTTACCATTCTCCAAATCACTGATGAAGCGGACCCCGTTGCCCGAACTCATCGCCAAATCGGCCTGGTTCATTCCAAGCTCTTTGCGCCGCGTTTTCACGATTTGCCCGATGTTTTCCGCTGTCATGGCATCACTCCATTATTATTCCCGTCCGGGAATAATAGCACGAATGAGCGACATTTACAACCTAATTGTTCCCGAACGGGAACATAATCGAGAAACAAGGCATAAAATCCCAATTTTGTTCCCGAACGGGAATAATTTCATCGCGGCGAATCTGGCCAATTGGATGTCGGACTATGCAATTGGCCATCGAGCAAAGCGATAGCTGAGCATCCTATCCCTCACGATGGCCCCGCTTCCAATAAGCCACTCACAAGCGGTAGTTATTATGTTGATCGTCATCAAATCGTCCCTTTACGGTATCTGGCCTCGGCAGGTATTCTCTGTCTTGAACCGGACGAAAGCAGAATAGAGACGTCCCAATTCTAAACCAGTTTCACGTGTAACGCCGTATGTCATATTGTCCCAGCGAGCAGGTTTTTCCGCACGTGAAAAGCAGTGAAAATCCAGTGACAGACATCTGCCCTATCACAGCTCCGCAGTGATAGGATTCGCTCGCATCGGCGTGGCAAATGGCAACCGCTCAAGAGACCGTCCAGACGGCTTGCCAACGGGGTAGTTTGTTGGAATTAATGTGAGCAATGGAAGAACTTCGCGGCCCACTCCAACCGGCAAAGCAACCATCCGAATGGCCGCCAGATGATGAAGCATTGCTCGAACTTGGACAGACCGCAGGCAAACCCATTCCAGAAAATTACTGGACGCTGAAAGACGCATTCGAGGGCGTTCAGGTTTTCGGTGGCACCGGCAGCGGAAAATCAAGCGGTTCGGCTAAGGCGCTCGCACTCGCATTTTTAGAAGCCAATATGGGAGGCTTGGTGCTCACCGCCAAAACCGATGAACGCTTGGCTTGGGAAAAATACCTCCACCTCGCAGGTAGGCCGAAGGATGATTTGATTATTTTCGGACCCGACAAAAAATTCCGCTTCAACTTCCTCCAATATGAATTGAAACGCGAAGGTCGCGGTGCTGGCCACACCGAAAATCTGGTCAGCCTGTTCTGCTCCGTCTTGGAAACCGCCGAACGCAAACAGGGTGCCGCTGGTGGCAATGACGCCTATTGGCAGCGCACTTTAAAACAGCTCCTCCGCAACACAATCGACCTCGCCATTCTGGCTGTCGGCAGCGCGGATTTGCCGTCACTTTATCGGATCGTCACCTCGGCACCGCAAACATTTACCCAACTGGCAGAAGAGGGCTGGCAGGAAAAATCGGAGTGTTTCCGCTTACTCGCGGTCGCAAAATCAAACGCCGAAAAACTGAAACGGAATGATGATTTTCAGATGACCGAGGATTATTGGTTGAAAGAATTTCCCGGACTCGCTCTGGAAACCCGCTCGGTAATTGTCTCAACCTTCACCAGCATGGCCGACTGTTTTTTGAGGGGAATGCTGCGCGAGCTTTTCTGCACCGACACTAATTTTAAACCCGAAGATTGCTTTGATGGAAAAATCATCCTCATCGATCTGCCAGTGAAGGAATTTCACGAACTCGGCCAATTCGCCCAACTGCTTTTCAAATACGTCTGGCAGCGGGCAGTTGAACGCCGCATTCCACCCGGCCTTAACCGCGAACAAGCCCAACAGAAAATCCGGCCTGTATTTCTGTTCGCAGATGAAAGTCAATTTTTCGCCAGTGCCTATGACGCACTTTTTCAGAGCACGGCAAGGTCATCTCGTGCTTGCACTGTTTACCTGACTCAGAATTTGCCGGGCTATCAAAACGCATTTGGAGCAACTGGCGGCAAAGCACCAACCGAGGCTTTTCTCGGCAATCTCCAAACCAAGATTTTCCACGCGAACGGAGATCCGCAGACGAATAATTGGGCGGCAGATTCGATAGGTCGCGCTCGCCAAGTGCAACACTCTGCCGGACTTTCTGACATGTCGGCAAAGCCAGGAGGTTCCAGCCAAAATGCTGGTGGCACCATGGTTTTTGAATACACAGTTCAACCACAAGAATTTACCATGCTGAAAACCGGAGGAGCCGATAACAACGAGGTCGTAGATTCGATCATCTTCCAAGGCGGGAGGCGATGGATTGCCGTTGAAAATGGGAAGTCAATTGTTAGGAATTTTCTTCGACACGGCTTCCACCAGAACCCCAAATCATGAACGGAATACGATGAAAGATAAGCAGGCTCCAACCGCGAGTGCGACATACTCGATTCCGCTTCTCAGCCCCTTACTTCATCACCTTGCAATGCCAGTAATAGTCTTCTGGCGCTACCATTTCGGGTTTTCTTATCTCGGGCGAAAGCGGATATTTTTGGCCAGCATCTGGGCTTGTATGCTCCTCACCTACATCGTGTGGAATACTCCAGATCTGAAGGACAAATACGGAAGCCTAGCTGTCTTTTTTTGCATGTCATCAGCCCTGTATTTATTCCATCTCGTCTCAAGTTTTCGGGGTGAACTTAGCAAGTCAGGCAAGCATGATCAATATTCAGGGGATTCGCATTTGTCGCGTTTATGGATTGTTTTCCTGGCACGCAAAAAGCATCTTATCCATTGCGCTGTTGAACCAATATTTACCTGCATCATCGGAATCATCCTCACCCAAACAAAGGCCAGTCAAGCCCTCGGCAAGTTTCTGATTTTTGTAGCAGTTTGCTTGCTCGTTAAAGAATCTCTCAATGCATGGCTGACCTTACGGCGCGGAAAACGCCACAGTGATCTTACCAGCGATATTACCGAAGAATATCCCGAAGCAAATTCTGAAGTTCCGCCAATCGGCACCACCACACGCAGACCAAAAACCAAGAGGCAGCGCGACGTTTCAGAGCTGCTAACAATTGACCCGGAAGAATGGAAACACGCGCAGACTTTACGACTGATGCCACCATACACACTCGCCGCCGCATTGGAAAATTATCGCATCCTCATCAAGCAAGCCCACCCCGATCTCCACAGCGGAAATACTGACGCCACAGCTCACACCCAAAACCTCAACGAAGCCATGGAGTATTTTCGCCAACGGCTGAAATTTTAAATGAAAGCCGAAAACAAATTTGACAAAATTTTAATAAATGTTCCTATGAACATGTTCAAGACTCATTCAAAAACCAAGATTGACCGATCACGCATAGCTGATAGAAGAAAGCGCAGCCTAATACAGCCTCATGAAATATCGTCTAATAGCCCACGAAATCCGAAAAAAACAGCACGATAAAAAGACCGAAATAAAACTTCGTGAAACTCTGCTTCCACGAGACTCTAAAGCTGAAAAGCTTGTGGAAGAACTCCGTAGCAGTTTCAAACGAAACAACCCACAAGGCGCAAAATTTCGCATGTTGGATGGAGACTATGCTCCCTTACAATCTCAAATCGTCAGGTACTCAAAAGGTGCGGATCTAGACAATACCAAATTTATCAAGTTCACCGAGATTGCTACTCGCAAGTTGAGAGCTTGTATGGAAGACGAACCCGCATCCGTAGGTGGCTACCTCGTATTTGCAGAATATGAATACTCTGACGAAATGTTTTTGGTGATCGTTCTCTTAAGTGCAAAATCACGAGTTAATTTTGATACTGAAATGAATTTGAAAGAAGTATCCACCTTGGATATTGACCATGTAAGACATGGTGCGCGCTTCCGCCATTCTGGGGTAAAAGAAAACGTTTCTGGTGCGGCGCAAATAGTCGCCAAATCTTCTGAGGGTAACTTTTTTAGAACTTTCGTTGATTGTGAAACTACAAGTGACTCACGGGTTCAGGCGAACCTTCTAAGAACCGCACTTTCTTCTTGGGGCAATGCGGAAAGCCTAGACGATGATAAAAAGGAAAATCTAATGAGGGGCACCTATGGGTATTGGGCAACCTGCAGGAAATCCGGAGCAAACATGACTCTTGCGGGCCTTGCAAATTCACTTTACCCGAATAATCCGGATAAATTTCTCAAGCATCTGACCGAAGAAGGTCTAGATCTCGAAGGTGAATTTCCTACCCCCCGGCAGTCCGACATGAAACAATTCCAGAAGTTTTCATTCTTTGGCGACGGCCTCAAAATCGAGTTTGACAGAGTGATTTGGCAAAACAGGGTTAAAGTGAAAGGGAGAACCGTGACTATCACTGACGCACCTGATGAGCTCCTTAAACAAATGCTTGAAGATGGCCTATGACGCCGAACGAGATAGCACAAACACTCACACAGCTAACTGCTTGTTGCTCCGCACCTGAGTGGACGGGGCAAAATGTTGTTTCGTTACGCACCACTAAGGCATTCAGAGCAATCGAGCTGCTTGTTAAATTGAAAGCCGCAGAAATTTATGCGACAATTGAAAGTGACAATCTCCAGCGAAGACTAGATCGTGAAGAATCGAAAGATTCCATTCCTGAAGGAACGCAGATTAATCTGCAAGTCCCTCAGAATTTGAATAGCTTGGCAATCGTGGAGGACGTAGAGGGCCTTTTAGCGATACACGGTGCAATCACTCGCGAGCCGACTGCTTACATAATTCTTCCTTCGAATGGCATACCAATTTTGCACCTCAAAGATGACTCCCTTGAAAAACTTCCTCAAGACTTCCGCAACTACCACCAGACAGTGGAACTCTGGAACCTGTTAGCCAGCAAGTGCCATCACTTCGATGCGAGTGGAGAAAATATTCTGTTTTTCGGTATAAGGAGATTGGAAATACGGCCGATTGCTGGAATTAAAGACCTCAAGTCTCAGATGAATGTAGCTGAAATCAAAGGGTTTTGCCTTTCCTCCGACAACGAGGAAATCCGCAACGACATTTTTGTCGCCGAGCTTTCCGAGCTGCTCAAAGATATCAGCCCAAGCATAGCGTTTCGAACGCTTCTCCGACAAAACTCCAAGTTTGCAAGGAGGCTCAAAGAAGGTCTAGCAATTTATCTTTCCACAAAGACCCCTGTAAAGTTACTCGAAGAGGCGAGAAGCTCGTCCCTTAGTTTATACGAAAAAATTGAGAAACTAGTCACTGGTTTAGAACTAAAATCCCTAGCTATTCCGGCAGCAATATTACTAGGCGTGAAAGATGTCGAAAAGGGTCTGGGGTTCACTCCAATTAACAACATTCTTCTTGGCTCTACTGCCTTATTTGCTACAACAATGGTCCTAGTTCATATTTCACAGTTAGCTATGATCGAGGCACTAAAATCATCTGTAGAGAGATGCCAAAGAGACTTTAGTGATCGTGGGCTTGATACCAAAAACCCCGATCTTGAAGTATCTTTTGAAACACTCATCAAGCGTTTGTCGGTAGCAAAAAAAGGAAGCTGGATTGTTGTTACATTAAGTTTTTTTCCAGTGATAGCAATCTGGATTTCGATGAATTATGCCAAACCATCTACTCCAAAAACCACAAAAATTACCTTCGAGAAACTATATTCAAACAACATAAATTATTAGGATGTTCGATTGAATGTAACATATTTACGACATCGATCAAAAATCGGCAACTTCAGCCCAAGGCAAATACATTCGGGGGTATAATTGGGGGTAAAACTCAAATCGACCACGAAAATTCCGATTAAATTCAGAATGTTATGGGACCGAATAGAGTCCGGCCGCGGGTACCAGTGTTAAGTTTCCTTAATCATTCAAACCGTCCCAAGAAGCTCTGCCAATCAACTGTCAGAGCGCGTCTCCGTCAGAAATTAGCCTTCCACTGATTGCCAATAATTCCCACCAAGCATCACAAAAATTGGGGTATATTTGGGGGTAAAATTCCTGCATCCTATGTTCACCAATTGAATTAGGAATAGTGGATGCTTCTTACAAATCTCAAAATCGAAAAATCAGCCTCAAAAGATAGGGCTTATAAACTCAACGACGGTGATGGATTATACATCGTCATCCAACCGAACGGAAAAAAATACTGGCGACTAAAATACCGATTCGGTCCAAAGGAAAAAACCTTGTCCATCGGGAAATATCCGCAGGTCGGATTGGCAGATGCAAGATTGCGTAAAATCGAAGCCAAGGAACAGCTCCGTAATAACATTGATCCAAGCCTAAGAAAACAGTTAGAAAAGCAAACCGCAGTCCTCAAACATGATCACACGTTCAAATCAATAGCACGGGAGTGGTTTGAAACCAACCAGCACACCTGGACACCCAAACATTCAACAAAGCTCTGGAGACGCCTTGAAATACACATCATTCCCTATCTCGGTTCACGACCTGTGGCTGAAATTCTTCCGCGTGACCTGCTTGCTGTGTTGAGGCAGGTGCAGGCCACTGGAGCCACCGAGATGACCCATCGGCTCCTATGGATTTGTAGTCGGGTTTTCAAATTCGCCGTGGTTGTCGAGGCAACGCAACAGAATCCAGCTCTGAATCTTTCCGAGGGATTGAAACCGCATCGAACAGAGCATCACCCAGTAATCACGGTTTCGGAACTTCCTGACTTCCTCAGAGCATTTGCAGCCGTAAAATGCAGACAACAAGACTGGCTGGCATTCCGCCTGTTGCTGCTCACCGTCCTGCGAACCGGTGAATTGCGGCACAGTAAATGGACTGATGTGAATTTCGACACTGCGGAACTGCGCGTCCGAAAAGAAGTGATGAAAATGAAAGACGAGCACATCGTCCCACTTTCACGTCAAGCCCTGACCGCCTTTCGAGAACTTCACAAACTGACCGGACATCAGGAGTGGCTGTTTCCCAACTCCTGCCCCAAGATTAACCCAGTGATGAGTGAAAACGTAATCAATCTCGTAATCAAAAAAATGGGATACAAAAATCGAATGGTTGGCCACTCCTTCCGGGCGTTGTTCTCCACTATTCTCAACGAGCATGAGCATCACTCCGATGCAATTGAGCGGCAGCTTTCACATTTCGAACGCAACGCCGTGAAAGCCGCCTACAATCGTGCCCAACACCTCGGTATACGCCGGCAACTGATGCAGTATTGGGCTGATTATCTCGATAGTTTAACCGGTCGCATTGAGCTCAGCAATACACTTGCGAATATCAACGACCTTCCAGCCCGAGGCCCGAATGCCGATTTTAACGGGGCGCGGGTATTTCCCGGATTGGATTCCACGGAACCAAGTACTTTTGCTTACCGGAATTAGCAGCAGAACTTGAGGCAGTCTCATGTATCCGACTTCCACATGATTTTCGATTTCCATTTATCTCTCCTTTTGATGTTAGATCGGAAAAGTGACGTGGTCCAGTCACATAGGGAAGGCTGACAAATTTGACACAAACGCCCGATAAATTAGACTATTTTGTCTCTCAGCTGCCACAGCGAGCAGAAAATCGGTTCAACCGCTAGTTGCCACCCAACGAATGTCAGTGAGCCGCCGTAAAGTCCCCTCCTTGCTTAACCAACAAAGAGGGTAAAATGGACGAGACTCAAATATCGAATCGCAACTACGAAACTATTCAAGAAACCGAAGAAGATCTTTGCCGTGCACTTTGGCTTGCTGTCGCAGTGCAAGGCTTGATCGACGCTTCCGGCAAAGGCGGAAACAGCATAGACAAGGCACGGGCTCAAGAGTGGCTCGTCGGTCGTGGAGGCATCACAGGGGATTTTTCTACAGTTTGCGACCTCGCCGGTATCGACCCCGAACGAACAAAGAAACGTTTTCAGGGAATATTACGAGGAGACGTGGAACAGATTGATTTTCGCTGCATGAAAAAGGCTTACTTGAAAAACCGATCCGAAGAGAGCCGAAAGCGGTTCTTCCGAAGGGCTGAGAAAAATGCCCGTCTTCGCCGTGAGAGGAATTTGTCGAAGAAGGATAGTGTATCAGCCCAAATCCAACCGCTACGGACATACTTCCAAAATAAGGATGAATCTTCAGACCAGACAGATTCAAATGCACGCCAAGTCGCATAGGTCATCACAAATTGGTCAAAGCTCAATTTACTAATGGAAAGGGCCGAGCCTGGCAGCACCAAAGACAAGCATTCAAGTCGTCTCTGATGCGGCTCAGTCCTATCCTTGAGCAAATCAAGCCATCTAGCAGATTATACACTGCTTTATACATGACACGTTGAAATCCCGCTCAAAACCATGAAAACCCGCGCAAAGCCATGCAACTTTGCATCGGCCTCAAACGCACCAGTTGCAACGGCTTGCAACTCCTCGCAACGCCTTGAAAATCAATAAAATTGAATTTTAAGTCTGTGGTGTCTACCATTCCACCACAGCGGCTTTGCGTGTGCGGCCACACAGGGCCAGCTCGCGCGGGTTGTTTTGCAGGCCGGGTGCGGGTTGTCGATACTGATTTGAAAAACAGCTCACCAACGACCGAGAGCGGCGGCAAGAGTTAGGGTGCTTGTCTCGCCTTTGCGGACGAGTTTTTTGCCGACGGAGGCTTGGGGGAAATCAGCTTCGAGACAGGGTGAACTTTGTGCGGCATCGGCGAGCACGGGGCGCGTGGGAAGGGCGATGTTTCCCTGACAAATTTTCCCACCCCAGGGATCGATGTAGGTGACAGGGAAACTTTGGCTGCCGCTCTCCAGCTTGCGCGAAACGGCAATGACCGTGACGAAATGTGCGTCGAGAGCGGTCCAGACATCGCTGCGTTTTACGAAACGCCGCAGGCTGATGATGGGTGGCAGGCCTTTTTCTAACGAGGTATTTAAACGAGCGTGGACGCGCTTGAGGAGTTTTTCTTGGCTCTCGCCCGGATAGCGAAACCAGACTTCCTCGTTAAGCTGAGGTAGAAATTTCCCGAGGCACATCTCGTTACCGATGTCGCGCAGATCGGCTAGATTCACGCCTTTTTTCGACCAGCGCGGACGGCCTTTGATCGCGGTGGAGGGACGCATCCCAAACTCGCGGATGATGGTGTAAATTCGCTGTTTGTCCGTTTCCCCAGAGATGGCGGTGGCACGCTGCCAGTCGGAGTTTCCGAAGCGAAAAGCGTTCAATATCGCGGTGGGGCCGCAGGCATTTCCTGAGACGACTAACTGATTTGCGGGAGTGGCGGCGAGGTTCGCTGCTTCTCTCGTGGCCGGAGCTGCGAGAAGTCCCGTAACGAGGAGTAGGCTACTTGCGAGCAGGCGGAACATAGGTGTCGGAACGGCGATCGTTGGACGGCTTCACATCCCGGCGGCCACCTGAGAGAGAGACCGTGGAATCGTAATTTTTACCATCTACCACGCTGGTGAGTGGGATGCGGATCGTTTGCACGCCGTTCGCGGGGAGCGTAGTGATGTTGGAGTTCACGGTTCCACTAGGCGTGTTGATTTGGACCTTGGTGTTGATGAGAGTCTCGGTGCCACGGTTTTGTACGAGGATTTCTAGCTGACCGTTAGGGTTGCCTTTGTCCGCAGGGATGACTCGTTGGGAGGCAACGGCTGCATCATAAATTCCAGCAGTTTTCCCAGCGATGGCGCGGCCAAGATCTGGCGTTCCCGCACCGACTGCGGTGTCAGTCCCGGCAGCTCCGGTGTCGTTTAAATAGCTGAATAACAGATCGCTCGCCTGACTGGGGGTGAGCTTGGCATTTCCCGGCTGGCTCATGAGCGCGGCGATGGCTCCGGTGACGATGGGGCTGCTAAATGAGGTGCCGTTGACTCGTGCGGCCTTGCCATCGGTCCACGCGGCGTTCACGCCGAATCCGGGCGCGGAAATGGCGACTTGATCGCCAGTGTTAGAGAAATCCAAATGATTCCCGGCGGCGTCCACCGCTCCCACGGCGATCACGCCCGAGTTCGCCGCCGGGTAGGTCACGCGGTCGATTCCGTTGTTGCCGGTGGAGGCGATGATGAGCGCGCCAGCGGCACGCGCATATTCGATGGCATTCCTCACGAGCGCGCTATCGCCAAAGCTGCCGAGCGAGATGTTGATGAGTTGCGCGCCTGCATCCACCGCCGCGACGATACCTTGGGACAGGACGAAACTATCCGACTGACCGAGATCATCCGCGATTCTGACGGAGATGATATCCGCACCGGGAGCGACTCCGGGAGTCAGCGGATTTTGCCCGATAATCATCGAGGCCACCGCAGTGCCGTGGCCATTTTGTTGGGAGCTATTTCCCGGAAGTTCGGTGAGATTGATCCAAGAGATATTGCTGGAAAACGCCGGACTGGAAGTCACGCCGGTGTCTAAAATGGCGACGCGGACGCCTGCTCCCCACTGCGAATTATCACCCGTGATGCCGAGCCATTCGAGCAGTCCGTCATTCAGCGCGACCGCACCATCCTGCGCCGCGCCTTGGCCGTAAGATGGAATATCGACTGGATAGACGAGTGATGCTTGCTCATCCGCACCGAGCAGACTCGCGAGGTCGTCGGGATCGAGAAATCCGAGGCGCAGTGCATTGAGGGCATCCAGCCGACCCATCACGCGGACTTGATCCCCTGCCCTTTTGAGGAAATTTTCCAGAGCTTCGCGATCTTTGAAAACGACGATTCGTTGGCCAGAGAGCGCACCATTCGCGATGGCTTCAGCGTCGCGGTGCTTGATTGCAGGTCGCTCGCCGCTGCGGAATTTCGGCATTGGGTCGTCGATGAACGTGGGTGTTTCTCTGACGACGATGGCTTTTTTCAGATCGGATTTCGCCACGGCTGGCGTCGAGGCCGTGCCTGCCAGCCAATAGCCGAAAAGGCCAATCGCGCAGATGCCAATGAGGATGAGGATGGAGCGAATACGACTCACGGGTGCATTCAACCGCAGGAACGCTGAAATGATAGTGGAAAATCTGTTTGGCAAAGATGAATGGGAAAAACGAGATCTGAGGTTGAGTCCCTTTGTTCACTCCCGAGTAACTGGGACGGAATCGTGGCGGCGGATTGCATCCGCCATGCCCGATATCGCAGGAAAACAATGGCACCAACAAGCAGCGCAATTTTCTCAATCATGGGCGTGGCTGATACGATCTGCCGCCACAGTACGCTCGCATCAGATTGAGTTACCCCCGATTCCGCACTCCAGCACAGTGCGGGTTCTGGTGCTCAAAATCAAATGACGTGAAACGAGCGACCCTGAGTTTAAAAAGGATGAAGTTTGAGTCCGTGAGGGACGAAGTCTTGAAAGTCGCTTGGATTCGTAGTGGCAAGTTCCGCGCCGGAAAGGATGGCAGTGGCAGCGATCATGGTGTCGAGACGAGTGCGACGTTTGGAACCCGTAACGTAGTAAAGCTCGCCTGCGAAGGCGGCAGTTTTTTCATCGAAGGGGATGATGCCGCCGGTGAGCAAGGCGTGGAGAGCAGAGATTTCCTCGGGCGGC
>JANOQR010000274.1:0-6639 GCA_031414935.1 Luteolibacter sp.
GCGATCAAGCCTTCGCGCACGTCGTCGCCAGTGAGGGCGGGATCTTTGTCTTTGAGGATCTTGTTGACCTTGGCGTATTGGTTGATGCCGCGTGTTAGGGCGGTGCGAAAGCCGGTGAGGTGAGTGCCGCCGTCGCCGTTCGGGATGGAGTTGGCGAAGCAGAGGATCTGGTCGTTGTAGGAGTCGTTGTATTGGAAAACCACGTCGGCGAAGACATCATCCGTGGTTTTCTTGCCGTCGTAGTCGAGGTCGATAGCGCGTTTGCCGTGAAGGACAACGGGTTCGTCGTGGATGAGCGTTTT
The DNA here is from genome assembly GCA_031414935.1 of Luteolibacter sp. Lineage (GTDB taxonomy): Bacteria > Verrucomicrobiota > Verrucomicrobiia > Verrucomicrobiales > Akkermansiaceae > Luteolibacter. The sequence continues at coordinate 303 of JANOQR010000274.1, forward strand.
ATTTTCGCCGAGCTGGGCGACAAATTCTTCGATGCCCTTTTGATAGAAAAACGAGGTTTTTTTGGCGGACTCGGGGCGCTCGTCTTCGAGGTCGATGGTGAGGCCAGGATTGAGAAAGGCGAGTTCGCGGAGGCGGGTGGCGAGGCGGTCGAATTTGAACTCGATGGTATCGACGAAGATCGTGGCATCGGGGAAAAAGGTGATCATCGTTCCGGTTTTACCAGCATCGACCTCGCCGATGACGTGCAACGGGATGGTGGTTTTTCCGCGTTCGAAGCCGATGAGGTGGACCTTGCCGTTCCGCATGATTTCCGCCTTGAACCAGTCGGATAGAGCGTTGACGCACTTGGCACCGACGCCGTGGAGGCCGCCGGAGTATTTGTAGGCACCTTGGCCGAATTTTCCGCCAGCGTGAAGATTCGTCAGGACGAGTTCGACAGCGGGCATTCCGAATTTCAAGTGCATATCGACCGGGATTCCGCGCCCGTTATCGGCGATTGAAACGGAGCCATCGACATGAATTGCGACCTTAATTCTGCTGCAATAACCAGCGAGGTGTTCGTCGATTGAGTTGTCTAACACCTCAAATACGCAATGGTGAAGCCCGCGCTCGTCGGGATCACCAATATACATGCCAGGGCGCTTTCTGACGGCGTCGAGACCTTCTAGTTTGTCGATTTGTGCGGCGTCGTAAACTTGCGCTGCGGCGACCTGTGTTTCTGCTTTTTGTGACTCGTTCGAAGACTCAGACATGGTGGGGCCAGAGGGTCTGAAATCTGCCTCTTGGAGACAAGGAACTTCGTTGCAAAATTGAGGGTTTTTTTGATCGGATTTTAGACTTTGTAAAATGCTGAAATTGAATGCGTTGAGTGCTGGTTACTGAGTCTTCCAAGCATCTAAAAACCATGACACGGCAAGGCAAAAGCATACGACCAAAATAAACAGGGTGATCACGAGTAGGTTTTTCGCAGTTTCCCGTTGATCGATGTGTCCGTGATCTAGCATTGAGTCGGCTGAGATGTGTCCTCGTCGAGTTCGGGCGGGTGATTTTTCCGTTCTGACTCTGATGGGTGGTGGATTGGGTGCCACGTCAGATTTGATGTCCTGTGGTAATTTGGGGGCACAAATCGTTGTGCCGCAGGAAGGGCAGGGGCCGCTGATGCCTGCGAGTTCGAGGCTAACGGAAAGATACTTACCACATTTTTCGCCGGAGAAGATTAGCGGCGGGTTGTTCAGTGAAGTGGACAATTTGACGTTGCGCGGCTGGGTGATTTGAGAGTTCAACCCTTGAGTTGAAAACCTAGCTCATCCGGTCATGCCCAGACATTCGCGCTGCCATTTCAAGAGTACTGCGGCGGGCTGGACCTCGTTTTCTGCTAGGGATTCTAAAATTGCTCTTGAAGCGATGAGTGAGCCCTCGATATCGAGTTTAGCAGCTTCCGTTTCGCGAATTTTAATCATGGCATCGACTTTGCGTTCGAAGTCGCGGTCGCGCTTTTTGCGAGTTCCGGGAGGGCGTTCCGGCCATTCGCTTGGTGGTAGTGCTTTGACCAGCTCGATGGTCGAGCGAAAGCGCTTCAAGCGATCTGGGCGGAAGTGGCTGGGTAAGGATACGCTTTTGTTAGCGGTGAGGTCGGTAGCCCATTCCAAGAGCTGGCGATTAGGCGCGACCATGAAGGATGGCCGATCCCATGATTTCGCTTCGCCATCGCGCCATTGCCAAAGGGCTTTTAAGAAGGCCAGTCCCAGTGGCTCGAGCTTTCCTGAGCCTTGGACTCGCCAATTTTCCTCCTTCGAGTCGTCTCGATCCATGACTCGTTTTCGGGCGGCGAGGCAGCTTTCTTCAAACCACTCGTAGCGGCCTTTTTCCTTGAGCTGGGCCACGATGATGTCTCCCATTTCGAGGAGGTAATGGACATCGTTAAGTGCGTATTCGATCATCTTGGGCGAGAGAGGGCGTTTGCCCCAGTCCGCTTTTTGAGAAGATTTTGAGAGTTCGACTCCGAAATAGAGGTTCACTAGGTCGCCAAGACCAAAGCGGCGAGCTCCCAGTAGGCGAGCGCCAATTTGCGTGTCATAAACTATGGCTGGCAGCTCGCCAAACTGCCGCTTGAACATGGTCATGTCATAATCTGCCCCATGCATCCAAACGGTTGCTGACGACAAATAGGACCCCAGTGAGGAGAGGTCTTCAATCGCCAGGGGGTCGATGAGGACACACTGTGAACGATCTGCAAACTGGATGAGACAAAGTGACTCCCGATAGCGGTGGAGGCTGTCAGCCTCAGTGTCGATGGCACAAACTGGATTTTCCAAACCTTGGCGGCTGGTCTTCAGATGGGAGACAAGCCCGTCCACGGTGTCGATCATATCCGAACTCATCAACCAATTATCGGGAGTGTCGTGCGAGTTTAGAGCGTGAGGTTATCAAAATTTTCAGAACCGATTATTTGTTCTTATCCTTCTTCTTTTTTTGGAGGACGATTTTAACGCGATAGATGTCTGATAATGTTCCGGGCGGCTGAATGTATGGCACTTCAAAAGTGGCGGCAGGGTTGGGAATACCACTTCTGACTTCGAAGCGGCTGTAGGAAACACCCCGGACATCGGTTGTCACTCTCTGAACGCTCCAGTTGAATGGGCCGGGGACGATGAAGCCGTTGATAATTTCTTCGATCGGCTGTTGTGTAGTGAATGATCCATCTTCCAAGTAGTAACCCTCTTTGAACTCCTCCCAAGTTTTGCCTTGGTCAAAACTGCGTTGCAGGATGTATTTCACGCTTGGGACAGTATCCCTTTGTATGGGCACATCGAATCCGAAATACCCTACGTCAAAGTCGAAAAAGTCGAAGAAGTCAAAGAAGTCATCATCATCGTCAGGAATAAAAGCAGCGGGAACTGGCGCTAAGGGAATGCTTCCACGATCGGAGCCATTACTATCAAGAATCCATTCTGTTAAATTGTTGTATCCATCTCCATCGGGATCATCAAGTAAGCTTTTCTGTTTGCTTGTTGCGAGATTGAGATCCACAAAATCAGTGTATCTATTCACCACAATTACAGGAATTTGAAATTTGCGGGACGAGAAATCAAAAGTTGCAGCACCAGTCTGTAAATCTCTGAGTACTTGTAGTTCAATCATTCCACGCGTTCCTGACGGAAAAATAGGAGGAAGCGTGAACTGATTTTGGAAAGGACTACTCAAGAGCACTCGACTTTCTTCGTCATTATCGAACGATGGAAATATAGCTTCCCTCTCGATTAAGTCACTGTTTTGAGGATTTAAAGAATTCCTGAGAGCACGAAGTGATATGAATACAGAATCGGCACCCGCGAAAACTGTGGTTGGGCTGAGACCCTCCCATTTGATTACATTTGGTCTAAAGTAACTCAACTCAATAAAGCCCTCTTTGCTCCATTTGTTGGTGTTGATCGTTGTGAATCTGACTCCTTGTTCTTGGTTGTTCAGTTTTCTGAAACCTTCGACCATTGGATTAATAACAGCCTCCACTGGAGCAGGAGAAAAGACGAAATTTTGTCCAGATGGAACCAAACGTGGGAAGATGTATCTATAGACACCTGGCACGATTTCATCATTAAATTTTTCACGATCTTTTTTAGTGTAATCCTTGCTGTAGGTATAACGTGTTATGTTAAACTCCTCGATTGCACTCGTATGTAAGTTGTAGTAAACGCTGGCACTACTATCTTTGAATCCGCCAGCAGGCCGAGGTAGAGTCGAAGCTGGCGCCGCAGTGAGGTTGACCAGATTAGCCTGAAATGGTTCAATGGCGACAGCTGGACTAAGAGTATTAACTACAAAGTAGGGCTCCGAAAAGGATGACTCTCCGAGGCTACCGGCAAACAAGAATGCTGACGTTCCAGGAGAACATAGATTGGCGAAAACTCCCGGCTGATAATAACGACTGGAGTCACAAAAGTAGGTCAAAAGCCCATCGACCATGATGGCATTGAACGAGCCTCCTCTGAATTTGATTTCCTCCTTGGTCTGGCGGTAATCAATTGTGCTGCTGAGACTGAATCGAACCTGAGCGGAGGAAGACAGCGTGGCGGCGGCAAAAACTCCGAACAAAGTGGAGCCAAAATGGGTTTTGATTTTTATCATGTGCGGAAGATGGTGCGGGTGATTAGGGCTGACAAGCGGAATTTTTTTGAGGCTGTGAGGTGTAAAAATACTGAATTTCGAGGGAGAAATGGCTAGGCGACTTGGAAATTGGCGGCTTGCTCGGGGGTGAGTTCGATGACGGTCCATGGCAATCCGTGAGCATTTAAATCCGCCATGAATGCGTCCGGGTCAAGCTGTTCGATGTTCCAAACCCCGGGCTTACTCCAGAGTTTTTCTAAAACCTGCTTCGCTCCGATCATCGCGGGGACGCCGGTCGTGTAGGAAATCGCCTGCGAGCCGACCTCGGCGAAGCACTTTTCGTGGTCGCAGATGTTGTAAATGTAGATGGCTCTGGGTTGGCCGTTCTTGATGCCAGTGATGACGTTGCCGATGCAAGTCCGGCCCTTGGTGGTCACGCCGAGGTCGCTGGGATTCGGCAGGACGGCTTTGAGAAACTGCAGTGGGACGATTTCCACGCCTTGGTAAATGACTGGGTCGATCCGCGTCATACCGACGTTTTGAAGCACTTCAAGGTGTTTTAAGTAGTTCGCGGAGAACGACATCCAGAATTGAGCGCGTTTGATGGTAGGGATGTGTTTCACGAGCGATTCGAGTTCTTCATGATACATCCGATAAATCTCGTAAGATCCGACTCCCTCAGGACAGGAAAATTCTTGGTGCTTCGACATCGGCGGCGTCTCGACGAATTTTCCGTCTTCCCAGTGGCGACATTCCGCAGTGACTTCGCGGATGTTGATTTCCGGGTTGAAGTTGGTGGCGAAGGCTTTGCCGTGGTTGCCGCCGTTCACGTCGATGATGTCGAGCGTGTGGATCTCGTCGAAGTGGTGCTTCAGCGCCCAAGCGGTGAAAACATTGGTCACGCCGGGATCGAAGCCGGAACCAAGCAGAGCAGTCAGGCCCGCTTTTTCAAATTTTTCCTGATACGCCCATTGCCACGAATACTCGAATTTTGCGACATCCAGCGGTTCGTAGTTCGCCGTGTCCATGTAGTCGCAGCCAGCGAGCAGGCAGGCGTCCATGAGATTGAGGTCTTGGTAGGGGAGGGCGACGTTGATGAGCAGCGTCGCGCCGGTTTTGCGGATGAGTTCGGCGGTTTCTTCGGCATTGTCGGCGTCCACCTTCGCGGTGGCGATGTCGCGGCCAGTGCGTTGTTTCACCTCGGCGGCGATAGCCTCGCATTTCGAGACGGTGCGCGAGGCGAGGGTGATTTCTCCGAAAACTTCGGGAACCATGGCGCATTTGTGGGCGACGACGCTGCCGACTCCGCCGGCTCCGATGATGAGGACTTTGTTCATGGTGGAAAGGGACACAAGGGGTGAGAGAAAGGCGGGCAGCTTGCAAGAAATTCCCTGCAACGTTTTGTTAAAAAAGATGCAGGAAATTTCCGACAACTTTTGGTTGGCACGGCGTTTCCTTCCCTGAAAGGCTGACGCCAGACGAAAAAACACACGTTCTCCATGAAAATCACCACCGCTACTCCCATCCGCCGCCGCGCCGGATTCACCCTTCTCGAAATGGTCATCGTCCTCGGAATCATCGCCATGATCCTCGGCGGTGCGATCTTCTCGATGCAGAAAATCGGCGACTCTGCTAAACTCAGCCAGGTCGATTCCGACTTCAAGACCCTCGCCAACGGCCTCGCGATGTACAAGCTCAACGGCGGCACTTACCCCGTGACCTCGCAGGGCTTGAAAGCTCTCGTGGAAAAACCCTCTTCCACTCCGGTGCCACGCCGTTGGGCGCAAGTCACCAGCAAAGTGCCGCTCGATCCTTGGGGCCAGCCGTATGGCTACCGTTTCCCCGGCAAGAAAAACGCCAACGAGTATGAAATTTTCAGCCACGGCCCTGATGGTCAGCAAAACTCCGCAGATGACCTCAGCAGCCAGGACGAATAAGCCCGTCTCCGGCTTCACCCTTATCGAAATCGTGATGGTTCTCGCCATCGCGGGCATCGTCCTCGGCGGCGCGGTGAGCATGATGGTTTTATCCTCCGACAAACGCGTCCTCAGCGACGCCTCCGGGGAAATCGAGCTTCTCGCCAAGCGCGCCCGCACCATCGCCATCCTGAACCAAGTCCCCTACGCTCTGGAATTCCGTGAAGGCCGCGTGAAACTTCTCCCTTGGGCGGAAGCCGGGCGGGAGGAAAAAAAACGCTCTCGCAACGATCTCGACGAACCGGAATCCGATTCC
>JANOQR010000275.1:0-5445 GCA_031414935.1 Luteolibacter sp.
TTCACCGCCACGTGAGCCGAGTCACCACTGAGCATGTGGCCGATGCGATCCGCCTGCGGCCCGACGACGACGGCGAACACGCCGGGTACGGTGCGGACTTTCGCGCTGAGTTCTTCGAGGATTTCCTTGCGGGTGCGGCCACTTTCCTCGGTGAAATCCACATCGAACTCGGCGGTGGAAACGGGCACGACATGGTCGCCACGTTCCGCACGGCCAAGGCGGCGACCGACCTGGCGGACGCCTTTCACGGAGAGGATCTGCTGCTCGATGACATCGGAAATGCGGTTCATTTCCTCTAACGAAGTTCCCGGTGCGGAGGTGGCGGCGATGAGGGCGGTCTCTTCTTGGAACTTGGGCAAGAAGTCCTTGTTCATGATCGGATAGAGCGAAAACGAAGCGATGAGTAGGAAGAGCGCGACGGTGAGAACCATCACCGGTTGGTTGAGTGCCCAACGGAGCAGGGTGTGTTCTAGCAGCCATTTTAGGCCGCGCACGAAGCGGCCGTCTTGATGGTGGTTGGGACAAGTTGTCCCCACTACGGACTGGGACTGGTAGTCCCAGCCACGAGTGGAAATCAAGAAGGAGCACAGTACGGGAATCACCGTCAGTGAGACGACGAAAGACGCGATCATCGAGATGATCGTGGCGATGGCGATGGGGGCAAAGAGTTTTCCCTCCACTCCGGTCAGTCCTAGCAGCGGCAGGAATACGAGGATGATGAGCACGGTGGCGTAGAGGATGGAGTTTCTCACCTCGCCAGATGCCTTCGCGATGACGGATAGGCGCGGGTGAGGTTTTTCTAACGCGGCGTTTTCTCGAAGGCGGCGGAAGACGTTTTCTACATCGACGATGGCGTCATCCACGACCATGCCGATGGCCACGGCGAGACCGCCTAGCGTCATCGAGTTCACGCTGATGCCGAGTCCGAGGAAGACGAGCATGGTGATGCCGAAGGACATCGGCATGGCCATGAGCGTGATGAAGGTGGTGCGGAAATTTAACAGAAAGAGGAACAGAACCACCGTCACCATGATCGCGCCGTCGCGGATGGCTTCCATGAGGTTGCCGATGGCGTGGTCAATGAAGTCTTTCTGTTGGAAAAGCAGGGTGGTGCCGACGCCTTTGGGGAGCGTCGTATCCAACTCGGCGAGTGCTTTTTTGATTTCCTCGGTGATTTGGCGCGTGTCGAAGCCGGGAGCCTTGGTGATGGACATGATGACGCCGTAGGTGGGCGAGGTTTCTGGGCTTTTACTAATCGTGGCATCACCGCGCATCGGCTCGATGCCCCAGACGACGTTTGCCACATCGGAGATGGTGATGGCGCGGTCCTTGGTTTTTTTGACGACGGTGTTCGCGATGTCTGCTAGATCGACGGTCATGGCGAGATTTCGCACCATGATCTCGGTCGGGCCGGTGTTCAGGAAGCCGCCGGTGGTGGTGTTGGTCGCTTCTTCGGCGGCTTTTTCCAGCTCCTCGTAGCTGATGCCGAGTGCCTGCATTTTGTGAGGATCTGGCTGGATTTCGATCTGTCTCACGCCGCCGCCCATGTTGAGGATTTCGGCGATGCCGGAAATGGATTGGAGACGGCGCTTGATCGTCCAGTCTGCTAGTGAACGGACTTCGCTGGGCGGCAGATAGCCGGGTTCGCCTTCCTTGATCGTGGAGCGCACGCCGACTAACAGGATTTCTCCCATCAGCGAGGCGACGGGTGTCATGAAGGGTTCCACGCCCTCAGGCAACTGCTCGCGCACGCCTTGGAGGCGTTCCTGGACCAGCATCCGGGCTTTGTAAATATCCGTGTCCCAGCCGAACTCGGCATAGACGAGGGACAGCGAAACGTCGCTATTCGAGCGTAGGCGGGTGAGACCAGAGACGCCCATCAGCGCGCTTTCGATGGGCTGGGTGACGCGGGTTTCTACTTCCTCCGGCGCGAGTCCGGCGGCTTCCGTCAGAATGATGACGGTCGGTTTCGTGAGGTCCGGCAGCACCTCGACGGGAAGCTGGGTGGCGGTCCGCAGGCCCATGACCATGAGCAGGAGCGAGACGCCGATGACGATCGCGCGGTTGGCGAGCGACCAATGGATCATTTTGTTGAGCATGAGAAAATGTTTTGACGAGTGATAGCAATGATAGCAATTTGCTTCTATGGCTCAGTTGTTAGTGAGAAATATTTCGGATGAACTGGTAAAGGCGCTGAAGCTGCGGGCGGCGGCGCACGGCGTTTCCACAGAGGAAGAGCACCGCCGGATTTTGGCAGAAAAGCTCAATAGTGTGGACCAAGCGGCTCGATACGATTTCAAAGCCCACCTCGCTGCCCTCTCTGAAGTGGAAGATGATGTGTTGTTCGATCGGCCAAGAAGTTCCTCGAGTCGGCCAGCTTTGGATTTATGAGCGGCTACCTTTTGGACACGAATGTGCTTTCCGAAATTCGCAAAGGCAGCCGTGCAGATGAGAATGTGATGAGGTGGTGGAGCCGAGTGGAAGCGGCAGATTTGTACATCAGCGTGCTTTGCTTGGGTGAAATTCGGTATGGAATCGAACTTAAGCGCAGAAAAGATTCCATGCAGTCTGCAATTCTTGAGAGATGGCTGAAAACCACAGTGATCCAATTTGGAAGCAGAGTTCTTCCAATTTCTAATGGGATCGCGGAGGAATGGGGCAGATTGTGTCTTGATGAAAGATTGCCCGATGCAGATGGGCTGATGGCGGCCACGGCTTTGGTCCATGGACTGACCATGGTAACGAGAAACACCAAAGATTTTCGACGTAGTGGAGTCAGCATCCTGAACCCATGGAACTTTTCGGAATAATATGGAATGACTCATGACTCAGCCGTGGGTTGAAGTTTCCTAGAAAACAAACTGGCTAACAGCAGCAGAAACAATCCGCCGCTCACATACATCCAGACCCGGCTCGCGCCGCCGGACGTCTCGGGCGGCAAGCCGGAAGCAGCTCGTTTCTTGGCTTCCATTTCCGCTTTTTTCTCGGGGGTCAGCTCACCGCCGTCTTCGGCGTGTTCGTGGCCGTGGGCGGCGTCGAGTGCTTCCTTGAGTGAGACGCCGCTACCACCCCCGACGAAGGAAAGGGAGTAGGCTCCCTTGGTGACGACTTCGTCGGCGGGGAAAAGACCCGCAACGATTTCGACGAAGCGGTCGTTCATCTGGCCGACTTGGACTGGGGTTTTGATGAAAGCGTTCGGAAGATCGAAATGCTTGACGTAAACGAAACGCTTGCTGGCCTCGCCTTGCAGCGCGGAGCGGGGAACACCGATGACATTCTCGCGCTTGCTGAGGACGATGGAAAATTCGGCCCGCATGTCTGAGCGCAGTCTGCCGCTGGTGTTAGGAAGGCTGAAAATGGCGTCGATCGTTCCGCTTTCCGGGTCCGCCGCAGTTCCGAAACGGAGGAGCTCGCCCGTGAATTTTTCGTCTGGTAATGCAGCGACTTCGATGTGCGCCAGGGTGCCGGGTTTCATGCGACCTGCTTGATGTTCTGGGACGCGGGCAATGGCCCAGACTGTGGAAAGATCAAAAATTTCCATCAGTTCTTCTGCGGGTTCCACGGGAGCACCCAGATGCGCCTTTGACTTTGCGACCAGACCATCGGCAGGTGCTATCAGGTCAATCACCGGCGGGGGATCGCCCGGTTGGCGGCTTTCGACGCGGACGAGGATGTCGCCTTTTTTTGCAAACTCGCCCTCGTGGATGCCGACTTCAACGATGCTGCCGGCGACGCGGCTGGAGAGAATCGAGTGACCTTCGCAGGTGTGATCGATGCGGCCCAAGGTGAAGGCGGTTTCCTCGAAAGTGGTTTCCGCAGCCTCGACGGTCTCGATGCGAAGATTTTTCACGCCGATCTCGTCGAGGATGATGGTGTCCGAGTTGGTGGCGGCGTGGATGCGGGAAATGATTATGAGTAGAATGAGTAAGTGAAATTTCATGGGCTGGTTAAATTTGGATTGATTGGGCATGGCGGTTAGAAACCGCCACCACTGGCGGTCTCGTGGCGGACGCGGGCGAGGTGGAACTCGCGGAGGGCGTCGAGTTTGGCGGCGGCGAGTTGCAGGCGTTTTTCGCGGGAGCGAAGGACGGATTGGATTTCGCCTTGGGCATTGCGGTAGGCTTCCTCGGCGAGCTTGGTTTGGGCGTCGGCGAGTGGGAGCAGGGTGTCGTTAATTTCAGCAATCATCTTCGCCCACTCCAGCATTTCGGATCTAGCAGCTTCGACTTCGAGCGGAATGTTGCGGCTGATCGCGATAGCTTCCATTTCCTTGCGTTGCTGCTTTGCTTCGGCTTCTTGGATCGCGCCTTCGTTCTTGTTCCAAAACGGGAGTGCGACTTTGAAACGCAGGCCGACGATGGCTTCGTTGCCGTAACCATTCGGCGCGTCTTCGGAGCGCTCGGCGGCGGCGAAAATCCCGCCTGCTACGTCGTCGAAGCGTTTCGCCTGTGCGAGTGCGACGCCTTGCGCGGCGGCTTGTGCATCGAGTTTGGCAGCTTGGAAATCTGGGCGACGTGATGGCTCGGCGGCGGTGGCGGGCAGCACGGGTTCTGGCAGAGTGCCGCCGATGCTCAATGATTCGCCGGGGCGCATTCCTAACAGCGGCTTGAGTTCGCCAGCGTGAGCCGTCTCGCTGGCATCGAGTTGGCGAATCTCGGTAGCGAGGCTGGTAGCTTCGAGTTTCGCCTGACCTGCATCGAGTGCCGAGCCTTCGCCCTTCGTCGCAATTTCAGATAGAAATTTCGCGAACTCGGCTGATACGTTCGATTGCTGGCGGAGCAGCTCACGACGCTGGCGGGTGGCCAAGATTTTCACCACTGCTTCACGGGCCTTGCCGATGAGCTGACGTTCGACTTCGCGGACCTCGGCTTCGGAAGTTTTCAGTTCCGTGAGTGAGATCTCTTTTTCTAATCGCAGCCGATCCGTGATGGGAAAACGTTGGGACACGCCGATTTCGAATTTTCCCTCAGCATTGCGTGAGTTGTGTTCGAGGCCGGTTTCGAGTTCTGGATTCGCGAGACGACCGGACTGATTCATTCTGCCGAGTGCTTCTCGGATGCGGAATCTGGCGGCAGCGAGATCGGGGTTTTGTGAGCGAACGCGGTCGCCGATGCTTGCAAGCGAGACGACGACGGTGGACTCCGCGCGGAGTGGATGGGTCATGGAGGCAAGAGCCAGCATGACCACAGGATAGAAATTGGGCATGGTTTCTAAATTGTTAGGCCGGGCATGGATTGCATACGGCGCGTGGGAAAAACGTTTTGAATCGATGATTCCGAGTCGGCAAAAGGTGCCAACGGGAGACGAACGACGCGCCTCAAGGGCACGGCGGAGCACGGTCAACGCGCGCTCAAATCAACGGTGGTTTTTCCGAACCTAGAAACGGTTCTTCGGGAGCAGCTTCGCTCTCGTGACGGACGCCAAGAAGAGATGACGCAGGGGTCA
>JANOQR010000276.1:0-21538 GCA_031414935.1 Luteolibacter sp.
GAAATTGCGAGCCTCCGTAACGGAGCAAACCACTGACTGGAGAGCCGGATGCGGGAGATCTGCACGTCCGGTTCGGAGGGGGGAGCGGGGCGAAAGCCCCGTTCCTACCTCTATCTTGGTTTAGTCACCACGACTGTATTCTGTGTGACCATCAATTCAGATGCTCATTTTGAATCCTTAAAGGCACTGGTCTTAGGCGTGAGCACCCTTGAAGGATTTTCAATCCTCTGAGAAGTTAGGTTCTAAGGAAATCCGACTTCGCGTGTCGTCATCGTTGAAACCCAACTCAACCATCACGATGAATCAGCAACCGTCTTTACCAAAATCCACCACATCCGCCGCGCGCACTATTTTCCGAAAACTCGGTGCGGGTTCGCTTTCCATCTCACTCATGATTCATTTACTCTTGTTAGGAGTAGGTATGATCTGGGTTTTTCGGATCATTCCTCAATCTCCCGAGATTGCCTACACGACCCAAGGAGGAAGTCCGGGGTCTAAAATTTCCAAGAAGATGGAGACGAAACAACGCACGCAGATGTCGCGCGTGAACCTGCCGAAAGTAACGGTGGCGAAAATTTCTGATGTTTCCGTTTCAGAAATGGACCGAGGCACCGTGATGACTGAGCTGGCATCATTCGAGGCTGGAGAGTCACTAAGCGGCAGCATGGGTGACGACGGACTATCGGGTAGGCGAGGCATCATCGGTCTGGGCGATGGAGTTGTCCCCGGCGGGAAAATGAGTAGTTTTCAGAGCGTTCCGCTAGAAATGGGTAAGCGGTGTTCACCGCAAGATCGGTTGGCGCGGCTTCAGCAAAGCGGTGGCACGGCAGCTTGCGAGGACGCCGTTCTGAAATCTCTCCGCTGGCTCAAAAGCGTGCAGAAATCGGATGGTTCATGGGGCGATGCGAATGCACCGGCGATGACGGGGCTGGCGCTGCTCGCCTACTTCGGCCATTGCGAAACTCCAGATTCTGCGGAGTTTGGTGAATCCTGCGTGAGAGGCATCGTTTATCTGGTCAATCTCGGCATGAAGACTAACGGAAAACTGGCGAGCAACTTCACTGCGAACGGATGGTGCTACGAACATGCGATCGCGACTTACGCTCTCGGTGAGGCAGCCACATTTTTAAAAAATTCCACGGTAGAAATTCCTGATTTGATGCCAGTCACCGAGAAAGCGGGGCAATTCATCATCGACCATCAAAACAAAAATGGCGGTTGGGCCTACCAATACAAAACCGATGGCGGCCATACGGATACGTCCATCGTCGGCTGGCAGCTTCAAGCACTCAGGGCGTGTAGCCATACTTCGATTAAGTATAGAAACATGAAATCATGCATCAATAAGGGGCTGAAGTATTTGGTAAGTTGTCAGAATGAAAATGGTGGCTTTGGCTATAACAGTCCCGGTGGTCCGGCAGGAAGTGGGAAGTATTTCACGCTCACGGGCGTCGGCGTTCTCTGCCTCCAAATGTGGGGAAAGGGAAATTCATCGGAAGTTCGCGATGGCCTGAAATACATCAGAGAAAACACAAAATTCGACTGGAACACCGAGGATTCCAACCTCTACGCGCACTACTATGAGTCGCAGGCGATGATGCAAGCAGGTGGCGAAAACTGGAAATTCTACAACGATCTTTTCCTCTCTCAGTTACTGAGCAATCAAAACCCAGACGGCACAAGGAAAGCCACGACTCACAAAGGGCATGGCGACAATCAGATCTACCGCAACTGCTTATGCACCTTGATGCTGGAAGTTTACTATCGGTTCCTCAACACAGGCCACGAACGACGTGGTGGAAAAAATGCGCTAAGCACCCATTAAAATTCGAAAGAGATTTTGACCCCAAGCCCATCGTTTCGAGGATAGACCCGTGAAGAGCATTCCTCTTCATCCTCGGGGCTTGCCCTCGCGGATTTCCCCGCCATGCTTCGCCGCCTTGTGAGTTCCATTCCGGTTGAGCCATCGTTGGAAGTCTTCGTCGGGCTGGCGAAGCAGGGCAATGTCGTGCCAGTTTATACCCAGCTCGCCGCTGATTTTGAGACGCCGCTTTCTGCCTATCTGAAGCTGCGGGATGACCGCCATTCCTTTTTGCTAGAGAGTGCAGAAAGCACGGAAAAAGGTGGCCGTTGGTCCATCGTCGGCAGTGGGCCACGCATGGTTTTTGAGGCACGGGAAAAGGAAATCACGATCCGCGATGGATCGAAGATCCGCAGTTTTACGGCAGCGGATGATGTTCTTGCTGCGTTAGAGCGAGAAATGGCGGCTTACAAACCCGTCACTCACGGGGCATTGCCACAGTTTTCCGGCGGGATGGTGGGCTATCTTTCCTACGATGCGGTCCGCCAATTCGAGTCCACGCTTGGACCTCCGCCGCCGGATGCGCTCGGGATTCCCGACGCGATGTTCATGCTGGCGGATACGCTATTAGTTTTCGATCACCGACTGCGGCGTTTGCAAATCATCGCAAACGCATTCATCGACGAGTTTCCCACAGCCGAAGAAGCCTACGCCGCCGCCCGTGGCCGCATCGCCGCGATTGTGGAAATTCTGAATCGTCCGTTTCACGTTCATGCCCTCAATGGACTCGAAAAAGTGGAACCCGCCACCGCCCAGAGCAACACGACCCAAGCGGAATACGAGGCCATCGTCCTGGCTGGCAAGGAGTTCATCAAGGCTGGTGACATTTTCCAATTCGTTCCCAGCCAACGCTTCGAGACCGACTTCGCCCAGCCGCCCGTCGATCTCTATCGGGCACTGCGTTTCGTCAATCCATCGCCGTATATGTTCATTCTTGAGCTTGGCGATTTCGCACTCGTCGGCAGCTCGCCGGAAGTGCATGTGCGCTCGATCAATGGCCGCATCGACATCCGGCCCATCGCCGGAACTCGTCCGCGTGGCAAGACTCCGGCTGAGGATGACGCTCTAGCGGCCGATCTGATGAACGACCCGAAAGAATGTGCGGAGCATCTCATGTTAGTCGATCTTGCGCGTAACGACGTGGGACGTATCGCCAAGCATGGGAAGGTGAAAGTGGATGATTTCATGATCGTGGAGCGTTACAGCCACGTCATGCACATCGTATCCAACGTCTCGGGAGAACTCGATCCCGCGCACAGTGCTTACGATGTGCTACGTGCTACATTTCCAGCCGGGACTGTCAGTGGTGCACCGAAAATCCGGGCGATGCAGATCATCAACTCTTTAGAAAAAAACAAACGCTGCGCCTACGCTGGTGCGGTGGGTTACTTCGGCTTCGATGGCTCGCATGATTCCTGCATCACGTTGCGGACGTGCTTGCTGAAAGACGGCAAAGCCTACGTCCAAGCGGGTGCCGGAGTGGTAGCGGACTCGGTTCCTACCTATGAGTATGAGGAAACCGTCAACAAGTCCAAGGCGCTTCTCAGTGCCATCGCGCTTGCGAAAACACTCAGCCACGAAAACTAACAAGAAGAATTTAACCACAGATGGGCATAGATAAACACAGATGGAAGATCGGATGAAAAGCCAACCTCTTCTCTTATTAACGTCCATCTGCGTCCATCTGCGGTTGATAAAATCTTAATCTCTCCTTCCATGCTCCTCATCATCGATAACTACGATTCCTTCACCTACAATCTCGTCCAATACTTCGGCGAGCTGGGTGCGGAGATGAAAATTTTCCGCAACGATGTCTTGAGTGTCGCGGAAGTTAGAGCACTCAAGCCCGAGCGCATCTGTATTTCACCCGGCCCCTGCACGCCAACGGAAGCAGGAATTTCCTGTGAGTTAATCCGAGAAATGGGTGCCACCACGCCGATCCTCGGCGTGTGTCTCGGGCACCAATCCATCGGCCAAGTCTATGGTGGCGATGTTGTTAGGGCGGATCGCCTCATGCACGGCAAGACCTCGCCCATCCATCACTCGGGGATGAGTGTTTTCAAAGAGATGGCGAATCCATTTGAAGCCACGCGCTACCATTCGCTCATTGTGAAGCGTGAGACTTTGCCCGATTGCCTTGAAATCACCGCTTGGACTGAGGAAGGCGAAATCATGGGACTGATGCACAAGGAACACCCAGTCCATGGCGTCCAGTTCCACCCGGAATCCATTCTAACGCAGGATGGAAAACGGCTTTTGGAAAATTTCCTGAAGCTCTAACTTTCGGACTGCTCCGACATGTCCTGTCTGTTACTCACAAGTCGTCGAAATTTATTCTGCACATTGCAGTCACATTGCTTTGCTTAGGCGGATGCCTAAGCATCCGATCCATCCAGAAACTCAAACGCCTAGCATCTTGTGGGCGGAAAACGAATTCGCCACATTGGCGATTAAAGATCTGCGACGTGTGAAATGTTGGCGGAAAATGGTGACTGATTTCCATGCCTTACCCGGCGCATCCATCCCTCAAGCCAGCGCACGGCGGTGGTGCTGATTTGTTAGTTTGCTCGCGGCACAACCGCAAACTAACCGCTGATGAGTCAGCAGAGCAAGAAAGCTGGCAACACGTGGAGAGCCTTCCCGTGGCGGCGCGGATCAAAGTCGCCGTGCCGCGTTCGGCGGGCAAGTCGGCGCGCACTGCAAGGCTGAAATTGCGTTACGCGAAGGTAGAACTCAATGCCCCGGCGCATTAAACGAAGTATCTGGGATTGGGCGAGCCGTTGGTGCTGTGGTTGGTGGTCGCCAAAGAAGTGGGACCGCCCGAGGGTATCGAAGCCATCTGCTGGCGCCTGTGGACCACGGTAGAAATCGGCGGCGCAATCCTAGCAGCGGAGGTCATTGGCTGGTATGCTAGAAGGTGGATGATTGAGGGATTGCACCGGATTTTAAAATCCGGCTGCAAAGTGGAGGAGCGTCAGTTAGAGAGCGTCGAGAAACTTTCCTTGGTGCTGGCACTGGATCTGATCATCGCTAGCCATTTACTGGGGCTGACCAAAACGGCACGGGAGAGTCCTGGACAGGCGGCTAGCGATGGCTCGGACGAGATCAATGGGAGGCGCTCGATTGTTACACGCATGAAACTAACGAAATGCCGCTGGAAGTCCCATTACTGAAAACCGCAGTGGATTGGATCGCGAGGTTGGGCGGGTTTTTGAATCGGAAAAGCGATGGTCCTCCGGAAGCCCAAGTCCTGCGGCGAGGATGATGCAGACTTGCAGATATCACTGAGCCATATCAAGTCTTTCGAAACCAAGGAACTTGTGGGTAACGGGCAGGACATGTCGGAGCAGTCCAGAGGAATCCATCACGGCGGCCCGAAGATCGCATCCAGCCATTCATCCACTGCGGCAACGAGTTGTGGGTAGGTTGTTTCATCGAACGAATGTCCAACATCTGCAATGGTCAGAAATTTCTTCTCGCAGGTCGCGGCCTCGAAAGCGTCGCGGCTGTCTTGGATGGGCACCACGTCGTCGGCCTCGCCGTGGATGAGTAACCAAGGCTGAGTCACAGCTTCGGCGGCGGAGAGCGTATTCCCTATCAGACTGAGATCATCGACGTAGATTTTCGACAACGGGTAGTTTTCATCCTCCCACATGCAGCCTTCATCTGGCGTGATTTCACCGAACTCGCGCATCACGAATTCTGCGGTGTGGGTCATGCCAGCGAGGGAAATTAAGGCCCGGATTCTCAGATCCCGCGCGGCGCATAATACTCCGACGGCACCGCCCATACTGTGGCCGACGTAGGCGACACGCGTGGTGTCCGGGACTACATCGAGGACTGCTTGGAGGTCGCTAACTTCTCGCGTGATACAGGAGTTTTGGAAACTTCCCTCCGAGTCGCCATTTCCTGAGAATGAAATCCGCAAGCACGGCCAACCACGCGCGGCGAGTCCCTCCGCAAGCGCAACGAGATGCGGGCGATCTTTATTTCCCGTGACTCCGTGGCCGAGGATCACCAGCACATCCGCCCGGCTGCCGGGATGAAAACTGTAGTCGATGCGCTCGCCAGCGCGGTTGAGTATCTCTGTGTTAGCGATCATTTTGTTAGGCGGATTGGAGGCCAGCGCGGCCTGGAAAGGTCAGCTCGGCGATGCCGGATTTATCAAGTTCACCGAGATCGAGGGCGATCATTTTCCGATATTGGGCTTCGGTCGCGAGGGAGAGCGGAACTGACACTCCAGCAGAGCTGGCGAGGGCGTTCGCGATACCGCTGTCCTTGGCGGCGTGGCTCGCGGAGAAATAGCAATCGTGCTCCCGGGTAATCATGTCATCGCCATCGGTTTCCAGCACCCGAGAGTTCGCACCCGTCTGTGAGAAAACTTCTTTGAGCACCGCGAGATCCACACCGAGTGCCTCGCCAAGGCCGAGACCTTCCGCGAGGCCAGCGGTGTTGATATTCATCACCATGTTCACCAGAGCTTTGATTTTCGCGGCATTTCCCACCGGGCCGACGTGACGCAGGGAAAGGGAAATATCCTTCAGCAGCGGCTCCATTTTCTCAAACACCGCCGCATCGCCGCCGATCATTAGATAGAGCGTCCCCTGCCGCGCTTGGGTGATGCTAGACGCCATGCTCGCCGCGAGCGTGAATGCTCCAGCCTCCGATGCCGCCGCTTCCGCTGCTTCATGGGCCGCAGGGCTCACCGTCGCGCAGTTGATGAATACCTTGCCGGTCGCTGCGTTGAGCAATGATTCGTCGCCAGAGAAAATTCCGTGCATCGCCGCATCGTCCGTCACCACGGTGAAAATCACGTCTGCTAGAGCCGTGACTTCGGCCAGTGATGTCGCGGTCTTCGCCCCGAGTTCGAGCGCCAACGCCGTAGCAGAAGCCTCGTGGTGATCGAACACCGCCGCGATCGGATAGCCCAAGTCCGCGAGGCGGCGAGCCATGTTTGATCCCATTCTCCCGACGCCGACAAATCCAATGCTTGCTCTATTCATCGGCGGGAAACTGACGCGATCATTTCCCTGCGGCAACCCCAAGTTTCGCGTCCATTGAGTTACTTCTTGTCATCTCATCGCGCCGTCTCTCCAATAGTTATCGTTCCTTTGGATTTCATCTCTCCCCCTGGTCCAGAAAGAACACTAACCAAAACCAAAACACATCATGAAATCCAAGATCCATCCACTCGCCGGCATTCTCGCCGTATTCACTACAACGGTGATCCCCGTGATCGCCGCGACCGGGACGTTAGACGCCACTTTCGGCACAGGCGGCACGTCTTTAATCAGCTTCGGAGCCACCGAGACTGCCAATGCCGTCGCCATCGCGCCTGACGGTAAAATCGTCGTTGTCGGCACTACTAATGTCGCAGGCAACAACGACATCGCTGTGCTCCGCTACAATGCGAACGGAACACTCGACACAAGTTTCTCCAGTGATGGTGGAACAACGACTGATGTGGGAGCCGCCACTGCTGACACTGGTAGCGCGGTTGTTGTCCAGCCCGATGGAAAAATCCTCGTCGCAGGGACGACAGGCGGGGACATCGTGGTCATCCGCTACAACACCGATGGCTCACTGGATTCATTCTTCAGTGGTGGCAAGGTCGTCACCAACGTTGGCGGGACGGATGTAGCTTCTTCTATCGTCCTGCAAAATGACGGAAAGGTCGTCGTCGGTGGGACTAATGACATTGGAGATTTCCCTGATTTTTCACTCGTCCGCTACAATGCAGATGGCACCCTCGACACGAGTTTCAGCTCGGACGGAAAAGTGGATTTCGGATTAGGCTCAAATGACTTCTGCCAAGCTATCGCCCTGCAAGCTGACGGGAAAATCGTAATGGCGGGATACACCGATAATTCTGGAACTAACGACTTCGCCGTCGCCCGCGTGACGACTACCGGAGCGCTAGATATCACATTCGACAGCGACGGCACAGCCACCACCGCATTCTCTGGGGATGACCGCGCGAGCAGCGTCGTGATTCAACCCAACGGGGCCATCGTAGTCGCTGGATCTCAGCAATCAGGAAGCGACATTGCTATCGCCCGCTACCTCAGCACGGGTGCGCTGGACACGACGTTCTCCGCAGATGGAAAACAAGTCATTGCCTTCCCGGTGATCTCTGACTCGTCTTGCAATGGACTAGCCCTTCAGAGCGATGGCAAACTGCTGCTGGCAGGCATCACCAATGCCTTTGGTACCAACGACTTTGCGCTTGCTAGAGTCAATTCTGATGGAAACCTCGACTCCACTTTTGCCACGAATGGGCTGTTCCAATTAGACATCAGCATCGGCGGCAGCGACCAAGCAAGAGCCATCGCCCTCCAAGCCGATGGCAGACCCATTATCGCCGGAAATTCTCTGACCGACATGGCGGTCGTTCGTCTCAACACCCTCGCCTCGGCAGACGCCAGCGTCGGACCGAAAGCCTCAGCCCCCATTGGTGTGAACATCTTCAACAGCACTGGCAGTGGTCAAACCTTGTCCATTGAGATCCCTAAATCGGGTGGTTCAAAGACATCGTTCGTAAAAATCGTGAACAAAGGCCATGAGGTAGATTCCTTCAATCTCGGTGGCACTGCGGGTAACTCGAAGTTCATTGTCGAATACTTCAACGGAAAAACTAACGTCTCTACGGCGGTGCGAAATGGAACCTTCAACACTGGCAGTCTCGCATCTGGAGCCTCATTCCTGCTCAAGGTGAAAATCACCGCCAAAACCGGAGCTGCGAACAAAAAGGTCTCCGTGCTGGTCACAGGAACCTCCGTGGCCGCCACCGTTGCAGACACCGTCAACATCAAGGCAAAGAGTAAATAGTCGCCTCTGTTTCCTCTTTTCTAGTAGTTGGGTCTATTCATTCGGTCTCGGCGGCGTCTTTGAGGCCGTCCGCGGCACGAATGGCCTTTTGATGGTAGGAGCGCGCCATGTGATCCGTACACGCAGAAACCTTCCCTTGTCCAGCGGGCAAGGGAAGGCTTGGGCACAAGGCATTTCGCCCGATCTATAGAAAAAGTATAAGTGACAGTTTCGGCACATTGCCTAACGGAATCACTGGGAAAAAGGAGAAACAGAAGCGGTGATCGACCATCGTTGCCTGCCGCGTCTCGCAGATCTCATGGATCGATGCTCCAGCGGAAAGATTCGGGCTTGCGCGGGGAAAAGGGCTTCTATTGACTCCGCCATGGCAGAGATTTCTCTCGGACTTTCATTTGACGACGTGCTTTTGGTGCCTGCTTTGAGCACGGTTTTACCCGGCGAGGCAGACCTTTCCACGCATGTCACGGCGGGTATTCCCCTGTTTCTTCCCGTGGTTTCTGCGGCGATGGATACCGTCTCAGAACACGATCTCGCAATCGCTCTCGCTCGTGAAGGCGGCATGGGCGTCATCCACCGGGCTTGTCCCATCGACGAGCAAGCTGCGATGGTCTCGCGGGTGAAGCGCTCGGAAAATGCGGTGATTCAGAAGCCGCACACGGTGCGGAAAGAAGATAGCGTCGAGCACGTCCGAGCCATCATGGCGAAGAATGGTTTCTCGGGATTTCCCGTCGTCGATGGCGAAGGACGCCTCCACGGCATGGTCACCGGCCGCGATGTGCGCTACCTTGACCGCGCGGACGCCACCGTCGCCGATGTGATGACGCCGCGCGAAAAACTCATCACCGCGCCGCCTAACACGAGTCTGGAAGAAGCCCGCCGCATTCTCTACCAGAACCGCATCGAGAAACTTCCGCTGGTGGATGCAGACGGTCGCCTCGTCGGACTCATCACCGGCTCGGACATCGAGAAGCGCATTACTTTCACGAATGCCGCGAAGGACGACAACGGCCAGCTCCGTTGCGGGGCCGCTGTCGGTGTCGGGCCAGATTGCATTGATCGTGGACGTGTCTTGATCGACGCCGGGGCAGACGCGCTTTTCATCGATGCCGCGACTGGCCACACGCGTCATGTGATGGAGGTGATCGGCCAACTTCGCGCACTTTCAAACGTCCCGGTCGTCGCGGGAAACGTCGTCACTGAGCAAGGTGCACGTGATTTGGTGAGCGCTGGAGCCAGTGCGGTGAAAGTCGGCGTCGGCCCCGGTTCCATCTGCACCACGCGTGTGATTTCCGGCGTGGGAATGCCGCAATTTTCAGCGATCCGAAACGTCGCCGATGTTTGCCGCGAGGCTGGCGTGAAAGTCATCGCCGACGGTGGCATCCGCTACTCGGGCGACATCGTGAAAGCTCTCGCAGCGGGTGCAGATCTCGTGATG
The DNA here is from genome assembly GCA_031414935.1 of Luteolibacter sp. Lineage (GTDB taxonomy): Bacteria > Verrucomicrobiota > Verrucomicrobiia > Verrucomicrobiales > Akkermansiaceae > Luteolibacter. Next base: position 10,125 of record JANOQR010000276.1, read on the forward strand.
TTAGGTTCGCTGCTCGCTGGAACCCGCGAGAGTCCAGGCCAAACGGTGCAGTCGCAGGGCCGACGTTTCAAAACCTATCGCGGCATGGGTTCCATCGGCGCGATGCAAAAAGGCGCAGGCGACCGTTACGGCCAGAACAGCTCAGGAAAACTCGTCGCCGAGGGAGTCGAAGGCCGCGTTCCTTACAAAGGTCCGCTTTCCGATGTCATTTTCCAACTCATGGGCGGCCTGAAATCCGGGATGGGTTACGTCGGTGCCGCCACTCTCACCGATCTCCGCGAACGCGCCAACTTCGTCCGCGTCACGGCGGGTGGACTTCGCGAGAGCCACGTCCACGATATCGTAATGACCGAAGAGCCGACGAATTATCAGCCTCTTAGTTGAAGAAAGAAACAAGACTCAAGACAAGAGCCAAGTTTCCTCCTCTTTCTATCAACTATCAACCATCCACTCTCAACCTTTTCATGCACGATTCCAACCACGTTGCCGTTCTCGATTTCGGCTCACAATACACGCAACTCATCGTCCGCCGCGTTCGCGAGCTGGGTTATTTCGCGAAACTCTACGCCATCGAAGATTTTCCTAACATCGGGAAGCCCGGAGCCATCATTTTGTCCGGCGGGCCGAAGAGCACGAGCGAGGCGGATGCGCCGGATTTGGATTTCGAGGCGCTCAAGACGTTCAAGGTTCCGGTGCTGGGTGTGTGTTATGGAATGCAGCTTCTTAACATCAAGTTCGGTGGCAGCGTGGAGGCGAGCAACCGCCGCGAGTATGGTCCTGCGAATTTGTTTCCTGCGGCCAGTGTCGGGCTTTACGAAGGAATTTCTGCCTGCTCGCAAGTCTGGATGAGCCACTCAGACACGGTGAAAATACTGCCGCACGGTGCGAGGATCATCGCCTCTAACCAACACGGCACGCCCGTTTCGCTTCAGTGGGACGAGTTGTTTTTCGGAATCCAGTTTCACCCGGAAGTCACGCACAGCCACGAGGGTTTGCAGATTTTGAAGAATTTCCTCGATCACGCAGGCGAGCTGCTGCCGTTCCACATCGACGATTTCAAACGCGAGATGATCGACAGCATCCGGGAAACCGTCGGCTCGCGACAAGTCGTCTGCGGCGTTTCGGGTGGCGTGGATAGCACGGTTCTAGCCGTTTTACTCCAACAAGCTGGAGTGAAAGTGCGGGCGATCTTTGTGGATAACGGACTGCTCCGCAAAGACGAGGCGGCAGTCGTGCAGGAGAATTTCAAACGCATCGGCGTGGAGATCGAGACGGTGGATGCTTCCGAGAAATTTCTCACCGCACTGGCTGGCGAGAGCGATCCCGAGAAGAAGCGGAAAATCATCGGCAACATGTTCATCGAGGTCTTCTGGGACACGGTGGGCGATGCAGAAATGCTCGCGCAAGGCACGCTTTATCCCGACGTGATCGAAAGCGCGTCGAACGCGAAATCCAAGGCATCGGTCATCAAGACTCACCACAATCGAGTCCCGAAAATTCTCGAACTCCAAGCAGAAGGAAAAGTGCTAGAACCGCTGGCAGAACTCTTCAAAGACGAAGTCCGCGAACTCGGAACCGCCCTCGGCATCCCGGAAGACATTCTCCAGCGTCACCCATTTCCCGGTCCAGGTTTATCCGTGCGTTGCCCCGGAATCGTGGACAAGGAGCGGCTCGAAATCATCCGCGAGTGCGACGCGATTTTCATAGGGAAACTCAAGGAACACGGTTGGTATGACAAAGTTTGGCAAGCCTACGCGGGTCTCATTCCAGTAAAAACCGTGGGTGTCAAAGGCGACGAGCGCAGCTACGAATGGGCGACGAATCTCCGCGCCGTCGTCTCCGAAGACGCGATGACTGCGGACTGGGTCGAGTTGCCCGCGATCATCCTCCGCGAGACGAGTCACAAGATTCTCAACGAAGTCAAAGGCATCAACCGCGTGCTTTACGATATTTCTACCAAGCCGCCTGCAAGTATCGAGTGGGAGTAAGATTGGACCGCGAAATTTATTTCGCGTGAAACGGTCTTGGTCTAGCGATGCGAAATAAATTTCGCGGTCCGTTCCTTCGTCTGTCAGACGCCAAAACAAAAAGCCGCCCGCAAGTGAATGCGGACGGCTTTGAGATAGTTTAAAAAATTACTCGCCAGCGACTTCAACTACTTGGTCAGCGGCCTTTTTCTTGGCGGCTTTCTTGGCAGCAGGAGCGGGAGTTTCTTCTTTTGCGACAGCCTCTTCGGCAGGTGCTTCATCGGCGGAAACGACGCGATCAACCCACTCGATGATCGCCATCGGAGCGGAGTCGCTCATGCGTGCGCCGAGCTTGGTGATGCGGCAATAGCCACCTTGGCGATCCTTCGAGGCCGGTGCGGTCTCGGAGAATAGCTTTTGGACGATGTCTTTCTGGCGGAGGAAGGCAATCGCGAGGCGGCGGGAATGAAGATCGTCGCGCTTGGCGAGGGTGATCAACTTTTCCGCGACGGGGCGAAGTGCCTTGGCTTTGCCGAAGGTCGTTTTGATGCGGCCATGCTCAATTAAATTGCAGGCGAGGCCGGAGAGCAACGCCCGGCGTTGGGGGGCGTTGCGTTTGAGTTTTACTGTTTTACTGCGATGTCTCATCGGGTGCTTCCGTTTCTATTTTAAATGTGTTAGTCGTCTAGGTTTTGCGCGATCAGATCGGCAAGGCCGACTGGTGCTTCATCTTCAGCGCCGAGGCGTGGGCCACGCGATGCTGCGGCAGGGCCGGAGAGCAGTGAGGCTTCGAAGGACATGCCGAGACCGAGGCCGAGCTCGACGAGCTTGTCCTTGATTTCGTTGAGGGATTTTTTGCCGAAGTTGCGATACTTGAGCATCTCGGCTTCTGATTTCATCGCGAGTTGGCCCACCGAGGTGATGTTCGCGTTGTTGAGGCAGTTTGCGGCACGAACGGAGAGTTCGATTTCGTTGACCGACATGTTGAGAAGTTTCTTGAGCGCGGCGTTTTCCTCGCTGGATTCGGCAGGTGCTTCCTCGAAGTCCACGGCGTTTTCATCGTAGTTCACGAAGACGTCGAGGTGGTGGCGAAGGATGGCGGAGGCTTGGAGCAGCGCGTCTTGCGGGGTGATGCGACCGTCGGTCCAGATGTCGAGGACGAGCTTGTCGAAGTCGGTCATTTGGCCGACGCGGGTGGTTTCCACGGCGTATTTGACGCGGGTGACGGGCGAGAAGATTGAGTCGATGGCGATGACGCCGATGGGTTGATTCTTGCGCTTGTTTTCGTCGCCAGTTGAGAAACCGCGTCCGACGCGGACTTCGAATTCGCAGTCGAATTTCACCTTCTTATCGAGGGTGCAAATGACTTGGTCCTTATTTACTACGTCGTAGATGTGATCTGATGTGATGTCACCAGCAGTGATGACTCCTTCTTTTTCCGCTTTGATCGTGAGGATGCGTGGCTCCTTTTCGTGATGGCTGAATTTCACCTTCTTCAGGTTGAGCACAATGTCGGTGACATCTTCGACCACGCCGGGAAGGCTGGAAAACTCGTGCTGCACGCCCGCGATGCGAACGGAGGTGATCGATGCGCCCTCTAAAGAAGAGAGGAGCACGCGGCGGAGGGAGTTACCAATGGTGTGGCCATATCCGCGCTCGAAGGGCTCGGCGATGAATTGGGCGTAGGTATCGGTGGCGGTATCCTCGTTGCGAACGAGGCGGTTAGGTAGCTCGAAACGAGCGAGTTTGACTGCTGACATGTTTGTTTCTGGTAGGCCGGGTTACCCTCTTGCGGGCGTGTCGCTTTCGATTAAAAAGCGGTTAAGAGGACCGACGGCTTGGTGCGATTGCCCGTGGGGGTGTGAATAAATGCGGCCTTCGATGCCTTGCAAAGCATTATTTTTCGGCAGTTTTGACGAAAATGTATCATTTCGGCACTATTTTCGAAAAAATGACTGGATTTCTAGCAGCTAGGGGTACAGACTGACGCCGCAACCCACCAATAAAACTATGAAAAGCAAACGTAACCTAACTCGATTCACCTACGAAACAGCAGCATTCGAAGGATGGCGTCTATGTATCAGCAGAGCAGGAACGACCTTCACCAAATACTACCCTGACAAGAAGTTCGGTGGCGGAAAGAAGTCCCTGGCTGCTGCTGAAAAGGCACTCACTGAATTGAAAGCCACGATTGAAGGCTCCAAGCGTATCGATGGAAAATTAGCCCCGGCGGTCATCAAAAAGGGTGAAAAAATCCTCGCAGACGCGAGCTGAGCTTGGACGTGAGGCTTTCTAATGTTGCGCGAATCATTTGGTGCGACAGTTTCGGCCATGCCGGAATCGAAAGTCTCAGTCATCCATTGGTTTCGCCGCGATCTGCGAATCGCAGATAACACAGCATTATGCTGCGCGGCGAAACTCGGGATGCCTCTCATCCCCCTCTACATTTGCAGCGACTGGCGCGGTAGCCACCCTTGGACAGGCCCGAATCGTCAGTATTTCCTCTGCAAATCCTTAGAATCCCTCGGAAAAAATCTCATCACTCTGGGTGGACGCTTGATTGTCCGGCAGGGAAACGCGGTAGATGAACTGCGGCGAATCATCATCGAGAGCGGTGCTGTCGCGCTTCATTTCAACGCTGATCCAGATCCTTTCGGGAAATCTACCGAAGTCGCCGTTTGCGCACTTTGCTCAGAACTCGGCGTCGAATGCCATTCGCACGACGATGTCGCAATGCACGGACCGGACGAGGTTCGGACTCTCAGCTCCCTTCCTTACCGAGTCTATACGCCCTATAGTAAAAACTGGCTCCAGCTCCCCAAACGCGCGGCGCAAGGAAAGCCACAGAAATTCCTAACGCCTGCCGAGATCGAATCGCTGCCGCTGCCCACGCTGGAGACGTGGAATCTTTCTCCGCCGTCGGCGCAGGTCTTGGAGGCAGGCGAGCGGGCTGCACGAGATCGGTTGAAACAAGCCATCGCCGGAAAAATCCAAGCCTACGCGGCGAGACGAGATTTTCCCGCGCTGGGTGGCACATCGAGAATCTCCCAAGATCTCCGCTTCGGTCTTATTTCTATCCGCACTGTCTATGCCGAGTGCCTAGCAGCGCGTGCCGCTGCGACTGCTGCCGAACGAGAAGGGGTCGATGTTTTCATCAAAGAACTCGCATGGCGAGAGTTTTACTTCGCGATCCTCCATCACTTCCCGAACGTGCTGGATGAGGAATTCAATTCTGACTGGCGCGGACTGCCATGGGACGAGCCGGGCGAGAAGTTCGAGGCGTGGAAACAAGGTCTAACCGGATTTCCAATCGTCGATGCTGGGATGAGAGAACTCACCGCCACCGGATTCATGCACAACCGCGTGCGGATGATTACCGCCATGTTTCTCACCAAGGATCTCCACCACGATTGGAAGCTCGGTGAATCTTGGTTCATGCAAAATCTCCTCGACGGGGAAATTGCCTCTAACAACGGCGGTTGGCAGTGGTCCGCTGGCACCGGGGCTGATGCCGCGCCTTATTTTCGGATTCAGAATCCGTGGTCGCAAACCGCTCGCTACGATCCTGATGGAATCTACATCAAACGCTGGATTCCTGAGCTAGCAGACGTCCATCCATCACGTTTTCTGGAACCACCGAAAGACAATCTGCCGCTTGCAGCCAACTATCCGCTGCCCTGCGTCGATCACAAAACGGAGCGTGATCGGACCTTGGCGATTTTTAAAAGTCATCGGACTCGTTAGGATTTGCGGGGGGACCAAGTCCGCTGAGAAGCAGATCGACATGGGATGGGAAGAGTGGAGAATTTGCTCAAACTCCTCATGAAAATCAAATTTTGCGGTGCTGCTGGCACCACCACTGGTTCGCAGCATCTGCTGGAAGTGAACGGCAAGCGCATCTTGCTCGACTGCGGACTCTATCAGGGTTCGCGCAAACTCGCCTACGACATCAACTGTTGCTTTCCGCATTTCGATCCTAAGTCCATCGACGTGGTGATCCTCTCGCACGCCCACATCGACCACAGCGGGAATTTACCCAATCTAACGTCCAAAGGATTTACTGGAAATATCTACGCGACCCACGCCACTCGCGATCTCTGCCAGATCATGCTGGCCGACTGCGCGCGGATTCAGGAGAGCGATATCGAGTGGGTGAACAAGCACCGGAAAAAGGACGGCTTGGAGCCAGTGCTCCCTCTTTATGATGAGCGGGATGCTGAACTGTGTCTGCGGCAGTTCGTCACTGTTAGCTATGATCGCCCGATGCCGGTGCTGGACGGTGTGAGTGTGACTTTCATCGACGCCGGACACATTCTTGGGAGTGCCCAAGTGCTGCTAGAAATTCACGACCAAGCGGACGGAAAAAAGAAGCGTTTCCTGTTTTCTGGCGACGTGGGACGGGGAGGAAATGAAGTTTTGCGCGATCCAGTGGCTGTGAAAGATGTGGATTTCCTGCTGATGGAGAGCACCTATGGCGGACGTGAGCATGAAGCACCTCCGGGCTATGGTGACCATTTTGGCGAGATCATCCGCCAAGCGATCAAGCGTGGTGGCAAGATTCTGATTCCAGCTTTCGCCGTCGAGCGGACGCAGCAATTGCTCTACGTCCTGCATGAGCTTTTCCAGCGCGGTGAGATCCCGGAACTCCCCGTTTACGTGGATAGTCCGCTGGCTGTTAGTGCGACGGAAATTTACCGACTGCATCCAGATGCGTTCAATCAAGAGGTTTACGATTCTCTTTTCGAGCGGGATAATCCGTTTGGTTTTGAAAACCTAACATTGGTGAGATCGGTCAACGGCTCGAAGGCTCTCAACGACATTGACGGCGTGGCGATCATCATTTCCGCGTCAGGCATGTGCGAGGCGGGCCGCATCTTGCATCACCTGAAGAATAACATCGGCGATCCGAAGACCACGGTGCTCTTCGTTGGCTACTGCGCTGATAACACGCTGGGCCGCCGCATCCGGGATGGTGAAAGGGAAGTGCCGATTCTCGGTGGTCGCTACAAGGTGCGGGCGAAAATCGAGATCATTGATTCGTTCTCCGGTCACGCGGACCACTCAGAACTGTTGGACTATTTCCAACAGATGACCGGGCCACGCACGCAAGTGTGGCTGGTCCACGGCGAGCCTGATAGTGCGGCGAAACTTCGCGATACATTGCAACCCTTGCACGATGGCAGCATCGAGATCGCAGAGCTGGGACATGAGGTGATTTTCTGAGTATGGATTCGCAGATTTTGCTCGCGGCGACCGTTGATCGCCGTCACTCGAAATTTTCCCGTCTTTCCGCTTGAAGCGGGTGAATGGTCATCGCAGTTTTTCCGCGCATGGCAGTCTCGAAGAATAAAAATTCACCGTCCCCCACGGAATTGATCGATTGGTTAAATGACGAAGGGGTTTTAGAACTGGATTGGGATTTTCCCGAAGATGGAGATCTAATTGCAGCAGGGTTGGACTCGGAAGCGGTGGCGCAGTTAGTCGTGGCTGTGGAAGATCGCTTTGAAATCGAGCTCGAACCTGCGGATCTCACCAATGCCAATTTAGCGACGCCGACGACGTTGGCCGCATTACTCGCGGCGCGGATTTCATGAGGTGCTTGCGGCGGAGAGGATCTTTGACGATTCCTTCCGCTGAAGCCACGACCCACAGTTTCTGACATTCAAAGACTGCGCTCCGTGATCTCTAATTTCACTTTGGCGACGAATTCAGCCAAAGGCATCGTCGTCAGTTCTTCGGTGTCGCGGCGGCGGATGGAGACGGTGCCTTCATCAACTTCCTTCTGACCGAGGACGATCATGTATGGAACGCGATCAAGGCGAGCGAGACGGATTTTCGCCCCGACTTTTTCGTTTGTGCGGTCGCAGGTGACGCGAATTCCAGCGTCTGCGAGCGCAGCGGTGGCGGCTTCGGCGGCTTCGAGAGTCTTCTCGGAAATCGGCATCACGCGGACTTGCTCGGGGGCGAGCCAAGTCGGGAATTTTCCTTCAAAATGCTCGATCAGTAGTCCGGTGAAGCGTTCTAACGAACCAAACGGCGCTCGGTGAATCATGACGGGGACGTGCTGTGCGTTGTCGGCGCCGATGTAAGTCAGGCCGAAGCGAACGGGCAGGTTATAGTCCACTTGCACGGTTCCTAGCTGCCAATCACGACCAATCACGTCTTTGACCACGAAGTCGATCTTCGGGCCGTAAAATGCTGCCTCACCGAGTTCTTCGGTATATTCCACGCCGAGAGTTTGCACGGCTTGGCGCAGGGCGTCTTCGGCTTTGTCCCAGTTTTCTGGTGAGCCGACGTATTTGTCTGACTCAGGATCGCGGAGAGAAAGGCGCACGCGGTAGTCGTGCATTCCAAGCGTGTTGAGGACTTTTTTCACGAGATCGAGACAACCGGTGACTTCCGCTGCGACTTGATCTGGCGTGCAGAATAAATGGGCATCGTCTTGAGTGAATCCACGGACGCGTGTCATGCCGCCGAGCTCGCCGGATTGCTCCCAGCGGTAAACGGTGCCGAATTCCGCGAGTCTCACTGGCAGGTCGCGGTAGGAGTGATGATCGCTCGCGTAAATCTTGATGTGATGCGGGCAGTTCATAGGCTTCAGCAGATAGCCCTCGTAAGTGCCGTCTGATAGTCCGTTGATGAGCGTGGCGCAGGTCGCGTCTTCATCGGCGAGTTTCTCCAAGACATCGCGCTCTGCGATGGCAGGATACTGGCTCTCCTGATAGTAGGGGAAATGGCCGGATGTCCGGTAGAGATCGAGCTTGCCGATGTGCGGGGTGAAGACTTGCGAGTAGCCCTGTTTGTCTAACTCCTCGGTGATGAATTCCTGCAACGAGCGACGCACCAAGGCACCCTTCGGTTTCCACAGCACGAGTCCTTGGCCGACCATTTCGTCGATATGGAAAAGCCCGAGTTCTTTGCCGAGGCGGCGGTGATCGCGCTTCTTCGCTTCTTCGAGCCGGGTCAGATGGGATTCCAGCAGCTCCTTGCTTTCAAACGCCGTGCCATAAAGCCGCTGCAGACTGCCTTTCGATTCGTCGCCGAGATAAAACGATGCGGAAACTGACATCAATTTCACGTTCTTGCACTTCGACGTGTAGCCGACGTGAGGCCCTGCGCAGAGGTCGATGAAGTCGCCATTTTGGAAACAGGAAATCTGTTCGCCCTCGGGAATTTTATCGATGAGATCCAGCTTGAACCGCGATGGGTTTCCGGGACGTTCGGTGAGTCCGCCGAGCCGCCCGCTCTCCGCCATTGCCTTCGCTTCCTCACGAGAGATCGCCTTGTATTCAAACTTCTGATTTTCCTTCGCGATCTTCTTCATCTCCGCCTCGATCTTCTCGAAATCGTCCGGCGTGACGCGGTGCTTCATCTCGAAGTCGTAGTAAAAGCCAGTTTCTATCGGCGGCCCGTAAGCAAACTGCGCGTCCGGCCAGAGCCGCAAGATCGCAGTCGCCATGACGTGGGCGGATGAGTGGCGGAGTCGCTCCAGATCGGTCATCTGGGCGCGTTCATCGAGAGTTTTACGTTCGGACATGGGAAGAGGTTGAGAGTTTGGAGTTGAGTGTTGAGAGTTAGAGAGAAGAGGAAGAGCTTGTTGAGGCGTGATTGATCGAGTGCGGGGAAAATTCTCTTTCTCTCAACTCTCAACCATCCACTCTCAACTTTTTCACCGATCCATGAGCGCGAATTTGAGTTCAGCTTCGGAGACGACTTCGCCGTTGACGAGACAGCGGCAGCGAGTTTGGCCGATGGAACCGCGCATTTTGAGGATCTCGGTTTCGATGAAAAGTGTGTCGCCGGGGAAAACGGGACGCCGCCATTTCACGCTGTCGGCACTCATGAAATAGCCGATTTTGCCGACGTTTTCTGGCTTGCGGAGCATGAGGACGGATGAAACCTGTGCCATGGCCTCGAGTTGCAAGACGCCGGGCATGATCGGGTGGCCGGGGAAGTGGCCGGCGAAGTAGGGCTCGTTGATCGTGACGTTTTTAATCGCAGTACATTTGTTTTCGCCGAGGCAATCGACGATGCGATCCACCATCAGCATCGGGTAGCGGTGAGGTAGAATTTTATGCACCTCATTGATATCGAGTACGCTCTCGCCATCAGGGATGGAAATCGCTTCGGGAACCATCAGCCTCATGCGTGAGTAGGTGCTTTTGAGCATGGCCGCCATCTTGGTGTTCGGGCCGTGGCCAGGTTTTACGGCGATGACGTGGCCGAGGATTTTGACGCCCGCGAGCATGAGATCGCCGATGAGATCGAGAGCTTTGTGGCGGGCGAATTCGTTGTGAAAACGCATCGGCTCTTTGGACATGATTTCCTCGCCACGGATGACGACGGCGCTTTCTAGCGAGCCGCCTTTGATGAGTCCTTTTTCCAAGAGCGGCTTGACGTCCTCGTAATAAACGAAGGTCCGCGCGGCGCAGATTTCCTTTTCGTAAAGCTCCGGCGTCACCTCGCTGGAGAAATACTGGGTGAAGCGTCCTTCCGGGCCGACGTTGGTGACGGACACTTTGAAGGTCTTGTGCGGGACGATGGTGATGAGCGTGCCATCGCCAGTTTCCAGATGAATCGGCTCACGGATTTCCCAGACCTTGCGAACTGCGTTTTGTGGAACGAGTCCGACTTTTTTGATCATTTCCACGAAGGGCCGCGACGAACCATCGCCGATGGGTGGCTCATTCGCATCCATCTCGATCACGCAGTTATCCACGCCCATGCCGGTGAGGGCGGAAATAACGTGCTCCACCGTGTGAACTTTCACCGAGCCTTCCGCGAGCGTCGTTGCGCGTTCCACCGTCTGGACTTTGTCCACGTCGGCATTGATAAATGGCTGATCTGGCAGATCCACGCGGCGAAATTTAAAGCCATGATCCTCAGGCGCGGGCTTGAGCGTGAGCGTGACTTTTCCGCCCGTGTGGAGCGAAGTGCCTTCCAGCGTGGCGGGACCAGCAAGCGTGTGTTGAACAGCGGACATGAGGGCGGAGGTTTTAGGTTTCGCCCGGAAGTATCAAGCCGGAATGGTGGGGCTTACTCTTCCTCCATCACCGATCATAAATCACCGTCCGTGCGCCTTTTTCTGGGTGGCTGATGAGGATGGCGACTCGCTTGATGGTGGAAGGATCGGTGGCGGTGTGGCTGAGGTAGTCGAACTTGCCGCGGAGGTCGGTGTAGCCGTCTTTGTGGAACTTCATTTGGCCGACGTTCATCTCAGCGTAAACTTTGAAGTAGGTTTTCGGCAGCGGTTTGGCGGTGGCGGAGTCTAGGGCTTGAAGGGTGCGGGTGAGGGGAGTTTGCCGGATCTCGATGGCGCGTGAATCCAGCACTTTGAGCAGTTTCTTGGTTCCTGATTCGGCAGAGACGAGGACGTTGCCTTTTCGCATGGCGGCTGGGAGTTCAAAGCTGGTTTCGGCGGCGTTTTTCGTGAGCGGCACTTCGAGA
>JANOQR010000277.1:0-7167 GCA_031414935.1 Luteolibacter sp.
ATGTTGGTGAGCAAACAACCGGGCAAGCGGCGCTTGGCAGATTTTGACGTTGCGCTCGCCATGCGCAATAGCACTTCCAAGTAGTCATCGCGTGATTGCCCTCGACACCAATATCCTCGCGCGCTTTTACGTCGACGATCCAGGCGACCCCGAGGCCGGCAAGCAACGCCCTATCGCGCGGCGGATCATTGTCGAATCACCGCAGCTTTTTGTACCGCTGACGGTAGTTCTGGAACTCGAATGGGTCCTGCGCGCGTTCTATGAGTTTTCCGCGGCGGACTTTGTTGCTGTTGTTCGGCATCTGCTCGGGCTACCCAATGTCACCGTTGAGGAATGGCCGCGCGTCGTTGACGCCTTGGCTTGGTACACCGAGGGAATTGATTTTGCTGATGCCCTTCATTTGCTGGCCAGCGGCCATTGTGATGAACCGCAGCAAGGAAGCTATTTTAGATCGCAGCGAAAGGCTCCGTCGAATTTGGAAGGCAGCGGCTGCTTCGACTGCGTGAACATCCACTAAGCTTCCTCCAAGTGACCGGAGCAAAAAGCCCGCCCCCTCCAGAGAAGGGGCGGGCCAGTCGGGACAGAGGCAAGGTATCTCTAGCCCAGAGGCGGATTAGGATCGTTGCCGTACGTATTGCGTTCCCGAATTTGTCCATTCCGACCATGGATGAACATTTCGGTTCCTTGATTAATCGCCTGTTGGCGAGCAATCTCGATCGCTTCGCGCTGGGTTTCTACCACCCGGCTAGGTTTCTCACCGCCAGCGGGCTTTACGGCCCATCCGTCGGGGTGTTTTACTACATGTTTATTGGTGTTGGCCATAGGGCTATTTGGTTACTCTCGTCACTACATGGAGTAGCTTTAGAAGAGTTGACGTGCCATATATCGAGAAATTCAAAATTCGTCAAACTCAAATGTGTTCAAATAAACATATTCGGATTTGACGATGCCAAGATTCTTCAATCAGTTGTGAATTTCCGGGGGCCGTTTGATCGGAAACCAACCGAGAGGCAAGCGTAGCCCTCAAAGGCGGAGCGTGAAGCCTCGGCATCTGCTGCCGTGTCAGGAGGCCCGTTGAGAGATCGCGGCAGCGTGAAATGGGAGTGGATGTTGAATGCTCTCAGCGGCTGCAAGTTTTCTTCTGGAGATACGGGCTGGAAAGGGTAGGTTCTCGGCAGTTGAATGAATCAGAATTCCTACCTCACCCGGATCGCGACCGCCCGCTCGGCGAGGCCTGCAACGACCTCGCAGGACGCCTACGCCCAAGTGGATCGGATGGCGAAATCGACGAATGGTCAATTTACGACGAAAGTTTCCGAAGACTCGTCCGCTGGGCGGAAGAAGCAGGATGTTACTTCGAAGGGCTCCAACCGCTGAAGGAAGGCGGTAGGGAACATGATCTGACCTTCATCGAGGAAAGTCGGACTTGGCTCAAATTCACGAAGCCCGCTGCGGCTGGTTACGTCATTTCCTTTGATTTCGGAGTCCCTAGATTGGAGCCCGCGCTTCCCTTGGAGTATTTGGAAAGGCTTCAACTGCAAAACGAGATTTTCGCCGACGGGGTTTCCTTCGTCGGAGTGGCGGGGGACAGGAATAGGGCTAGGATCGTAACCCGCCAACCGCACATTCGTGGCGAGCATGCTACCCCGGATGAGATCGTTTTACTGATGACGGAAGAACTCGGCTTCAGGCTGCTTCCTGAGCGTTTTTCAGTCGGCTACGCCCATTCGCTTGCGTTTGTCCGGGAGGACGTTGCTGTGTTTGATTTGCGCCCGGCAAACGTCGTGAGAACCGACGAAGGCCTCATAGTCCCCATCGACGCGATTCCTTTTCGTCTGGATGCCGGAGCAAGGGCGATTCTGGGAGGTTGAGCCTGCGGTCCAACTAGCTGGTAGGCTGATCAAGGTCATCACATCATTCCCGTTGACGTGGCACGGTAATCGCCAACACGATCAACGCAGCATTCGAATATGCCAAATACTGATATGAAAGTCTTTCTCAGCTGGTCAGGACCGTTAAGCAAGGAACTTGCCGAGGCGTTTCGTAAATGGCTTCCGTCGGTCTTACAGGCTGTTCGACCATATTTTTCGCCTGATGATATCGCCAAGGGGGCGCGTTGGTCAGGAGAAATAGCAAAGAATTTGGAAGAATCGAAAGTAGGGGTGTTTTTTGTAACTGCGGATAATGCTGGTTCCGACTGGATGATGTTTGAAGCGGGAGCTCTCTCTCGAAGTGTTGAAAAGGGCAAAGTCGCTCCACTGCTTTTTGGTATCGACGCCTCAGAGCTTAAAGGGCCTTACACCCAGTTCCAAGCGGCACCGTTTTCGAAGGAAGAGGTTCATAAATTACTGAGAACGATCAATGGATCGCTCGAAACTCAAGCCCTAACGGAAGAGGTTCTTCGCGATGTGGTTGAAATGTGGTGGCCCAAATTGGAGGAGAAAATTACAACCATTCTCAACCGGTTTTCTTCGGGCAAAATGACTCCAGGTCAGAAACGCAGCGAAAGGGATATGCTGGAAGAGGTTCTTCTCCTAACAAGAAGCTTGAATTCAACGTCAACATCTCGTGATCGTAAGACAGGTTCACCAGTCTTCTCGTCCGGCGCTCTTCGAGAGCTGATCAGAATTTGTGACGATTTAACGGCCTCAATTGTTGCCGAATTCAATCTAAATGAGCTCAATCGCCTTTTGGATATAACCGAATATCTGGTGAGTAAGCATGCGAGTCCACGTTCCGAACAGTTTTTCCGAGACCAAATTTTGGCCTTCAAGGCTCGGCTCACCTCAACTGGTGGAAGTTCGGCAGCAGAAGAATCTGACGAACCAGATACCTCCGAGGAATCTGAAGATTCCTAGAGATTCAGTGAACTACCTATTTAGGTTCACACTACTGCCGTAACTGTCCCGATAAGAGGTTCTTTCGATATCAGCAGGAAGAATGACGCCCTGATATCAACCTTGACAAAAAAAGGTCAATTCTTAGGCGTTAAGAATGGAAATTGAAACGATTCGCGTGGACTATCAGTCTCAACGGGGGGCTGCGGAATCTTTTTTAAAAGAATTCTTGCACCAATTTTCCGCCTTGGTTGAGCGCGCAGACATAAAACTTGGGGTTCCTATCGAAGGGCGTGTGAAGGATTGGAGTAGTCTTGCTGAAAAGCTGGATCGGAAAGCATTAAACATTTCAAGCTGTAAGGAAATTTCTGACTTGATAGGTATTCGCGCCATAGCATTATTTAAACGAGATGTTGTGAAGCTTTGTAAATTAACTGAGAAAACATTTAAAGTATCTAGCTTTGAGGATAAACAAGATACATTAGAGATTTCTCAATTTGGATATATATCACAACATTATAACGCAACGCTGCCTAATTCTTGGAAGAAAATGCCGTCATTTGGTTCATCAGATTTTAACGTCGAAATTCAAATTAGGACGCTTTCACAACATATTTGGGCGGCTTCATCTCATGTACTGCAATATAAAAATGAGGCTGATGTTCCTAGATTAGTGTCTCGATCTATTCATAGAGTTGCAGCTCTGTTGGAAACTGTCGACCTCGAGTTTGAACGCGTGCTAGATGAGAGGGAGGCATACTCTAAATCAGCGAACTCGACAAAAGATTCAACCCAAATTAACGCTGACAATATTGCTATCATATTAAACAAAACACTACCGATTGAAAATCGGAAAGATCCTGAGCCTTACTCATTGATTGTCTCCGAACTTGCGGAGTTGGGTTTAACTACGATTGGCGAATTGAAAGAGTTTATTTCGAAACACTTTGCGGAAATGATGGCCGAAGATCAAAAGAGGGTAGCCATGCTAAAAGGGAGAGAAAACCCGCTTGGGACGAGCAAGGAACGTATTGATCGAGGGGTTTACTTTACTCACGTCGGGCTGTTGCGTGGGGCATTGAAAAAGAAATTTGGGGATGATAAAGTTCTTGAGGTGATCTTGAAGCACAAAAAAGGGAAGATTGGGGTTGGGCGCAAGAAGGCTGACAAAAAGGATTAAAAGTTTCTAAAATGTAAACTTTCAGGTTGACGTTTTGGAAACTTATGCGATTCCTCATGCAAATGAGCGAACAGCAGTCACTGATCGAGGTTCCCCCTGAAGTCCTTCCCGTTGTGGGTAATCCCGACATCGGTTCCCGAGTTTATAGGAGAGAGGGCCAAGAATCAGAGTGTGGTGAGTGGTTCCAAGCGTTGGACGCGTTTACAGGGCCTCTGGTATCTCCCGGAGGTGTGAGCATGTTTGCACCTGTGAGCCGTGCAGCCGTCCATAAACGAATGAAGGAAGGGCGAATGACGGCCTTCTGCTTTCACATTCTTGAAACGCGGACCGGGTTTTTCGGAAAGAAACAGACTTTGCGGGGGACTCCCGTTGTTTACATCCCAGTTTCCGAGTGCAAGGCATGGGCGGCTGAAATCAAGGAAAGGATGCTTCGCCTCGGACAAATTACCCGTGAGGAACTGGAAGGAGAAAAGCCAGATTGGTCGAATGACTTCTGGAGGTGGCAGGATTCAAAACGGAAATAAGAAAATGAAACAAATGAGCAGCGGTGAAGATGAAAGGCGGATGGTTAGAAAACCGGAAGTAGCGGCAATCTGGAGTGTTTCCACCCGGACGGTCGAACGTGAAGTGGCGTCAGGGCGGTTGAAAAAGCACAAGATTCGAGGCTGTGTTTGCTTCGTTTTGGCTGATGTTCTGCGGCTGGGTGGTTCTGGAGGGCCTAGCGGTTTGACATCATGATCTTCTCAGTTGAAAAACGCAAACGGCGGGTGAAGGGGGTTCTCAAACAAACCCGGTCGTATTACCTGCGCTATCGGATTGGTGACATGCCTGGCGACAAGTGGGTTTCCCTCGGTGTGACTGACAAAGAAGTGGCACGGGTCGAGGCGGACAAGTTCTTCAAGAATTTGCAGCACGAAAATGCAGGAATCGCGCTTCCCAAAAAACAGGTGGCAGCAGCCAGCCGGTCAATCAGAGAATTGCTGGTGGAATACGTTGATGAACTCAAGACCCGCGGTCGGGATTCAAAATACGTCAAGGGGACTGAAACGCGCCTTGGGTTGGTGTTCGCCGGTTGCCGTTGGAAAATGCTGAGGGATGTTTCTGCGGAATCCTTCATGCTGTGGCGACGTGGCCAGAGCCTGAAGGCAAAGACCCTGAATGATTACCTGTGCGACGTGTCGAGCTTTCTGGGGTGGTTGGTGAAACTGGAACGGCTCGCCTCAAATCCGTTAGTTAAAGTTGATAGGGTTTCTCCGAAGGAAGGAGAGGAGGACGAAGAGCGCCGCGCCCTAACTCATGAGGAATTCGAACGATTGTGTTCGGTAAGTGGTCCACGGACTTTGATTTACCAGCTCACGCTTTTCACCGGTATGCGGCGCAATGAGGTGAAGCAGCTCGTATGGGGCGACGTCCGGAAAGAGCCGAACGGAAGCACCTTTTTGAAGCTCAGGGCCAGCACGACGAAAAACGGAAAGATTGCGCTTCAGCCTGTCCCCCCTTGGCTGGCTGATTTGCTCGAGAAACGCATCCCAGAGGGTGCAAAGCTGTCGGCCAAAGTGTTTCCCTCGATTCCGAGGATGCCGCGATTCTATGCCGATCTCAAGGCCGCAGGGATCCCCCGCGTCGATGAGCGGGGACATATTGCGGTGTTCCACTCGCTGCGCCACTCGTTCGCGACCTGGCTATGGGAAACCGGAGCCAATCCAAGGGTGATTCAGGAACTCATGCGGCATGGGGATCTGAAACAGACCTCGAAGCGTTACACCGACACTGCCGGGCTGGCAATGAATGTTGCCGTGGGCAAGCTCCCCACCTTCGACCTAACGGCTGGGGGTTATACACAAATACGCGCACAGATTTCTGACAAAGTGGGTCAAAACGTGTCGCAAGGTGGCGAGACAAAGAAGAAAAAGGTCGGCTTGCAAGTCGCTGAAAATGAGTGCGTTAGTCGCGCTCTGGCGGGTCTTGTCGCGGGTGGTCAAATGGTGCACGCTGCAGGGTTCGAACCTGCGACCCCATCCGTGTGAAGGATGTGCTCTACCACTGAGCTAAGCATGCTTGCCGAAGCGGGGGCTGCAAATTTGCAACCGGGCGGGAGAATGAAAGAACGAGGTCGGGCTTGGCAAGCAATTCAGTGCTTGCGGCGGTTTTTAAAATTCCAGCTTCGCGTCATCGGGCGTCGATGGCTAGGCTGCGGCGAAGCAAGAATTGGTGGCTCATATTCCTAAAGAAAGTGTGGAGAAAGTGCTCGAAGCGACGGACATCGTCGATTTGATCAGCTCTTACGTGCAGTTGAAACGGGCGGGCTCGGCTTTCCGGGCAATCTGTCCGTTTCACAATGAGAAGACGCCGTCTTTTCACGTGACGCCATCGAGTCAGCGTTACAAATGCCACGGCTGCGGAGCCGGCGGGGATGCGATTTCGTTTGTTCGCGACTATGAGAATCTTCCTTTCACGGAGGCGGTTCGGAAACTCGCTTCTCGTGCGGGAGTTCAGATCATTGAGGAAACTTCGGACCCGCAGGCAGAGAGGAATTCGCGTTCGAGTGGCCGCTTGAAGGACATTCATCGCGAGGCGACGGCATTTTTTCATGAGCAGTTGATGAAGAATCCAGCGGCACAGCACGCGCGGGATTACATGAAATCGCGTGGCTTCGGCGGTGCGATGGCGGTGAGTTGGGGAATCGGTTGGATGCCGGACAATCCGAGAGTTTTTCTCGACTGGGCGCGATCGCGGAAATTTTCTGGGCGTGAGTTAGTGGACTCGGGGATTGTGAAACTTCAGAACGACAACAACCTGAAATCGGGGCTGTATGTTAGGTTTCAGGATCGGCTGATGTTTCCGATCCGAAACGAGATCGGCGACGTGATCGCGTTCACGGCGCGGCAACTGCGGGAGAACAAAAACAGTGGAAAATACATCAACTCACCGGAGACGGCGATTTTCAAAAAGTCGCGCGTGTTTTTCGCGTTGGATCGGGCGAAAAAGGCGATTTTGAAGGAGAAGGCCGCACTTTTGTGCGAGGGCCAGCTCGATGCGATTTGTTGTCACGAGTCGGGAATCACTCACGCGATTGCGACTTCAGGCACAGCCTGCACGCCGGAGCACGCGAAGATTCTCAAGCGATACACGAGTAATGTGGTGATTTGT
>JANOQR010000278.1:0-8678 GCA_031414935.1 Luteolibacter sp.
TGCACGCCGGAGCACGCGAAGATTCTCAAGCGATACACGAGTAATGTGGTGATTTGTTTTGATGCGGATAGTGCGGGGCTGAGTGCGGTAGAAAAGGCGTATTACCAGCTCGCGCCGGAGGGGCTGGGGGTGCGGGTGGTGGAGATGCCAGCGGGTGATGACCCGGATTCCTATCTGAAGGCGCACGGTGCCGAGGCGTTCCGGGAGTTGGTTTCTAACGCGAAGGAGTTTTTTGATTTTAAGTTAGAACGCGCGAAGGCGATTGGGCTACTGAACTCACCTGCGGAGCGGACTGAGGCTTTGAAAAAATGTGCGGAAATGCTCGCGCTGATGAGTGATTTCGCGGCGCGGGAAAATCAGCTCAATATCGTGGCGACTCATCTTCAGATTTCCGCCGTTGCGCTGCGGGACGCGATTGCCAAGGCGCGGGCGAAGCCGAAGCGCAATCTAGTGGAGACGGTTACGGTTTCTGCGAGCGATGAGCCGCCAGCCGAGCCGACGCAGTTGCACCGGATCGTGGCGTTTCTTTGTCACCTCGCGCTTTCATCGGGACCGGCGCAACGCTATCTCGGCGAACAATTTGAAACCCTGCACGAAGCGAGTCGCTGGTTAGAAGGCGTTTCTCTGTTGGAAGCGATTCTCGGCTCTGCGCCAGATCCAGCCTCGAATGCGGCGGTGAATGCATTTCTCGGCGGTCTATCAGAGCCGGATCGTCTGGCACTTGCTGGCGAGACTTCCAGTTTGGATGGCGTCACCGTGGACGGGATGCAGGCTGCGGAGCAGGCGTTGGCATTGCTTTCGGGAACTGTCTTGCAACGGCGTGATGCGGCGGTGAAGTCGGAGCTGAAGCAGCCAAATTTAACGGCAGAGCGGTTGATGGAACTTCTTCAGGAGGCTAAAGAAATCAGTGGGCTGATGCGAGGAATCGGTCAGCGCTCGGAGTTTGATGACGAGCTTCCGGCTTCGACTTGGAAAGCGAAAGAGCCTGCTTGGAAGACGCGGAATCGGAAGGCGTAATCGAGACTCGCGGAAATTTCAGAAAAAAAACCGCCAGCGGACGAGCCACTGACGGTTTTGGGAAATTAGCGTGAGATTTAAACTCTTACCATTTCTGGGTTCGGACGTGTTGCCAACCACCATCGGCACCGAGTTCTGGTGGGAATTCGGATAGGCCGTCGTGCGGGTTCATTTGGATCCGGTTGTCTTCACCGCAGCGCTCGTAAGGTGGCTTGAAGGTGCCGCGGTAGGTTGGGCAGCTAAAGGTAATCAGCTCGTAGAAGCCATAACCCAAGCGGCGGAGCGCACGGCTGCTGCCGTCCACGGCTCCGTAGCCGAGGGACTTGCGTCCGTAGAGATCGTTTTTGCGGACCATTTGCTCGGGGATTTCCATGAATCCGTAGAAAATGTTATCGAGGGCGCGACCGAGCTTGCGAGCTGAAGTGTAGGTGGAGCCTGGAGGTGCTTGGATGTCTGCGGCGGCGAAGCCAGTGACAGCGGCGAAGGTCATAGCGATGACGAGGAGTTTTTTCATGCTGGGCGGAAGGTAAGGAATCGGATTCGGGGTTGGCAATGGCTTTTTCGGATTTCGGTAATTTTTTACAGCTCGAAGCTAAGGACTCGCAAAATGCCTGCGGTGGAGCGGAGTTTTTCAAGGAGTTCTGCGGTTGGCGCGGTATCGACTTCGATGACGGTGACGGCGGATTTTTTGGCCATATTCCGACTGAGAGCCATGTTCGCGATGTTGACGGATGCGCTGCCGAGCGTGGTACCGATGGTGCCGACGATGCCGGGGCGGTCGTCGTTTTCGACAAAGAGAAATCTGCCGGTCGGGTGAGTTTCCACGTTGTGACCGGCGATGTGGACGATGCGCGGTTCGGTGCCGTAAAAGGTGCCGGCGACGGTGCAAACGTCATCGCCTTTGATCGCGGAAACTTCGATCAGCTCGGTGCAGTTCGTGGCCAGGGCGGCGGTGGCTTTGCTGACGTTGATGCCGTGGGCTTTGGCGATGGCGGGAGCGTTGATAAGGTTCACTTGGGCCTCGTGATGGGCGGATGCGAGGTAGCCCGTGAGTGCCTTGCGGGTGATCAGTTCGGTGTCGAGTTCGGAAACGGGGCCGAGGTAGGAAACGCGGATACCGTCGCATTGGGCAGGCGCGATTTTCGAGAGCAGCTTGCCGAGTGAATCAGCGAGAGCGAGGTAGGGGCCGACGCTTTCTAAGGTGCGGCTGTCGAGATTCGGCATGTTGACTGCGTTGACGATTTCTCCGGTGGTGAGGAAATTTTTCACCTGATGGGCGACTTCGATCCCGACGTTTTCCTGAGCTTCTGCGGTGGAGGCTCCGAGGTGGGGCGTGAAGACGGCTTTTTTCGCGGAAAAGAGCGGGAAATCAGCGGGCGGTGGCTCGACTTCGTAAACATCGAGCGCGATACCGCCGAGGTGGCCAGCGTCGATGGATGCTTTGGCCGCGGCTTCATCGACGAGGCCGCCGCGAGCGCAATTCACGACGAGTGCGCCGGGGTTCATGAGGGCGATGCGCTCGGCATTGAGGATGTGCTGGGTCTCAGGAGTTAGAGGAATGTGCAGCGTGACGACATCGGCTCCGGTGAGAGCTTCGGCGGCACTTTCTGCGAGTTCGACTTTCAGCGACTGGGCGCGAGCGGCGGTGAGAAAGGGATCGTAGGCGACGACGGTCATGCCGAAGGCTTGGGCGCGCTTCGCGAACTCGGTGCCGATGCGGCCCATGCCGAGGATGGCGAGGCGTTTTCCGCACATTTCAACGCCTTGGAGCGTCTTGCGATCCCAACGTCCTGCGACCATGGAGCTGTGGGCTTGGCCGATGTTGCGGGCCAGTGAGAGCATGAGGGCGAAGGCGTGCTCGGCGGTGGAAATGGTGTTGCCGCTGGGCGTATTCATCACGACGACGCCGTGATCGGTGGCGGCGGCGCGGTCGATGTTGTCCACGCCAACTCCGGCGCGACCGATGGCTTTGAGGTTTTTCGCGGCGGCGAAAACTTCTGCGGTCACCTTCGTTTCCGAGCGCACGACGAGACCGTGGTAGTCACCGATGATTTTGAGGAGTTCGTCCGGTTTGAGGCCGGTATTTACGTCCACGGTGATCTCGGGCGACGAGCGGAGTGCGTCCACGCCTTTTTCCGAAATGGGGTCAGAAACTAACACACGATAGCTTGTCATAGGGGCGGGGAGGTAACGCACGGCCCGGATGCTGGCAAGGGTTTGCGAGGGGAAAAATCAAAAATCTGTGTTCGGAAATCAGCGCGGGGTGAATCAAATTTTTTGAGTGAGATTTTTGCTCACTGGAGATGGCTGATGGATTTCATGTGGCTCGCGGCGACCGGTGATCGCCGCTACGCTCACTTGATTTCCATGCCGCTTCTGGGCCAGATCCAGCGTGCGACTTTTCCGCCTTTGATGAAGGCTTTGGCTTCGATGGATTTTTCGCCGAGGAAAGTGACGGCTTTGTATTGGGCGGTGCCGGTCTGGAAACTCTCGCCATCGACGGTTTCTGGCTCGCCGGCTTTCCATTCGGTCACTTGGTCGAGTTTGAATTCTTTGATCTGCCCGGAGCTGAGACTCTGTTTCATGATGGTCACGATTGCGGATGAATTGGCACCGGCGACTGCTGGAGGGGCTGGGTCAGGAGCTGGGTCAGGAGCGGGTTCTGGAGTTGGAGTCGGCTCAGGAGCTGGGTCGGGTGCGGGTTCTGGGATTGGAGCGGGAGTTGGCTCGGGCGTCGGAGCGGGTTCTGGCACTGGGGCGGGCGCGGGAACTGGCGGCGGCGTGGGCATCGGCGGTGGTTCGGCGGATTCGCCAGCGGTAGGGAGCGTGGCAGCGGGTGGCGGGGTTACGGACGTGGCAGGGATGGTGGGCGGTTTTTCCGAGAGCTGCTTGATGAGGTCGGTTTCTAACACGGGGATTTTTCCGAGGTAGGAGCCTTCGCCGGGGCTGACGATGGCGTTGCCAGCTTCTACGCGGACGAGCTTCACGCGATTTCCGGCTTGGATGTTCATGGTGATTCCTGAGGTGGAATCGGAAACTTTGACATCCGAGTTGATGAGAATTTTCTCTGGAAGTTGATCTGGGGTGAGGGTTTCCAGATCGACCATGGATTTGTCATCGCCCATTTGGAGAACGATTTTACCGTTTTCAGCGACCTCGACGTGGCCGGGAGAAATTCCGGTGAGTGTGAGTCTGAGGTTGGGTTCGAGCGAGTAGCCGAGAAATCCGGCCACCGCCATCCCGCAGAGATTGAAGAAAACTTTCATGTGTCGGGGTTTACGTAGCCTGAGCTGGAGATCTTGGGAAGAGTTTTCAAATCCTTACAACTCCGGTTCTGCCGCCTCCAGATGGGCGAGAGCTTTCTGATAGCTGGCGTTGGCGAGGTAGTGGCGGAGCTGGGCGTCCACCTCGGTCCGATGGGCGAACGTCCAAGCGGTGATTTCTTCGGAGACGGTTTTCAAGGCATCCAGATGCTGTGAGGCATCGCGGTCCCGCCATGCGTGATCGGCGATGATGGATTCGCGGCGGCGGAGGAGGGTGGCGAGTTGGGATTTCATGGAGATCATCGTGGTCGTGAAAATTATTTTTTCGTGAAGAAGACATCGCCGTAGAGAGGGCTGCGGAAAACGTAGTAGTAACTGAATGAGTCTCGGATGATCGCTGGCCCTTCGGCTAAAAGATGGTGTCGTTTCCGGGAGCCTAAAAATTTCCAGCGGTAAGCGGGATCGTCGAACCAATCAATGTGACTTTTCCAAACTTTGGAGCTGCGAGCATCCGTCAGGATGACTTCAGAATCCGTGATTTTCAGAGCATAGTTTGCGTGCTGCCAGTCAGCGTTCGGCCCGGGGTATCGGGAGCGGTCTATTTCATAGTCGCCGATGATTTCGGATCGTGTCGGCACTGTTGGATTGAAGAGCCAGGCTAATAAAAATGCTGCGAATGGAAGGAGTGTGAACCCGATAAAAATAGTTCCCGCTGCCCTACTTTTCGTGAGAAGGAAAACGACGAGGAGAATGAGAAAAATGATTCCAAACAACCCGAGTGGGATAATCCTGAGCATGAAAAAATTGGTCGTTTTGGAGATGAGTCACCGGACCGTTTCCAGTGCGCCGACAGGGACGGCTTCGCGAAAGAGGGCGGTGCTGAGATCGCCTTCTGCGGGGATGCGGGCGAAGGCGGCTTGGTGGCGGCGGGCGTGTTGTTTCCAGAGTGAAAAGTGGTTCGCGTAGGCGTCTTGGTAGCGGCGGAGGGTGGCGGGCTCGATGCGATGCGGGTGGCGGGTGTTTTTCTCGGGATCGATGAACTCGTAATTTCCTGACCACGCCGGGCGGGCTTCGGATTCGAGAAACGGCGATAGGATGACGACGTTGCCGTGGCGATGGGTGAGGTGGCGGAGAATGGGCTCGGGATCGGCGGCGAAGAGCAGATCGGACAGGAAAACGCGAATGGCATTGGCGCGGAGCGGCACGCGGCTGAGATCGGGAGCGGTGGCGGCATCGTTGGCAGGGAGTGCGCGGGCGGTTTCTAACCAACGGTGGCTATGCAGCGTGGCGGGATCGAGCAGGAGGGTGGCGTTACCCCGGACGGCGTGGAGGGTCAGCGAGGCTCCGGCGGATTGGGAGCTGGCGGCGATCAGATAGAGAAGCTCGGTGGTGCGGGTGGCTTTGGTTTCATCGAAGAACATCGACTCGGAAGCATCGAGAATGAGGTCCACGACTGGCCGAGTTTCCTCGCGGAAGAGCTTCATCGTATAGCTGCCAGTGCGGGCGTAGGCTTGCCAGTTGATGTGGCGTGGGTCGTCGCCGGGCGAGTAGGCGCGGTGGTCTTGGAAATCCATGGACGAGCCAGTGCCGCCGCCGGTGAACTCGCCTGCTTGGCCTTTCCACACGCGCGATCGCAGTGGCAGGCGGAGTTTACGAGCGGCATTCAGGGCAGTGGTGTGGCACTGTTGGAGTTGCTCGATTTTCATGGGAGGAATCATTTGCTTCACATTCGCAGGACCGCACGGAGTGACGGTCCCTGCCTTTTCAGGCTGCATCTGAGCCTGCGTGAGCGGTCGTGACTTCGCGTGCGAGGGCGGCGTCGGTCTGTTGGAAAACTCTGCCGTATTCGCGGTAGCCCTTCAGCGCGATTCCCAGCAGCGCGAGGAATAGTGCGGAGTCGATGAGGGAAACGGCGAGAAGGAGGTTGTCTGCATCGAAGCGTCCGTTGCTGAGCATGAAGAGGAAAACGGGAGGATTCCAGATGAAGGCCCAGAGGTAGGTTTCGTTGTTACTTTTGATGTTGGTGAGGATCATGGCGGTGACGGCGAGGCAGATCGAGACCACGAGAAAGATCATGAAGTTGGTGAAGCGTTTGCTGTCTTGCTTGGTGAAAATTGCAGCTAGCAGCGCGGGCAAAAGAAGGCTGCCGAAGCAGGAGAGGCAGACGATGGCAGATTTTTCGTCGAAGCTGTGAAGGCCCATTTCAAAAGCCCCGGTGATGCCAACGAAGCCGATGAGAGCCATCAATCCGGCGTAAAACACTCCCGTCGGCCAGCCGGGCAGAAGAAATGCCGCGGCGACTCTGCCCGCTTTGCCGCGTTTCAAGAAGGGCTTGCAAACGGGTGGTAAAACGATGGCTGGCTCGGTGAACGCGGTCATCAGGGCGGGTGTGAGGATGATTGCGAATGCCATCGCGATTGCAAAACCATCGGCGTAACCCGTGAATGCGATCGTGGCCGTGATGACTGCTAGGCCGAGAGCGATCAGCCGCCGGACCGTCGAATGATTTTCCGCCACAGGCGCGATGGAAGCCGTGCCGTGGGACAGCGCACACCAGCCGACGTAAGCGATGAACACGAGGTAGCAGGAAATGGTGATGATGGACTCAGCATCAGAGAAGGTGAAGAAGCTCATGCTCATCCCGGAGCCACCGCGATAAAGTAAAAATGGGACGTATTGACTTCCAAACACGATCACGAGGATAGGCAGAGAGCGGGCGAGTTTTCCTGCGGAAGTAGAGAACCCCACCATCAAGGCGGTCAGGGCCATGGAGGTCAGGAAAATGAGCGAAAGAAGGACGACTTCGCCCAACAAATTCATGCCGCCGAAGAAGTAGCGCAGAATGAGATAGGGAATGATGGTGACGAGGATGAGCGCGGATTGGCTGACGATGGCGATCCATTTTCCAAAGACGATGCGCCATGCCGTGAGGCGGGTGAGGGAGATCATCTCGATGGTTTTTCCGGTGATTTCAGACGAGAGTGCCGCGACTCCCCGCATCGGTTGGATGAAGAGAACGACGATGGAGAACATCGTGAAAATCGTGCCGGATGCTGCGACGCCAGCCCCATCGGACTCAAAGGACGCGCCAGCGGTGAGCAGGACAAATGCGAGCAGACATTGGAAGCCGAGAAAGACAATCGTGAAACTACGAGCACGCATTCCTTGGCGCAGTTCCTTCACCAGCATGGGTGAGAGTCTGTCGGAAAAATCAGTGAGGTGGATCATGGGTGGGAGTTGATGGTTGAGAGTTGTTGTGCCAAAATGCCTTTTGCCATGCCTTGGCTGCCATGCGGAGCGTTCGCCTTTTATCGCGCTCGCTCTTGGGTTCGCAACCGATGCGAATACACCACCAATCCCGCTCGTGAGACCAAGACGAAATTTCGACTCTGAAGAAGCCAGCGTTTTGGATTTTGATCGCTAGATCGTAGCTCGCCTCGAAAAACACGTAGAATCCGCTAGGGTGCCCCTCGCAAGAATACTTCGGACTTGCCCCAATAGCTTCCAGTGTCAGCACGAAGAAGTTGACGCCGGGATCAATCACCTCGTTCTCACGGTAGTCGTGGCGAACCAGCCTCAGTTTTCTAGCAGCGTCCCATGGAGCATCCGAAGAGGCACAACAAGAAGCTGGTGAGGAACTGCTTTTAGCGGATTTTTTTTGGAGCGGCACAGTAGTTAGGACTGGTGGTTTTGTGTCGGAGTGCCGCTCTCAGAGCGGTCCCTCAGCTCAACCACCAACGTCTCTTGCAGCGGCGGCGCGATGGCAGGTTTTCCAGCGTCTAGCCTGCCGATGATGTCGATGAAGGCGTCTTCGAGGTTGCGTTCTTCGCGATGGAACTCGGTAATGCGGAGGCCGTCTTTGACCATGCGGGCGAGAACGTCGGCGGCTTTGGTGGGGTCTTCGGTGTCGATGCGGATGCGGCCACCGAGTTTGCGGGATTCGAGAAACTCGACGTTTGGCTGGAGGACGCACCACTCGGAGAAGAGGTCGGGTTCGCCGTCGATTTGCACGTCATAGAGCACGCCGCCGAGTTTGTCGGAGCCACGGCGCAAGGTGGCGGAGTCGCCGTGGTGGACGATTTTGCCGTTGTTGATGAAGAGCAACGAGTCGCACATTTCACCGAGTTCGGATAGAATGTGGGAGGAAATGAAAATGGTTTTTCCTTCCTTGGCGAGGACGCGGATGAGGTGCTTGAGCTCGACGCGGGCTTTGGGATCGAGACCGGCGGCGGGCTCGTCCATGATGAGGACTTGCGGATCGTGGAGCAGTGCGCGACCGAGGCCAAGGCGCTGAGTCATGCCTTTAGAGAGCTTATTAGAAAACCGATCTGCGAGCGGAACGAGGTCGGTGAAATCCATGACTTCTTGGATGCGCTGGCGGCGTTCTTTGCCTTTGTA